>JANNBX010000106.1:0-26899 GCA_031385945.1 Methylophilaceae bacterium | reverse complement strand
ACCACACAGCTCGCTACAGTGGCCTCGCCCATGGTGTGGCTAATGTCGAAGCATTCAATACGCTCTGTGGTTTCAGCCAAATTAAGCGCTTCACGCAAAGCAATTAAGCGCGCGCCTTGGTTGGTCGATTGTATTTGGCGCTGCGTTAAAGCGAGCTCAGCGTTAGTGGTGGCCATTTTTAGCCATACTTTTTTGTCACCTATGCCACGCGTGACAATTTTTACTTTTTTGTCGCTTTGCAAGCTAAACGCTTCTTCTAATGCTTCAGTTTCAATATCCAAGCCCACCACTATCATGGGTGGCACTTTTCCACCCATATAATGCTGTACTAAAAAAGCTTCTAAAGTAGCGGTTAAATCCTCACCATCGGCATTTTTAGGAAAAAAGCTTTTATCGCCCAAATGCCGCCCGCCACGTATCATCACCAAGTTCACGCAGTGGTCGCCCTGCACATTTACGCACGCCACCACATCAGCATCTGCTACATTAAAATCGCTCACAAACTGGCGTGCTTGCACTTGCCTGAGCGATTGAATACGGTCACGAAACACGACCGCTTTTTCGTAATCTTGCTTAGCCGCGGCGCGGTTCATCTGGTCGCCGAGCTCATCCATCACCTGCTGCTCTTTACCCAGCAAAAACAAACTGGCCTGAGAAACATCACGGCTGTAATCTTCAGTAGAAATATAATCGACACAAGGCGCTGTGCAACGCTCAATTTGATACTGCAAGCAAGGCCTAGAGCGGTTAGCAAAAACGGTATTTTCACAAGTGCGCAGCTTAAAAACCTTTTGCAAAAGTTGAATACTTTCACGCACCGCCACTGAGTTTGGAAATGGCCCAAAGTAAGTGCTACCTTTTTTTTGCGTGCCACGATGAAACGCCAAACGCGGGTATGCGTCATTGGTCAGCGTAATGTAAGGGTAAGATTTATCGTCACGAAACAACACGTTATAACGTGGCATCATGCTTTTGATGAGGTTATTTTCTAGCAGTAGCGCTTCTGCTTCACTTCTAGTCACCGTCGTTTTAATATTGGCAATTTGGCTCACCATCATGCGTGTGCGCGGCGAAGGCAAGTTTTTATTAAAATAACTTGAAACACGCTTCTTTAATTCTTTTGCTTTACCCACATAAATTACCTCGTTTTCCGCATTGAGCATGCGGTAAACACCAGGTAATAGTGGAAGCGTTTTTAGGATGGGCTTAGGATCAAACATGCTGAATCGGATAAAGAGATATATCTAGTATTCTAAAACAAAAAGCCTGATGCAGTTAAACATCAGGCTTTCATTTTGGCTGTTGTAGGAAATTAGGCAGTTAAAAATGCGTAATCGGTATAACCTTTTTCTGTACCGCCATAAAATGTTTTGCTATCTGCTGCATTCAGTGGTGCGTCTTTTTTGAAGCGCTCTACTAAGTCTGGGTTCGCGATAAATGGTACGCCGTAAGCTACAGTATCAGCATGACCACTAGCGATGGCGGCATTGCCGCGTGCTTTATCGTAACTTAAATTGGCCATATAAGCGCTTTTGCAAAGTGCGCGCATTTGTTCAAAATCAAATGGGTCAGCTTCACCACCACCATGTATGCCACCTTCAACCACATGTAAATAGGCTAAATTAAACTGGTTTAATAGTTCAGTCACAACATTAAAAACGGCCTGTGGATTTGTGTCTTTCATGTCGTTAAACGGGTTAACGGGTGAAATACGCACACCGACTTTGTCGCTCCCTGCAGTGTCAACCACAGCTTGCATGACTTCCATCAATAATCTAGCGCGATTTTCAATGCTACCGCCGTAGTTATCTGTGCGATTATTGCTGCCATCGCGCAAAAATTGGTCCAGCAAATAGCCGTTTGCAGCATGCACTTCTACACCGTCAAAGCCTGCTTCAAGCGCGCTTTTAGTTGCGTGTACGTAGTCGGCAACAATACCTGGCAGTTCACTCGCATCTAGTGCGCGTGGCTCTACGTAATCTTCTAAGCCTTTGTAGGTAAAGGCTTTACCCGCTGGTTTAATCGCACTTGGGGCTACAGGTAGTGCGCCGTCTAACAAGCTTGGGTGCGAAATACGACCTACATGCCACAATTGCAATACAATTTTGCCACCTTTGGCATGAACGGCGGCAGTTATTTTTTTCCAGCCTGCAATTTGGGCGTCTGTGTAAATACCAGGCAAAGCTGGGTAACCGTGCGCCATTGGGCTGATAGGCGTTGCTTCGGTAATAATTAGGCCTGCTGAGGCACGTTGCTCATAGTAAGTGACGTTTAAATCATGTGGTACACCGCCCTCGCCCGCTCTATTACGTGTAAGTGGCGCCATGACCATACGATTTTTTAAGCTGATACTGCCCAAAGTGACTGGGCTAAATAAATCTGACATTGCTTGCTCCAAAAATTAAAATAAGATAAAACTGTTTCAGATTTAACTTATTTTGACTAAAAATATTGTGTCATTTTTAGCAACTTAATAACTAAATGATCATGTTGTTTGGCAGTTAAATCCTAATCGCTTCACTCACAACAATTTCATTAAAAAAGTTAAATCTGATTAAAACAAATTTAATACGGTTTAGCCGCTGGTGGTGTTTGCACACCCTCTATTAACAAATTTAATACCACTTCATCACCAACTGAAGCTTTAGGTTTAGCACCCCAATTAAAGCCATAATCAGATGCCTTAATAGCTGTCGTGGCTTCCAAACCAACGCGATAACCACCCCATGGGTCTGTATCAAAACCTAGTACTTTAAAAGGAAAGCTGATGGTTTTAGTAATACCATGCAAAGTAAACTCGCCTGTAATCACACCCTCAGACTCTGATTTAGCATCAATCTTTGTACTTTTAAAAGTGGCTATGCCAAATTTAAACGCGTCTAGATAATCTTCTTTTTTGATATGTTCATCACGCTTGGCCATGCTACTGTTGACCGACAACACATTGATTTTAGCCTCCACACTCGAGTTGGCTAGCGCTTTGCGATCGATTGATAAACTGCCTGTTACATCTGAAAACGTGCCTGAGGTTTTAGCAGACACATGGCGAATTTGCCAATTTACAAAGCTGTGATTATTGTCTATTTTAAAAGTTTGCTGCTCAGCAAAGCTTAATAGCGGTACTGCTAAAAAACTCGCCATTAACAACACTTTTGTTGCATGTACTTTTTTGATTAAATTCATGGTTATTACTCCTAAAGACTATTTAAAAACGTTTAATTGAGATTTTTTTAGTGATGTTGTTGTTGATCTTGCAATATTTGCTTAGTACTTAGTCTGTGATCATTTAATTTAAAGATAAGCATTTATATATGACTGGTCTAGTTTGTTAAATTATACATACATTAGTGAATGTTTACCGGCTATATAGTGACGACTCTTAAATATTTATACCAAGTCAATTTACAGCCCGTAATCTTGCACGCTATAAACAAAGTGTTTACCAATAATTAAACTACACAAACAAGACTAATTAATCATGATCAAAGACTAATTGGTTACTGGTAATTCATGGGTAAATCAAACAAAACCACTTCTGCATTTGCGAGTGCGGTGATTGTAAATAATTCTTCTTGCTCAACCATAATCGCGTCGCCTGCCTGAAGTATGTGCCCTGCAATGCTAATACTGCCCTTGGCAAGTTGTAAATAAGCACAGCGCTTGTGAGCCAGTGTATAACGCAGCGAAACAGATTGGTTAAGTGAAGTTGCAAAGATTTGTAAATCTTGATGAATATGCAATGCGTTAGATTTTGGATTTTGCTCAGCGAGCAAACACCATTGATTCAATTTATCAGCCAAACCGAAGTTTTTTTCTTCATAGCTAGGCATTAAGTTTTGTGCATTAGGTAGCAACCAAATTTGCAGCAAATGCGCACTTTCTGTGGCAGATGCATTCACCTCGCTATGGCGTATACCACTGCCTGCCGTCATACGCTGCACGTCACCTACTTTAATAACAGAGCCATTACCGAGGCTATCGGTATGGCGTAGTTCACCGCTTAACATATAGGTGACAATTTCCATATCACGATGGCTATGCATACCAAAACCCATCTGCGGAGCAATGACATCTTCGTTAATCACACGCAAAACAGAATATTGCATATACTTTTCATCATAATAATTTGAGAAAGAAAAGCTGTGATAACTATCTAGCCAACCATGATTTGCGTGGCCACGTGTGTGAGATGGACGAGTGATAAACATAAAAACTCCTAATTGATTTTAAATTTACATTGGGCTGAATTATATGACTTCAACTTAAATTTAATTAAGCCTGCAATAAATGTTGCTAAGATTACACAAGCGAGCAAACATGAGTTAGTTAAAACATACACTGATCACTAAACTAGAAATCTATTAATAGCTTAGAACTTAAACGTTAAAAACGATACTTATAGGTTGCTAAAAAAATATTCTAAAACTTAATATTTACTATTGGCGCTTAATTTAAGCACTTAAACTTCAAGAAAAGAAACTTGTTTTGACTATTCATCAAAAAACGACAGATGCCATTATTAAAGCCATTAGCCAAGTCGTACTAGGTAAGCCGCTAGAAGTTAAGCTGGCCTTAGCGAGTATTTTAGCGCGCGGGCATTTGTTGATTGAAGACTTACCTGGCATGGGCAAAACCACGCTAGCTCATACACTAGCGCAGGTGCTGGGCTTACAATTTAACCGTGTACAATTTACCAATGATTTAATGCCTGCAGATGTGCTTGGCGTATCGGTTTATGATCGCAATACGAGTCAATTTAGTTTTCATCCAGGCCCTGCTTTTACACAAATTTTATTGGCCGATGAAATCAACCGCGCGACCCCAAAAACGCAAAGTGCGTTGCTAGAGGTCATGGAGGAAGGTCAAATTAGCTTAGATGGTGAAACGCGCGTGCTACCAAAACCATTTTTTGTCATTGCTACTCAAAACCCATTTCATCATGCGGGTACTTACCCATTACCAGAGTCACAACTTGACCGCTTTTTAATGCGTATTAGTTTGGGTTACCCAGATGCTAACTCAGAACGTAATCTACTCAAAAACGTAGGTGGAAGAAGCATTTTGAGTGGCATTGAGCCGCTCATTAACGCACATGATTTAATGGCACTTCAACTGGCAGCAAGCCAAATACACGTATCTGATGACCTGCTAGATTATTTATTAGCACTACTGAACGCAAGTCGTAACCCAGCAATGTTCCAGTTAGGTTTGTCACCTAGAGCTGGCATCAGCTTAAAGCAAGCAGCGCAAGCATGGGCACTGATTGAGGGTCGTGAATTTGTAATCCCTGAAGACATACAAGCTGTTTTCAATGCTGTGGTTGAGCATAGGCTTCACTCAGCTAATAGCCATAGTATGAACCCGCAAGGAATGGCACAGGCGCTACTCGCTAGTGTTGCGATTCCATAACATTTTAATGTTGCGAAACTTAGCATTATTTAAAAACCCAATTAGCCAACTCAATTTTAAAAGCTGGTTTAGGGTAGCCAAAGCAGATAGTACGCCTGCAGTGTTATCGCGCCGTCATATTTATATTTTACCCACTCGCTTTGGTCTCATATTCGGTTTTTTATTGTTTGGCATGTTGCTAGGCTCAATGAATTACTCACTAAGCTTAGGCTTTGCCTTAACATTTTTGTTAGCAGGTGTTGGCCACGCGGCTATGTTGCACACTTGGCGAAATATTGCGCATTTACAACTTAAATTACAATGTTTTCAACCCACTTTTGCCCATGAGCCGCTTCATGCTGAGCTGATTGTAAGCGACAATAAGGGCCGCCAAAGAACAGGCGTTTTACTGCATTTTGAATGCACTCCTGAAATCGGTTTTAGCCAACTGATTGATATACCAGCGTTTGGCGAAGCACGTGTAAAGCTAGCACATAGCACACACCAACGTGGCACATTAAAACCTGAGCGTATTAAAGTCTACAGTGAATTTCCACTAACGCTATGCCACGCTTGGGCTTATGTGCAGCTTGAGTCAACCGCTATTATTTATCCCGCTTTGAGCCAACTCGACAACACGCCCACTAGCACGCAAGACACCAATGTAGATAGCAATAACAGCAACGTTGCTAGCCATCAATCAGGCAACGAAGACTTTTCTGGGCATAAAGCCTATCAAGTAGGTGATAACTTAAAAAAAATAAACTGGAAAGCCTCATCTAAGCTAGATGATAGCGAGTTTGGTACACCTAATTTACTACTTAAACAGTTTGAGGGATTAAGCGCTAATTGCTTGATTTTTGAATGGGCACAAACTGCAGGCTTAACCCATGAAGCGCGTATTAGTCTACTAACGCGCTGGGTTGTAGAAGCAAGCGAGGCAAATCGTGCGTTTGCACTCAATATACCGCAACTCAACATTGCAAAAAACAGCGGTAACGCACATTTACACGCATGCTTAAACGCACTAGCGCTAATGCCATGACCACTTACAGCCAACAACCTAATTTATTTGAGCTTAAATGTTTGCTAGCAAGCTTAAGCTTAACACTACTGCTACACATTGCGCACTTACCTATTTGGATCAGCGTTTTAGTATTACTCATGGGCTTTTGGCGTTATTTAATTGCTTTTAAGAAATGGCATCTACCAAGTAATTGGCTGCTGATTCCGATGATATTTGTCATTATTATTGGAATCTTAGTACAGTACAGCGGCGTATTTGGTCGTGATGCAAGCATTGCCTTGCTAGTAACCATGGTGGGGTTAAAGCTCATGGAAACCCGCGTACAACGCGATTATATTTTGATTATTTTTGGTGGATTATTTTTAACCATCAGCCTATTTTTATTCAGCCAAAGTATCGTCACTGGCCTACTTATGCTATTACCCGTCATTGCTTTATTAGGCACTTGGGTGAGTGTTAGCTTACCCAAAACCAGCGGTGTAACGCACTTTAATCTTTTATTTAATATTAAATATGCGGGCAAACTTTTACTGCAAGCACTGCCTATCATGTTGATTTTATTCATACTATTTCCGCGCATTCCTGGCCCTTTATGGGGTATTCCGCAAGACGCTGAAAAAAGCATGTCTGGCTTATCAGACAGCATGGAGCCAGGCTTAATTAGCAATTTAATCTTAAACGGTGAAGTCGCCTTTAGGGTAAAGTTTGATGGTGCTATGCCCGCTAAAAATACGCTCTATTGGCGTGGGCCAGTGATGTGGAATTTTAACGGAAAACGTTGGGACAAACTCGCCGAAATAGGCTACCCAACTGAGAGTATCAGTGTGAATGGCGAGCCTATTGGCTACACAGTGACACTAGAGCCAAGTAATCGCAAAGCCTTGATGTTGCTAGAAATAGCAGGTGAATTACCTACTGAAAACGGCGTAACACCCGAGCTAATAGTGACGCATGATATACAAATACTTAAAGCCGAGCCAATAAAAGCGCGGCTACGCTACGCGGCTAAATCATATAGCCGGTTTAATATTGGTGCGGATTTATCACCACAAATGCAAGCTTTTGCACTGCAGTTACCCGCTAGCGGTAACCCAAAAAGTCGCACTTTGGCAAGCCAATGGCAGGCAGAATTCAAAACGCCACAAGCTATAGCAGGTAAAGCGCTGAGTTATTTTAATCAAGAAAAATTCAGCTATACCCTAAGCCCACCTAAATTAGGTAATAACCCTATTGATACGTTTATATTCAGCTCTAAACGTGGCTTTTGCGAACATTATGCTTCAAGCTTTGTTTTTTTAATGCGTGCAGCTGGCGTACCCGCCCGTGTAGTCACTGGTTATCAAGGTGGTGAGGTAAATCAAGCAGGTAATTACTTGACGGTGCGTCAATCAGATGCGCATGCTTGGGCTGAAATTTGGCTTGCAGGCAAAGGCTGGCTACGCGTAGATCCTACTGCAGCGGTTTCCCCCGAGCGTATTGAGTCTGGTATTAGTAACGCGCTGGCAGACAATAGTTTACTGCCGATAATGTCACGTAATAATTTCAAATGGCTTACCACTATTACGCAAAATTGGGATGCCGTGAATAACAGTTGGAATCAATGGATTTTGGGCTTTGATCAAGACAAACAGCTTAGCCTTTTAAGTCAGTTGATGGGCAAAGAAATCAATTGGCAAGATTTATTACGTTATTTAGTTGTTTGTTTGGGCTTAGCGGGCTTAATAGTAGGCTTTATATTATTTAAAACGGTTTATAAACCAGTACCTGCTGTGCAAAAAACTTATGCAGAATTTATTAAAGTCTGCGCAAAATATAATTTACAACCTGCTAGCCATGAAGGCGCCACTGATTTTGGTCGTCGTGTAAAACAATCATTTCCAGACCAAGCAGCAACTATTGACTTGATTACAAATGCTTACACAGCGTATCGTTATGGCTTGCAAACAAATCAAGCTCAGCTGAGCTTACTAAAAGCAGCTATTACTAAATTCAGAAAAAACGCATGATTACCACACACAATTCAGTTGAAGCTAGTAGCCATGAATCTTACATGCAGGCGGCTTTGCTACTAGCCCAAGAAGCCGAACACAATAACGAAGTGCCCGTGGGCGCGATAGTGGTCAAAAATGGTGAGATTATTGGGCGTGGCAGTAATGCAACGATAATGAACCATGACCCTAGTGCGCATGCGGAGATACAAGCTATACGTCAAGCAGCACAGCACTTGGGAAACTACAGGCTAGTTGACTGCACATTGTATGTAACTCTAGAGCCTTGTACGATGTGTGCAGGAGCCATTCAGCATGCACGTATCAGCCAACTGGTTTTTGGCGCAAGTGACCCTAAAACAGGCGCGTGTGGCAGTGTGATTAACTTAATGGATGAGATTAAATTGAATCATCATTGTGAGGTTGTAAGCAATGTATTAAGTGTTGAGTGTGGCGCAATATTAAGTCAATTTTTTAAAAATAAGCGACTAAAACTCAAAAGTATGACTGATTAAAACAGGAATCATAAAAACCAATAAAAAACCCGCTACAAAGCGGGTTTTTTATTTAATGACTGGCGCTAACTAGTCACGGTCGCCAGCAAATGCCATTAACAAGTGCAACAAGTTAGTAAACAACTGATACACATCTAAATAAAGCGCTAACGTAGCCATGATGTAATTGGTTTCGCCACCAGTCACAATACGGCTTACATCATACAAAATAAAACCTGAGAAAATGAGTACCGCAACACCAGATAAAGCGAGTGACAACATTGGAATTTGCATGAAAATGTTAGCCAATGAAGCCACAATCAACAACACAATACCAATCATCAAAAACTTACCCATGAAGCTAAAGTCTTTTTTAGTCACTGTAGCAATGGTTGCTAGCGTTAAAAAGATTAAGCCAGTGCCGCCTGCAGCTAAACCGACTAGCTCAGCACCGTTACTCAAGTTTAGTGCATGCGTTAAAATGGGACCAAGTAGCAAACCCATAATAAAGGTTAAGCCGAACAAAATAAACACGCCTGCACTACTATTGCGATTAGCACTAATTGCGGCAAACAAACCATACATAACAGCCATCGCACCAATTGCAAACATAAATGGGTGTTGCATAGCAATGTTAAAGTAACCCGCTTTCATGGCTGACAAGCCCATCATTGCGCCGATTACTGTCGGTATCATGGTTAAACCAAGCAGTGTGTACGTGTTACGCAACACTTTGTTAGTTGCCTCAACACCTGTAGCTGTACGTCCAATTACTTGCACATCATCAAACATGGCATTACTCCTGAATTAAATAAAACAATACGTTTAAGATAGCGACAATCAGCATAAGTTTCAAGTAACAAATTGTTAAATATCAATATTATTAGGCTGATTCGCGTGATTAAACCCAGACCAAACTACATCTAAGCCCATTTCATCAAAGCGTGCTTGTAAATGACTAGCACACCCTACACTAGGCACAATCGCTAAATCATCTTGGCAATAAATAAGCGGTAACTTTACACGTAACCAAGGTGGAATATTAGCTGCTTGCAAACAGTGCTTTAAAGTACGTGTAGGGCGATTCATTTCTGGCTTAAATTCTTCGCCACCCTGGCGATTAGTAATGCGTAATTTGTTGATTTGTAGCCGATTTAGCGCTAAGCCAACTCCTAATTTTTGTACAAATATGAGCTGTGTTTGGTCTGGCAATTGCAAAACGGCTTCACCTTGCCATGATATTGCATAAGGCTCTGCAATACTGTCTTCTACAATATATGCCATGTTTTGATAACGTCTAATAACCATATTTTTTTTGTTATCTAGTATTAGCTTCACTTGAGCGTCGGTTTTTGCGTTAATCAGTTGGCTTAATATTTCATCCAGCCTACCCGTACTTGGCATGGTGTATAACTGTTTACTCAACCACCAGCGTAAACAATTTTTAGCACGGCTTTCAGATAATTGGGAAAGTCTTAATAATGAAAGCGGTGATACTACAACCGTTGGGACTAAAAACTCTGTAATAGCTGCAGATTCGTTATTGACTGGTTCAATAGCTACATTTGCACTTAAAACAGGCTCTAACCCAGCGTCTAACTCAGCTAGCTCATCTAACATTTGGGCGGCTTCAGCTAAATGATTCGCACTACGCGCAAGGGTTTTATTCAGCGCTTGATAACGCTCGAGCAATGCTGGAATGACAGTTAAACGTAAAAAATTACGCTCAAAATATATATTTTGATTACTGTCGTCTTCTATCCAATTAAGTTTATTTTGTTGAGCATATTTAAGCAAATCAGCACGCGGAATATCTAGCAAAGGACGGGCAATTTTTCGCTTAATGTCCATCGCAGCCATTGCACTTAAGCCTTTAACCCCTGCGCCACGAAACAACTGCAGCAACAAAGTTTCAGCTTGATCGTCTTGATGGTGCGCAGTAATCACCGCGTCAAAGTCACCTTGCAATAGCGCATCATAACGTAGTGCACGTGCGGTTGCTTCAACACCTAAGCCTGAATCTGTCGGCACACTAACATTAATGATGGTCAATGGAATCTGATACTGAGCGCACAGCTCAGTGCAAAAACCAGCCCAATGATCAGCAAATTCACTTAAGCCATGGTGTACATGTGCGGCAGACAACTGCAATATCGGCCATGTGGTCGCCAGTAAATGTAGTAGTACTGCTGAATCTAATCCACCGCTTAATGCCAGCTTGAGCTTAGCATCAACGCTAAAGTTAGCTTGCAAATAGTTTTGCAGATGCGCTTGAAGTGGCTGTGGGGCTGGTGGTTTTAAACTACGTGATTTTAATGATTTCATTTAATACAGCAATTTTATGCAGCCGTTTAATACAGGCATTTAATGCGCAGTAGTGAAGGCAACAACCAAGACTCTGCAATAGGCGACAAAATAATAAAGCACACTATTTTTTTGCCACTTCTTTAAATTTACCGTAACTCATTAAACGCTCTAAACGGCGCTCTAGTAGCTTAGTCACAGAGCGCGCTTTTAGGCTTTTAAGCTCATCTACCAACACAGCCCGTAGCTTTTCCATCACGGCAGCTGGGTCACGATGCGCGCCCCCTAATGGCTCGGGCAGTATATGATCTACTAAGCCGAGCGCTTTTAGGCGGTCTGAAGTAATGCCCAATGTTTCAGCTGCTTCTGAAGCCTTATCCGCGCTTTTCCATAAAATAGACGCACACCCTTCAGGTGAAATCACTGAGTATGTTGAGTTTTGTAACATAATTAAGTGGTCTACCACGCCTAATGCCAGCGCGCCACCTGAGCCGCCCTCACCAATAATCACACCAATAATTGGCGTTTTTAGCTCCGCCATCACGTACAAATTACGTGCAATCGCTTCACTTTGGCCACGCTCTTCCGCGCCAATACCTGGGTAAGCACCAGGCGTATCAATCAGCGTAATAATTGGAATATTGAATTTTTCAGCTAACTTATAAAGTCGCAGCGCTTTGCGATAGCCCTCAGGGCGAGGCATACCAAAGTTTCGGTATTGGCGCTCTTTTACATCTCGGCCTTTTTGATGGCCAATCACCATCACGGTTTGTCCCTCAAACTTAGCCAGGCCGCCTACAATTGCTGGGTCGTCAGCAAAGGCTCGGTCACCATGTAACTCTTGGAAATCACTAAACAAGCCTTGAATATAATCAAGCGTATAAGGCCGCTGAGGATGGCGCGCTAATTGGGAAATTTGCCAGGCAGTGAGCTTGCCATACACATCTTTTTTTAAATCAAGCAATTTTTTATTTAGCTGATTAACCTCTTTTGCAATATCAATCGAGGTGTCATTATGCATTGCGTCTAGCTCTTCAATCTTGCCTTCTAGCTCTGCAATGGGTAGTTCAAAATCTAAATAGGTAACTTTCATGTTCTGACTTTCACGCACTAGGTGGGTTTAAAACTTACTATGATTATAATGTAAATAATGCTTTTACTGACTGTATAACACTTTGACGTTGTCTTCTGACAGCCAAGTTTTTAGGCTGTCTAGTAACTCATCACGCAATTCCACCCGCCATGCGTCACCCAACATCACCTCCACTTTACTGTGGGCGTTGTGGTACTCCACTTTAACCTTACAGCCGCCATCACGTGAATGCCCGCCCACGTAAGGCTTGAGCATTTTATTCAGTTTAGTGGCATCTGATTGCCCGTTACAAGCAATTTTAAGCAAACTGGCGAACTGATTTCGTGCACTTGCCAAATCGTACAACTTTCGTGCATTCACGCGCAAACCGCCTGAAAAATCGTCATTACTCACGCGACCTTCTACAATAATCAGTGCGTCTTCTTTTAGCAAATGTTGGTGGCTATTTAATAAATCATTACCGATAACCACATCTACTTTCGACACGGCATCATCAATGGTCACAATCGCCATTTTGCCACGCGCTGTCATGCGAATTCTTAATCCGCTTACTACGCCCGCCATCAATTGTAGCGGCTCTTGCGCCTTAATATCATCTAGCGTGGTACGTAAAAACCCTTTTAAATCATTGGCGTAATTGGTGTAAGGATGCCCGCTAAAATAAAACCCTAAAGCTGCTTTTTCTTGCTGTAACTGCTCTTGCTCAGTCCATGCATTCACCTGCGGCAATACGTGCGCAACACTATCTGACACCTCGCCAAATAAACCATGCTGGCCCGCGTTTGCGCCACTTTGCTCAGCTGCCGAAATTGCCAAACTTACACCAGCCAATAAAGCCGCACGGTTAGCCACGAGCTTATCAAACGCACCTGCTTTAATCAGCGATTCAATCACGCGGCGATTCACTTTGCGTAAATCAAGTCGCGCGCAAAAGTCGAATAGATCTTTAAAGTCGCCGTCTTTACGCGCAGCCAATATCAGCTCGATCGCTGCCCAGCCAGTGCCTTTTACGGCACCTAAGCCATATAAAATCTGGGCATCATTGAGTGGTTTAAAATGAAACTCACTTTGGTTAATATCAGGCGGTAACACCTCTACTTTGTTAGGTAAACAGTCATCGAAGAATATCTTCATACTGTCGGTATTATTCATGTCTGCCGACATCGTGGCACTTAAAAATGCCGCCGGATAATGCGTTTTTAAGTAGGCCGTGTGATACGAAACCAAGGCATAAGCAGCGGCATGCGATTTATTGAAACCGTAGCCCGCAAACTTTTCTAGCAGGTCAAACAACTCATTGGCTTGGCGTTCATTCAAGCCATTTTTTTGTGCACCTTCACTAAAAATAGCCCGTTGCGCGACCATTTCTTCTGGCTTTTTCTTACCCATAGCGCGGCGCATTAAATCTGCGCCGCCCAAACTATAGCCGCCAACTACTTGTGCAATTTGCATCACCTGCTCTTGATACACAGCAATACCGTAAGTTTCTTTAAGTATTGATTCAGTCGCTGGGTGTGGGTATTCAACGCGCTGTAAACCATGTTTACGGCGGCAAAAGTCAGGAATCAAATCCATAGGGCCAGGGCGATACAAAGCTACCAGCGCGATAATGTCTTCAAAGCAATCTGGTTTAGCCTGCTTAAGCATGTCTTTCATGCCCTTAGACTCTAGCTGGAAAACTGCAGTAGTATTTGATGCTTTAAGCTGGTTATAAGTCGCTTTATCGGTGAGTGGTAATGTTGCAAAATCAAGTGGTAGCTCATTTTTGAGCGCACGTTGTTTGTTAGCGTTGACTAATGCCATATCCAAAATAGTCAGCGTGCGTAAGCCCAAAAAGTCGAACTTCACTAAGCCAACCGCTTCAACATCATCTTTATCGTATTGGCTAACAACACTGTCGCCGTTGGCTTGGCAATAAATCGGTGAAAAATCAGAAATCTTACCCGGGCTAATCAACACGCCGCCTGCATGTGTGCCAATGTTGCGTGCTAAACCTTCTAAACGTAAAGCCAACTCAAGTAGCTCTGCAACGCCCTCTTCCGCCTGTTTCACCTCTTCAAATTGAGGCTCTTTTTCGATAGCTTTTGCTAAAGAAATCCCAATTTCATTGGGTACTAATTTAGCTAATCTATCTACCAAATTAAATGGCATATCCATCACGCGACCAACATCACGCAGTACCGCTTTAGCGGCTAGCGTACCAAAGGTGGCAATTTGCGATACCGATTCGCGGCCGTATTTTTGCTTCACGTAATCAATCACGCGATCGCGACCATCCATGCAGAAATCGATATCGAAGTCAGGCATAGAAACGCGCTCAGGGTTTAAAAAGCGCTCAAACAGTAAATTGTATTCGAGAGGGTCTAGATCAGTAATGCCCAAGCTGTAAGCCACTACAGAGCCAGCACCTGAGCCACGCCCAGGGCCAACTGGCACACCATTATTTTTAGCCCAGTTGATAAAATCCGCCACGATTAAAAAGTAGCCTGCAAAGCCCATTTTAATGATCGTACCAATTTCAAAGGCTAATCTTGCTTCGTATTCAGGTTGTTTAGCGGTGCGTATTTCAGGGTTTGGGTACAACAACTCCAGCCTTTTATGTAGGCCAGTTAAAGACTCGCTATTGAGGTAATCTTCCAGTGTTTCTTGATTAGGCGTAGGGAAGTTCGGTAAGTAATTTTTACCTAACTCAATATTTAAATTACAACGCTTAGCGATCTCAACCGTGTTTTGCAAAGCTTCTGGCAAATCAGCGAATAGTTCAACCATTTCAGCTTGAGTTTTAAAACACTGCTGTGGGGTAAAGTGCTGCGGGCGGCGTTTGTCCTGCAGCACATAACCTTCGGCAATACACACACGTGCTTCATGCGCTTTAAAATCATCCACTTCAATAAACTGAATAGGATGTGTAGCAACGGCAGCAATCTCAAGCTCACTAGCCAAGTTGAGTGCATGACTAATATAGCGTTCATTATCATTATGCCCAGCGCGTTGTAGCTCAATGTAAAAGCGGTCGCCAAACAAGGTTTGCCAAAAAGCTGCGTACTGTTTAGCCAAGTTTACATTATCAGCCAAAATAGCCTGACCAATGTCACCTAACTTAGCACCTGACAGCATAATTAGGCCCGCTGTATTGGCTGCATTCAAGTTACTTTTCTTAAGCTCTGGGCGGCCGCGATGCTGATTATTTAAGTAAGCTTGGCTAATTAAATCGCATAAGTTTAAATAGCCTGTTTTGTTTTGACAAAGCAATATTGCGCGATGTGGCAGCGCTTGGTTTAAATCGTTTTCAATCCACATATCACAACCGATAATCGGCTTCAAACCCTTACCACGTGCAGCTTTGTAAAATTTAACAGCGCCAAATAAATTGCTTAAATCTGTGAGCGCTAATGCGGGTTGGTTATCTTTAATGGCCTCAGAAATGTAGTCATCCAAGCGTACTGTGCCATCAGTAATGGAGTACTCACTGTGGGCGCGAAGGTGAATAAATGCAGGTGAAATCATGTGTTAATTTTAACCGATTAGCGAGCTGTTTGAAGTTAAATTACAGCAACTTATTTGAGACAGATTAAGCTAAATAAAAAGGCGCAAATTGCGCCTTTTAAATCATAACTAGCGATTACTTTTTGACGAGTTCATGAATTTTTAAAATCAACTCATCATCTGGAACAGGCTTACCAAAGAAGAAATCGACCCCAATTTCTTTAGCTAGACTTTGATGTTTGTCGGCTGTGCGCGAGCTAATCATGATGAGCGGCACTTTTGCTGTGCGTATGTCATCACGGACGTTACGAGAGAACTCAAAGCCATCCATACGTGGCATTTCAATATCAGTCAAAATCACATCTGGAATAAACTCTTGTAGTTTTTGTATGCCATCTAAGCCATCTTTAGCAGTAATCACTTGGAAGCCTTCACGCTCAAGCAATCGGCCAATCACTTTACGAATCGTGAGTGAATCATCCACCACCATTACAACAGTTTTTTGCTCAATAACAGGCATAGTGGCCGCTTGCAAGCGTACAGATCCTGCAGCCAATATTTCTCTGTTGGCTAATTGAACAGGGTTAATTATCAAGGTAATGTTGCCATCACCCAGCACCGTAGCACCTAAAATACCTGGCACGCGAGTAAGCTGTGCGCCAATTGGCTTCATCACAACCTCTTGGTTGCCCAAGATCTCGTCGATATGCAGCGCAACACGGTAGCTACCACTGCGTAATAATAGAACTGGCGTATAAGGTTGAGGCTCAGCCACGCTATTGTAGTCACCAACTAGCATGCTTAAATAGTGAATCGGATACTGGCGCCCAGCCCAATCGAGTGTTTTGTTTTCATAGGCAGCCGTTAAAACACCTACTTTTAAGCTTTGTAATTGCTCAACCATAACCGATGGTACTGCAAACATTTGTGCGCCTGAGCGCACCATAACCACTTGAGCAATAGATAAGCTCACTGGCAAGTAAATAGTAAATACCGCGCCTTGATGCGGCATATTGGCTACGTCAATACGCCCACCAAGTGATGTAATATCAGTGCGTACAGCATCTAAGCCTACACCACGACCTGCAATTTGGGTTACTGTTGTCGCAGTTGAGAAACCAGGCTCAAAAATGACAGATAGCAATGTTTGCTCAGTTACTAATTGGTCTGACTGCAACAAGCCAACTGCAATCGCTTTTTCTTTTACACGCTCTAAATCGATACCAGCACCATCGTCTGATACCGTTAAAATAATTTCATCATTTTCTTGCCGCACTTTAAGCGTCACTTGGCCTGACGTTTGTTTTCCTGCGGCAATACGGTTAGCTTCACTCTCTAAACCGTGTGCAACAGAGTTACGTAATAAATGCTCTAACGGCGCACCAATTTTATCCAACACACTGCGATCAATCTCGGTTTCTACGCCATCAAATACTACATTAACGGCTTTATTTAGCTCACGTGAAGTTTGACGCACAATTCGTTGTAATCGCTCAGCAATCAATGAAAATGGCACCATACGTACGTTCATCAAACCGCGTTGTAACTCGCGGTTCATACGGTTTTGCTGTTGCAACGCCGCCTCAGTTTCATCTAAGTTACTGAGCACGCTGAGTTGTATGGTTGAAACGTCATTCACGCTTTCCGCCATCATACGGGTGAGTTCTTGCAAACGGGTAAAACGGTCAAACTCTAAAGGGTCAAACGAGTCTTGTGTTTCTTGTAATAGCGTTAAACGTGATTGCAACTGTGATTCTGCTTCAATCTCAATCTCGCGCAAGTGACCACGTAAGCGCGTAATACTTTCTGTTAAATCACTTGAAAATTGCTTAAAGCCAAGCATTTCTCGATCCATACGAGAACGAGCGATGGATATTTCACCTGCTTCGTTGATTAAACGGTCGAGTGTATCTGCACGTAAACGTAAATATTGCGACGAACGATCAGCCGAACGCGCAATCGGCGTGGTCGTTACTTTTGTAGTTTGCTCTGATGATTCATCCGCATCTATGTCATCATCTGTTTTTGTAGCTTGCTCTAATAAGCCACCAATATGATCTAAATCAACAAAAATTTCATCAAAACTAATCGGCGTTAGCTTATTCTTTTGAGCCCGCATAACACGGTCTTCCATACCATGTACAGTATCACCTAAAGCGCCTTGCCCTGCCATGCGAGCACTACCTTTTAAGGTATGAAGCGCACGCAATAAGTTATCAGGATGCTCAAGCTCAGCCGGGTTATTACGCCAGGCGCGCAACTCATTACCAATTTGCGGCACCAGATCATTAGCTTCTAACATAAACATGGTCAACAGCTCTTGATCAACCGTCATCGCGGCCGGCTGCGTAGTCACTCTAATTTTTTTAGCTTTAGCCTGCGGAGACTTTTTAGTAGGCAATTGCGCTTTAGCAGCAACTACCTCGTCAATACTATACGGTTTAGGCGCATCTAAAAGCTTAACCTGTGCTTGCTCTAGTGGTAAATCGCTCACTAAACTGTTTGACGAGTCGACACTTATTAAGTCTGCATTTTTAATATCTACACTTGCAAGGTCTGAGCTTAACAAGGCTTCATCAGGTAAATCAGCATTGACAAACTCTAAGCTTGGTAATGCTAAGTCATTGATATTAAAAGCTTCTAAACTAGAATTTTGTAAGCTGGCGTCAACCGCGCTATCTGATGATTCGTCTACTTGTTCAGGCTGATCTAAACCATTATCCAACATAGACTCAGTTACAGCAGCACTTTCAGCATGCATTAAGCTTACTTCATGGCGTTCAAAATCTATAACGTTTGACGCAGCATCATCTAGAGCCTCAGTTTCAGTTGCCACATCTGCCACGTCTAAATTTTGAGGGTCAGCAGCGTGGATGGTAGCTTGTTTTAACGCGGCAATTAAGCCTGTTGCTGCCTTTGCCACTTCATAATTACGCGCTTTTTGTAACATATCGGCTAGCGCATTCACGACATTACCGTGCAAATCAATGGTCATCTCAGTCCAAATACCACGATGCGCATCTAACCAGTATTCAAACGTTCGCGCTAAATTTTTAATCGATTCAAAACCTGTAGAGCCCGCATTACTAGCCAATGTATGTGCCGCACGGCGGCTTTCATCACTAGGTTTTTGCTCGTTACTGACATATAGTAGAGCTTGTGCTTCTTGTAAGGTATAAAGATGCTGCATGGCTTCTTGCATGAAAATTTCAAAAAGCTTTTTACTCACTTTTTTAGTGCCACCAATTACAACTTCTTCTGTGACAGGTTTAGTAGGATTTTCTTGCGGTGCAATAATGGCAGCAATCAGTGTATCGGCCTCTGCTTGCCAAGGTTTTGCTGTGAGTTCGGCGAAACCAAGTTGGCTGAGTTGGCTGATCCAGCCAGCAAATGCTGCATTAGCAGCCTCTATGAAGTCTAAGTGCTGCATTGTTGGCACTAAATCACGTTCCATCAACGTATTATGTAAGCGCTCGATTGCCCACGCAGCCTCGCCCATTTCTTTAAGGCCAATTGTACGGCCACTTCCTTTGAGCGTATGAAAACCACGACGTACATCACCAAGTGCAAGTTTGTCGGTCGCATTAATTCTCAGCGTTTTCAAACCTTTAGCAATATTAGCTGCGACTTCTTCTGCTTCTTCTAAAAAAATATCAAGTAACTCAGCTTCTGATGATCGGTCAATCACCAGCGCATTATTGGGTTTAGCTGTAGCTAACTCAGTCGTCAGCTCATCTGACTTAGCTATGCCGTTTATTGGTGAATCTGTTATATTTTGTGCAAAATCAGCAGTATTCAAGCTATCAAGATTATCAATATTAGCGCTTATAACCGTTTCATTTATGTTGATAAATGCGATATGCTCTTGCGCGCTATTAGGTATATTTTCTAATGTTTTTTCGGCAGCTAGCTCAATATCGTTTACTTCCGCAACCGCACTATTGACTATATTTGTACTAAGATTGTTTTCAGTATATGTGTTTAATACGGCCAGCTTACTGGTTAGTATCTCTGTTGTTTCAATTCTAACGCGCGGCATTTCGTCTATATAAAACTCTAACATTGATAATGCTTCAGCTACTTCAGAGAACAGTTTTTCATCAGTTTTCTCATTAAATCGAGCCATTAACTGCACGGCTGAGCGTGTGATATCACCTGCAAGTGATAAATCGAGCACGTCAAATGTTGCGATTGCTTTATTAAGTGCCGTTGCTGCATTATTAAGCACACTCACTTCAGACGGGTTTCTAAAGAACGTATCAAGTGAGGTTTCAGCCAAATGCAGCAAGCTTTTTACCTCTTTGGCAACAGCTGAAAGTGCGTCATTATTTTGAATTTGCGTAGTATCACCAAACTGTGTATCGAGTGTTTCGCCTTTACTTAAACGCTGCAGGCGGTTTGCCTGTTCTTCCATTTTAATCAGATGGTTAGGATGATAGTGACCGAAGCTCTGCAATGCTTCTTCAACTTGATTGAGCGCTGTGGCTACTTCTAATTGCAAAAATTCGTTAGGCGCTAGGTGATTGGCTGTAACCAATTGAACTTGGGTTAATAAATCAGCAATATAAATATCATCTAAAGTAGGCATGATTGCTGACGATTGCGCAAGTTTTTGATCAAAACTAACAAACTCTGCTGTATCTTCTTCTGCAATTTTTGCCCAAGATATTTTTAGCGCATCTACAATGTATAACAACGTTTGCACTGCATCACGCGCTTCATCATTCACCACGCGGTTAATCATTGATGCCAACGCTTTGTTAGGCAAAGTGCCTTCAAGCTCAAAAGTCTCTTTAACTGCAGTAATTAACGCATTACTAGGAGCGCTCAAGGCTACGTAATAGAGTAAGTCGCGCATTAGCGCGTCATTAGATTTGCTGCTTTCAAGCTCAGCATTTCGTAAATATTGATCTAGCCGACGACAAACTTTTTTAGCGCCTGGCTTGGCCGCTATTTGTGGCTGACCTAGTGTTTCTAAAAATGCACTAGACACCCACAACAAGGTTTTTTGTACTGGTTTTATTTGACGTAACTGCACTTCGTGCATTGCTACAGCCATTGCATTTGCGCTGGCTTGGTTTGGATTTTTTAACCATTCAAGCAAATTTTGCTGAAATACACTGCGCTGTACTGCATAAAAAGACTTATCAAGCGCTACGTCAGACTGGTCTTTCAGTACATCTTTAGGTGCGCGAATTGACGTATCAGGGAAGAAAAGCTCACTTTCTTCTATCTGCTTATTCTGCAATTCACAGAGTTTTTGTATGGCTGTAAACAGAACTAATGGCTGGTCTTGCGCGCCATTTAATAATGCAGATAAATAGCTATTTAGCGTAGCGATGGCTTCACGCATTAAATCAATCGTTTGCTCTGTAGGCTGAATCTCACTCTTTTGCAAGCATTCACTCAAAATACCCAGCTCTTGACTTAAGCGTTTGCAACCTTGCAAACCAACCATGTCAAGCGCACCAGTAACTTGATATAAATAGGTTTGAGAAAATTTTAGTGGCGATAAATTATCTTTATTTTCCTGAACCGCGTTTAAATTATCCAGCACGTTTTTCAACGATAAGTTAATCTCATCTTTAACCCAAGTGAGTGGGCCAATGTCAAAATCTTCAGCCACAATTTACCCCAAACAGTTGCATCATCATGTGTAGCATCAACATTTAATTAAGTTTAAAGCCAGCAACAGAAGCGCGTAATTCCTCTGCCAAAACATTGAGCTGACCTACAGAAGTAGCAGTACTTTTAGTACCTTCTGTGGTTTGTTGCGTAACGTTTTGAATTTGCTGCATGTTCTGACTAACCGTCGCCGCCACTTCAGATTGCGCTGTAGCCGCCGTGGTAATTGACTCAATAATACTCGCCAAACTACGAGTAACCGTTTCAATTTCAGACAAAGCCTGACCCGCAGCATCAGATAGTTTTGCCCCCTCAACCACACCCTCGGTACTTTTCTCCATCGCGGCTACAGCTGAGTTCGTATCGTTTTGAATGATCTTCACAATCGCACTAATTTGTTTAGTCGCTTCTGATGAACGTTCCGCTAAACGCTGAACCTCTTCTGCAACCACCGTAAAGCCTCGGCCTGCTTCACCAGCTGATGCCGCCTGAATCGCCGCGTTCAACGCTAAAATATTAGTTTGTTCAGTAATGTCAGAAATCAACTCAACAATTTCACTAATCTCTTGTGAGCTTTCACCCAAGCGTTTGATTCGTTTAGAAGTTTCTTGAATTTGTGTACGAATCTCGTTCATACCTGTAATCGTATTTTGTACAGCTAACGAGCCTTGTGACGCTGCTTCTAGTGAGCGAAACGCCACCAAAGACGCTTGCGAAGCGTTATTTGACACCTCTTTAATTGAGCGAGTCATGTTTTGTACCGCGTCACCTGTTTCTGTAATTTGCTGTGATTGTTGCTCAGCAGCCGTCAGTAATGAAACCGAGGTTGTTTGCGCTTTTGCTGTTGCCACTGTTACCTGTTGTGATGCTCGCGTAATCTCAACCACCAGTTCTCGCAAGCTATCAATTGTATAGTTGATTGAGTCGGCAATCGCGCCAGTAATATTTTCTTTCACTTGCGCTTTTACGGTCAGATCACCATCGGCTAAGTCGCCCATTTCATCAAGTAAGTTTAAAACTGCTTCTTGGTTTTGGCGTCCGTCATCTTCAAGCGCTTGAATAGACTTTTGGATGGCTTTTTGCTGGCGAATACCAAATAACACAAGCAAAGCCAGTAATATTAATGCTAATAATGCTAGTGCAACTAATACAGTATTGGTCAGAGTTGATGCTTTATCAATCGTATCTTGTTGTTTAGATTCAAGTATCGTAACGAACTTATCTACGGCGATTTTATTGAGCTCATAACTTTTGGCTACATCACCTAATGGAGTAGAGGCCGCAATTGTACCGATCAGCAATGCGGGTTCAAATCGCTCATTAGCTACTTTAAAAAAGTTTTCACCTGATTTAATCACTTCCTCAAGCGCACCTCTGAGCTCTGGCTCAATGGTATTTTCACGCCAGTAAGTACGTCTGCTTTCAAAGTCTTTTTGATACTTGTGAGATAAAGCCAAACTTTTATCACGTTTTTGATAATCAGAGTTAACAGCACCAATATACGCCTCGTTAAGTGCTGCAAACGAGTTAATAGTAAACAATGGTGGTGGCAAAATATCTGCACGTAAGTCTGATGATTCTGTCAATTGCTTGTAAATTGGGCCATTTACTTTAACCTGCGTAATTACCCAAAAACCCACCACAATTAAAATCACATAACCAATAACTTGAATGGCTAGTTGCGTTCCCCCTGTACTGGCAGCGGCGCCTGTGCTCGATTTTTTGCTGAAAAGTGCAAAAATTTTACTTTTTAGCACTTGAAGTGGGTTTGTAATCTTAGCCATCGTTTGTCCTTTTATTCGCTTGCAATTCACACTAAATATGCGTTTTACAATTCGTTACTTATTAAACATTTAATTATTTTTTATTCGTACAAATCTTATTATTTTATTACTTTAAATTTTGTTAATTTAGAAACTAGATGACTTAAATCTATCAGTTCAACAGCACCACCTTTACATGTAGTTTAACGCTGAACGATTTCATCAATATGATGCTTCACTACAAGCTAGGGTTAATAAAGTCGCTAGACTTTATTAACTGATAACAATCTAGCTCTTGCCATACATCATCTGCACTATCAGTGTATTCCACAGGCTTAATGCAGTAGGCTAAACTTTTTTTAAGCTTTTTCTTTTTCATATCAGCCACACTGCGTAAACCAACTAAACGATCTACAACTAAGCCCACATTACTTACTAAATCATTATTCACTAACAGTAGTCTTGCGCTTGACGTGAGTCTAACTGGAGTTTCACCAATTACTTGCGCTAAATCATTAACTGAATATAAGTTGCCACGTACGTTGGTTACACCCAAAAACCAAGCTTTGGTCAACGGCACGGTTTGCATAGTTAGCATTGGTAAAGTTTCACTGATTTCTAATAAGTTAACCAACACTTTTTTGTTGCCAACTATGACACCTAAATAAGTAGAGCGCGTGTCTTCAGCTTGCTCAGTTGCTAGCTTGAGGCGATTTAAAATACCTTCTTGATAACCGCGTAAGTCAAGCCCTGAACCCATGGTTAGCCAATCTCTTTGATTTTAGCCACTAATTCTGCTTGAATTAAGGGCTTAACCATACAGGCTTTAGCACCCATTTTTAACGCCCAAGCAACGTCTGTTGGTTGCGCTTTGCCTGTACAAACAATGACTGGAATATGTGCAGTCAAAGGATCTTTAGTAATAGCACGAGTAGCTTGAAAGCCATTCATGCCTGGCATAATCACATCCATAATCACTAAATCAGGGGCTTCAGCAGCTAGTCTTGCTAAGCAATCTTCAGCACTTTCAGCCTCAACTACGTAGTAGCCTGACGCGTGTAATAGTTCGTTTAAGTACAATCGGTCTGTTGCCGAGTCATCCACTACCATAATCTTTTTTATTGCCATGCTTTTATTCTCCAAATTTAGCCGCTTAAGTAAAGGCTTTAATGGCCTCTATTAGTGTTTCTTGTGTAAATGGTTTTGTTAAATATTGATCAGACCCCACCATACGGCCGCGGGCTTTATCAAACAATCCATCTTTGCTTGATAGCATAATTACTGGGGTAGATTTAAAGCGAGGGTTACGTTTAATGAGTGTGCATGTCTGATAACCGTCTAGCTTAGGCATCATAATATCAACAAAAATAATATCTGGTAGCTCAGTACTAATTTTAGAAAGTGCGTCAAAACCATCTTCAGCTAAGATCACTTGACAACCTAACTGCTGTAAAAAAATCTCAGCGCTACGGCGTATGGTGTTGCTGTCGTCGATGACCATTACCTTCAAGTCAGAAAATTCAGAAATTGACACCTAATTTTCCCTTTGAGCTTCTGCCTAATCTAGGCATGTTTTAATATTTACTTACATTTTAGCCATACAGGTTGAGGCTTTGCAAGCTGTAATTCACGTATTACCTTATTTTACGTATTAGGCCATATATACCTTGCATTTATTTAGTACCGCTGTTTGTTTTATGCAAAAAAAGCGTTTATGATTGTGTTGTGAAATAAATTGTAAATAAGTGTAATTTAAAATTAGCAATGTTTAATTTTTCAAGTTTTATAAAAGCATGTTTGCGCAAAGTCCTATTATAAAAAAGCGTTAATCAGTTTTAAAAACAACCATACAAATTCAATATAGGGCAGGGAACCTAAGCATGATTATCAGACAAGAATCAATTACCGATAAAATGAGCTTTAAGGACTTGCCAGCACTTTCCCCGCTACCAAATGCAAGCTTAGTGACGGTATTTGGTTCAGTTAAAAGGTTTAGTGATAGTAAATTAGTAGGTGTTTTAAAAGCTCGCTACCCTACCGCGCAAATTGTTGGTTGCACTACTTCTGGCGAAATCAATTCAAATGGTGTGTTCGACGACAGTATTCAAATTACTGCCGTGCAATGGGAAAAAACAGTACAACGCGCCAGTCACGTAAAAATATCAGCAGGAATAAGCTCGTTTGACGCTGCAGCCGGCCTTGCCAAGCAATTAAACGCAGACAGTTTAAGGACCATTTTAGTGTTTGCCGATGGCTTGCTAGTGAATGGTTCAGAGCTATTGTTAGGATTTCAAAGTGTGCTGGGAGACTTACCAATTATAGGCGGTATGGCAGGCGACGGTGCTAGCTTCACTAAAACACTACAAATTTTCAATGATGTGGTGTCTGACGGCTTAATTATTGCTATTGGTCTATATGGTAGTAGTTTAATTACTACTAGCGGCGCATTAGGCGGCTGGCGACCTTACGGCCCACCTCGCAAAGTGACGCGTGCTGTTAAAAACGTTGTTTATGAGTTAGATGGTAAACCAGCACTACCGCTTTATCGCTTATATATTGGTGAACACTACGCTAAAGCTTTACCAAGCTCAGGGCTTAATTTTCCGTTTGCAGTGATTGAAGCAGAAAATAAAGATGTCGCAAAAGTACGTACCTTAGCGGGATTTTCTGAAAAAGATAATTCTGTGAGCTTTTTTGGTAACGTTGAAGAAGGTGTTACCGTTAGGCTCTGCCAAACCAACCACGAGCGTTTAGTTGAAGGCGCAAGCGGTGCTGCGCATTTAGTTTCAGACAATTTAAAAGGTGCGCTGAATCAAACTGGCTTGGCCATTTGTGTGAGCTGTGTGGGTCGTAAACTTGTAATGGATAAACAAACGACTGATGAAGTGACCGCTGTGAAGGCGATTTTGGGTGCACAAACTTTTATTACTGGTTTTTATTCATACGGTGAAATTGCACCACGACCCAAAACAACTGACAGCGTTTTGCATAACCAAACCATGACAATTGGCTATTTAAGTGAAGACTTATTAGCCTAGTATCATCGCTCATAGAATAGTTGCTGGCTGATATTTGGCTATTAGTCAGAAACACATAGTTAACAAAAAATTCAAGTGAGTAAATGCGCATTTTTTTGATAGAATTAACCATTAGAATCCAAACAAAAGGAAATAAAATCATGGCAAGTACAGTTACATTAAAAGGCAATCCAGTTGACGTTGCAGGCGATTTACCAAAAGTTGGCACAAAAGCACCTAGTTTTGTACTAGTTAACAAAGAACTAGCGGACGTTACTTTAGAAACATACGCTGGCAAACGTAAAGTTTTAAATATTTTTCCAAGTGTTGATACGCCAACTTGTGCGATGTCTGTGCGTGCATTTAACAAACATGCATCTGCTCTAGAAAACACTGTTGTACTTAATGTATCAGCTGATTTACCGTTTGCACAAACTCGTTTTTGCGCAGCAGAAGGTATTGAAAACGTTGCTAACTTATCTACTTTACGTGGCCGTGATTTCTTGTTGAATTATGGTGTGTTGTTATTTAGTAGCAAACTAGCTGGTTTGGCTGCTCGTACTGTGATTATTATTGATGAAAACGACGTTGTTAAATACGTAGAGTTAGTGCCAGAAATTGCTAATGAACCTAATTATGAAGCTGCATTAGCCGCTTTAAAACAATAGTCGTTTTTAAATAAACTAATCAGCAATAAAAAAGCCAGCTTATGCT
>JANNBX010000094.1:0-5823 GCA_031385945.1 Methylophilaceae bacterium | reverse complement strand
TGGTAGGCCACGCCGAAAATATTTTAAAAGCGCTAGAGTTGCCTTATCGCGTGTTGTCGCTTTGTACGGGTGATATGGGTTTTGGTGCGGCTAAAACCTATGATTTAGAAGTGTGGTTGCCTGCACAAAACACGTATCGCGAGATTTCTTCTGTGAGTAATTGTGAGGCGTTTCAAGCTCGTCGCTTGCAGGCGCGCTTTAAAAATGCGGCATGTAAAATGGAGTTTGTGCATACCCTCAATGGCTCAGGTTTGGCAGTAGGACGCACTTTAGTGGCTGTTTTGGAGAATTACCAAAATGCTGATGGTAGTGTGACGATTCCTAAAGTGTTGCAGCCTTATATGAATAATCTTGAAGTGATTAAACCAGCTTAAATTCAGCTTTAATTTAAGCTGTTAATTAGCTAATTCAAAGTTAGGCAATACCGTTTGATTACGCGCTTTTTGTTGTTGCAAAATCTGGTAATAACTGCGTATTGACTCCACAAAAATCACAGGTGCGCCGCCACTGGCGTAGCCGTATCTAACGGTTGAGTAATAGTCGTAATTATTCAATAGCGGCAGGGTTTTCTTCACATCTGCCCATGCATCTGGGTTTAGTTTCATGCGCTGCGCTAATACTCTAGCGTCTTCTACATGCGCGCCACCAATGTTATAGGCGGCTAGCGCCATCCAAGTGCGGTCTGGTTCTGGCACACGTTTGGGTATTTCTTCACGAATCAAATCGATATATTTAGCACCCGCTTTAATGCTTTGTTTTGGATCTAGCCGGTCTGTTACGCCCATTCTGTCTGCTGTGGCTTCTGTTAACATCATTAAGCCACGCACATTAGTGGGTGACGTGCTGTAAGTATCCCAATGCGACTCTTGATAACTTAACGCCGCTAACAAACGCCAATCAATATCGGTAAGCGCCTCAGCTTCTTGAAAGAGCGGAATATATTGCGGTAGTAGGGTGCGAATGTTTTTGATGTAAGTTCTAGCATCTACCGTTTTTAAGCGCTCAGAATGACCATAGTAGCGATCAATTAAATTACGCAATACGCCGTTTTTACTGATTTTAGCAAAGAACGCATCAGCCTTTTTATGTAAGCCAGGCTCGCCGTTTTTAGGGAACGCCCAGGCGATTTTTTCAGGCTCACCAATTGCCATACCAGCGCCTAAGTTTGGCTCAATGTTTTGCATGAGTGAAATCACATAATCATCTGCCACCGTTAAATCTAGCGTGCCATCAGCTACTTGCTCTAATAACTCATCAGAATTTGCGCGGCGGTCAGCGTGCCATTTTAGCTTTGGTTCTTGTTTTGCAAGTTTATCTAAACGCTCTGCAAAGCTCGTGCCTGCTGGTACTGATATACGTTTACCAAATAAATCAGCTAATTTTTTAGGCGCTTTTTCTTTAGTGTTGTAAGCCACTTGCTGCTGTACTGTTTTGTAAGGAGTGCTAAATTTAACCAGCTGTTGGCGTATGGGTGTCACGCTCAAGCTGGCTGCTGCAAAGTGTGCTTTACCTTTTAGTAGCGATGGAATAATTTCAGTAACGTTGCCAACAACAACAAATTTAACTTTATATTGTGCGCCTAATTCAGCCGCAAAAAGTTTAGCTAAATCGTACTCAAGGCCAGAGTAGTTGTTAGTACCATCTACAAAATAAGTACTAGGGCCGTTGTGCGTCAGTACAACTAACTCTTTTGATTTGCTGGTCAGTACAGGTGGAATAACTACAATCGCATTTTTTCTATCTATTGCTTCATCGTTAGGCGGCTTACAGCCAGTTATGCCCAGCGTGATTATAGTCAAACTCAACAACAAGCGCATAGCAAGTGTATATCGGGCTGCAAGGTTGAAGACAAAACGCATAATAAATTTTGCGTTTATTATGCGGTTTTGTCTAGTAACAATTTGACATATTTACTAAATTAAATGCTTGCCTAAGCTGTTAATCAGGCTTAGCGATTACTTAATTAAGGCCTTGGCTTGTCAAATAATCTTCATAATTACCTGTAAAATCTACAATGCCATCCGCTTTAATTTCAATAATGCGTGTAGCAATTGAGCTGACAAACTCACGGTCATGGCTCACAAAAAACAGTGTGCCTTTGTATTTATCCAGGGCAGTATTCAGTGCTTCAATTGACTCCATATCCATGTGGTTGGTAGGTTCATCCATTAGTAGCACATTGGTTTTGGCGAGCATAAGCTTACCGTATAACATGCGGCCTTTTTCACCACCTGATAACACTTTTACAGATTTTGTAATGTCGTCACCAGAGAATAGTAATCTACCTAACATGCTACGCACCACTTGATCGTCGTCTCCTGTTTGGCGTTTGCTTGTCATCCAGTCAAATAAGTTTTCACCCTGCTCAAACTCATACTCATGGTCTTGTGCAAAATAGCCAATGGTGGCTTTTTCTGCCCATTTTACTTCGCCGTGGTTAGGTCTTAAGTCATTGGCTAGGCAACGCAATAGGGTGGTTTTACCAATACCGTTTTCACCTAAAATGGCTACTTTTTCGCCTGCTTCAAACATTAACTCAATGTTTTTAAACAGCACTTTATCAAAACCATGGCCCACTTTTTTAAGCTCTACTGCTTGGCGGTGTAGCTTTTCGCGCTCGTCATATTCAAAACGAATAAATGGATATTGGCGGCTTGATGGCTTAAATACATCAATTTTGATTTTATCAATTTGTTTCGCACGGCTGGTGGCTTGTTTGGCTTTTGACGCATTCGCTGAAAAACGGCGCACAAAGTCTTGTAAATCAGCCACTTGCTGTTTAGCTTTAGCATTATCTTTGGCTTGCTTGTTTCTGGCAGCAATTGAGGCTTCCATGTAATCATCATAATTGCCTGGGTAAACCGCTAATTTGCCGTAATCCATATCGCAGGTGTGTGTGCACACTTGATTTAAAAAGTGGCGGTCATGCGAGATGATTATCATGGTGCAATCGCGATTGTTCAGCACATCTTCTAGCCAGCGAATGGTATTGATATCCAAGTTATTGGTTGGCTCATCGAGTAGCAAAATATCTGGGTTGGCAAATAATGCTTGCACGAGTAAAACACGCAGTTTCCAGCCCGGTGCAACGGCAGACATTAAGCCAGTGTGTTGCTCAATAGGAATACCCACACCCATGAGTAGCTCGCCAGCACGTGCTTCTGCCGTGTAGCCATCAAACTCGGCAAACACGCCCTCTAGCTCAGCCGCGCGCATGTAGTCGTCTTCTGTGGCTTCCAAGTTCGCATAAATTGCATCGCGCTCTTTCATGGCTTCCCACATTTGCTCATGGCCCATCATCACTACATCTAACACGCGCTGGTCTTCATAGGCGAATTGGTCTTGGCGCAAAAACGCCATGCGTTCGTGATTATCTAGCGCTAAATTGCCACCAGTTGGCTCTAGCAAACCGGCTAATATTTTCATATAAGTGGATTTGCCACAGCCGTTTGCACCAATTAAACCGTAGCGGTTATTATCGCCAAACTTAACTGACACGTTTTCAAAAAGCGGCTTTGCGCCAAACTGCATGGTGATATTGTTACTAATGAGCACGAGGTATTCCTGTAATTTTTATAATAATTTTTGTGTTGTGATTAAAACGTATTTTGAATCACAACTTCGTTCATCGCTAGCTGACCGCCGCGTGGAAGCGGACCTTTAATGCCTTTGCCAATTGTGACAAACATCGATGCAATATGATCTTGAGGTAAATTTAGTAACTTGGCTACCGCATCAAAATCAAAGCCATCCATAGGGCAGGTGTTATAGCCCATTTCTTGGGCGGCTAGCATGAGCGTCATGGCCGCCATGCCACATGAGCGCATGGCTTCGTCGCGCTGGGCTTGCTCATTACCTTCGTAATATTGGCCAATCGCGGGCACTAAAAAGTCAGCCACTGGTTTTGGTGCGTCTTTCCAATAGCGTTCTGGTTGTTTTGCCCATGCTTTTAAATCGGCAGTTAATACCACTAGTGCTGAAGCTTCTTCAACTTGCGCTTGATTCCAGCTAACAGCGCGGATTTGTTGGCGTAATACTGGGTCTGTTACCACTACAAAGCGCCAATTTTGAATATTAAACGCAGTTGGCGAGAGCATTGTTAAGCGTAATAATTCATCAATCTCTGCTTGGGTTAGTTTATGTGCTGGGTCGTAATATTTGATTGAACGGCGGCTTTCAATGGCTTCTGTAACTTTCATAACGTGCTTTCTAATATTTAATTTGGCTAAAATGTAATCTTTATAATTTCTAATGTTTGGTTGCCAGCAGGTCGGCTCCAAGTGACTGTTTCACCTACTCTTTGGCCAATTAACGCTTTGGCGATAGGAGAGACATAGCTCACTTTGTTTTGTTTCATATCTGCTTCGTCTTCACCAACGATTTTAAACAGATGGGGCTGACCGCCTTCATCTTCAACCGTAACTTTGGTGCCGAAGACAACTGTTTCAGGCGCTTCTTCAAGTTTTTCTACCAAAATAGCGCTATCTAAACGATATTGATAATATTGGCAGTCGCGTTCTAATTCAGCAATTTTGCTTTTATTAAAGGTGTCTTCTTGAGATTTAAGGTGCTTCAAAGCAGCCGTTTGGGTTTCAACAAGTTGCTTAAGTTGGCTTAAACCCACAGGGGTCACGTAATTGACATGCTCAGACAATTTGCGCTCAATGACATCAGCGTTGAGTGCAGCGAATTGATCTTCATTAAAAAAAGCGAGACTCATGTAAACATTACTCGGTGCTTTGAGGCGTGATAGTTGTTTGACGATGCGGTGATTCTGGGTGCCAACCTAAAATGGCGAGCATCACAAAAAAGCTCACCACAAACGCTAGCACTACATGCCAGCCTTGTTTCAACCACTGTTTAGTATCACGCGCTTCAGGGTACATATTGGCTAATGCTACGCCCGCGCTTGAGCCAAACCATAACATTGAGCCACCAAAACCGACAGCAAAAGCGAGCAATCCCCAATCGTAGCCGCCTTGTTTAATGGCAAGCGCAGTCAACGGAATGTTATCAAAAATAGAAGAAACAAAGCCTAAGCCAAACGTAGTTTGCCATGACGCCACTGGTAGTTTTTCAACTGGCATGAGGGAAGCGCACAGCACTAATAACAATAAAAACAAGCTACCTTTGAGCGTTTGCGGCAATAACTCCCAATCATGGCGGCGTATCCAACTGGTAGCTAAAATACTTAACCAAAGCGCTACGCCTATCCACGGAAAGTGATCAGCCAACTGTGGCGCGGTTAAGTTAATTGCAAAGTTAGTGCCGAGCGCTACCAGCAGCATGGTCGCCACAATGGTGATTCTGCCTAAGTCAACTTTAGTGTGCTCGTGTGTATTTTTAATAATAGGCGAGTAAGCATGCTGCTGCTTGGCGGCAAAAATACCAAATACAAATAATGCGGTAAAAGACGCCACATAAGCATGTAAAACTTGCAAGGGTGAAACACCAGAAATCCATAGCATAGTCGTCGTCGTGTCACCCACCACTGAGCCTGCACCGCCCGCGTTTGATGCCGCGACAATCGCCGCTAAGTAACCAATATGCACCTTGGCTTTAAATAATTGATGCGCCATTGCGCCACCAATTAAAGCGGCGGCAATATTATCTAAAAAGCTAGAAAGCACGAAAATAATCGCGAGTAGGGCAAATCCGCCTTTCCAATCATCAGGCAAATATTTTGGCAAAATAACCGGTACATGGCTTTTTTCAAAATGTCGCGCTAATAGCGCAAAGCCCGTGAGTAGGGCGAGCAAGTTAGTAAGTAACACCCATTCATGACTAAGATGCGCTGCAAAACCGATTAAACCAACCCCAGTT
>JANNBX010000210.1:0-12171 GCA_031385945.1 Methylophilaceae bacterium | reverse complement strand
GTAACACCAACACGCAAAAATATGGCTAATAACTCAGCGTCTGATAGCACCTCAACGCCCTGCTCCAGTAATTTTTCACGCGGGCGCTCGGCTGTTGGCCAATCAGTTATTGCCATATTTAAGTTCTCTTTAAAAATTTCTATAACAAGGGAATATTTAACCTCACACTAACTACTCCCTTTTAAAAAGGGGCAAACTTTTCTTTTACTCACTTATGTGAGATTTTAGCCAGCCAATTTCTTGTGCTGTTTTAGTGCCTATTACAGTAAAGCTCAAATCTTTAGGAATAATCGCTTTGCTTTCAGAAACTGGCACACGCCCTGCCATTAACTCTGCTTGTGTTTGCGGAAAAAGTGGTACTTTATCAGGCTCAGCAAATCCACTTGGAAACATAGGCATGTTGTCTGCAAAACTATATTTGTCAGTAGCGTCAAACGTGTGCAATAACTCATGCGTCATCACTACTTGGTCTTGGCTCAAATAATCTGCTGTTGCAAATAGATTCACAAGGCCAATGCGGCCTTTACTCAGCGCCGTAGAGTGCCCTAAAACAGGGTGAGTAGCTGGGTCGTTAAATAACAAATACAGCCTAACGTCTGGCTTGACCATTTTTTCGCCCGTTTTTAACTGATTAGGGCTATTGAACCATGCCCACCAACGAAACTTTAAACTCCAAACAACTGTATTAAGCAAACTGGCAGGCTTAGGCGGTAGCGGTGGCAAACTTTTCACCGTTTGACCCAAGCGCAACTCAAATGGATGATAAAGCGTAACTCCATAACGTTTAGATTGCGCCGCCAAATAGTTTTGCGACTCTAAAAAATTATCCTGCTTAAGCGCTTGTATAGTTTTTTCAGCAACCACACTACCATCAGCGTTAATCGGGTAAAGCGCCACATAAATACTTTTTTTCCAATTTTTATCTATGTTGTCACGCCACTGATCTTGAGCCACTGCAACTAAAACCAGTAATAAAACAAAAACTCTAATTTTTTTCCACATGGTATTTTCTTTGTACGACGCCTAAATCAATCTAAGTGTTTGAAATAGTTTAAAATAGCATTATGCAACAATCTCAACCTAAAACTACAGTACACAAAATTTTGCTAGGTATTACAGGCGGTATTGCCGCTTATAAAGCGGCTGAATTAGTGCGGCTATTAGTTAAAGCGAATATTGACGTCACCGTGGTGATGACAGAAGCCGCTTGCCAATTTATAACACCAGTGACTATGCAGGCTCTATCTGGCAAGCCCGTTTACACAAAAATGTGGGATTCAAGCATTAGTAACGGCATGCCGCATATCGAGCTAAGCCGCAATGTAGATGCTATTTTGATTGCACCAGCCAGTGCAGACTTTTTAGCTAAATTGGTGCAAGGCCGTGCTGATGATTTGTTATCGACCTTATGTTTAGCGCGAGATTGTCCGCTATTAGTAGCACCCGCCATGAATAAACAAATGTGGGAAAACCCAGCCACACAGCGCAATATTGCTCAGTTACAAGCTGACAGTATCACCATATTAGGCCCAGACAGTGGCCAACAAGCCTGTGGTGAAATCGGCCTAGGCCGTATGCTAGAAGCTGAAGATCTACTGGCGGGGATTACCACGCACTTTACACCAAAGTTGTTTGCTGGCAAACGCGTGATGATTACCGCCGGCGCAACCATTGAAATGATAGACCCTGTGCGTGGCATTACCAATTTAAGCTCAGGCAAAATGGGTTACGCACTTGCACAAGTAGCTGCAGATATGGGCGCTGAAGTAACTTTAATTAGCGGCGTCACATCGCTTAAAGCGCCTGTAAACGTTCGCAATATCAGCGCATTAAGTGCCGATGATATGTATCAAGCTGTAATGGTAAATGTAGCGAATCAAGATATTTTTATTGGTGTAGCGGCTGTAGCCGATTACTCAACACTTGAAACCAGCGCACAAAAAATCAAAAAAGATAATACCAACTTAACCATTACGCTAAAACGCAATAAAGATATTTTGGCTGATGTCGCAAGCTTACCAAATCCGCCTTTTTGCATAGGATTTGCAGCTGAGAGTGAAAACCTGATTGAATACGCAAGCCAAAAAAGACTGGCTAAAAAGTTACCACTTATTGTCGCTAATGATGTTACTCAAGCATTAGGTAGTGAGCAAAACACCGTTACACTCATCGACGATGCAGGCGCACACTCCCAATTTACAGCTAGCAAAACGGATGTTGCGCATTTTATTTTGCAACATCTCCATACAATCATTCAAAAAAGGTCATTATGATAGACGTAGATATAAAAATAATGGATGCGCGTTTACATGAATCACCGCCGAGCTACGGCACACCTGGCGCAGCAGGGCTAGATTTAAGAGCATGTATTACTGAAACACAAACCATTGCCGCAGGTGAAACCGTCCTGATTCCAACTGGCATGGCGATTCACTTAGACAACCCCTATTACGCTGCGCTAATTTTGCCGCGCTCAGGTCTTGGTCACAAGCATGGCATTGTGTTGGGTAATTTAGTCGGCTTAATAGATTCAGATTACCAAGGCCAACTCATGGTTTCTGTTTGGAATAGAAGCGCAAGCGCTTTCACACTAAACCCCATGGAACGTATTGCACAGCTAGTGATTGTGCCTGTAGTACAAGCACAATTTCACATGGTAGATGAATTTGACAAGAGTGAACGCGGCGCAGGTGGCTTTGGTAGCACTGGTACGCACTAAAAAATGAGTATTCACGCTAAAAAACACAAATAAATCAAACATTAACTTGAGTGACTCTCAGTTTTTAGGCTATAATCTTGTTCTTTCGGAAATACGAACAAGTAATTGGAGATAACCATGGCACGTGTATGTATGGTAACTGGCAAAAAGCCAATGGTGGGCAACAATGTTTCTCACGCACAAAACAAAACAAAACGTCGTTTTTTACCTAATTTACAAAACCGTAAATTTTGGGTTGAGTCAGAAAACCGCTGGGTAAGCATGCGTATCACTAATGCTGCACTTCGTACTATCGACAAAAATGGTATTGATTCAGTACTAGCTGGCATGCGTGCCGCTGGTCAGAAAATCTAAAAGGTAGAATAACATGCGCGAAAAAATCAAATTAGAATCAAGTGCTGGTACAGGTCACTTTTATACCACTACTAAAAACAAACGTACAATGCCAACAAAAATGGAAATCAAAAAGTTTGATCCTGTTGTTCGCAAACACGTTCTTTATAAAGAAACTAAAATTAAATAGCTCAGTACTGTATAAGTTTAGTCTCAAATAAAAACCCGCTCTTAGCGGGTTTTTATTTGCCAAATTCCAGTTGATATAACTAAACTATTTAACAGCAAAAGTAATACCTGCCTTAGTATAAGCCTGCCATACTGATTGATAGATATGTGATTTCAACGTTGCAATCGTTTCATCTGCATTATCCTGTATCCAAAAAGACAACAAGAGCTCTAACCCTTTATCACCAAAGTTTTTAACCGTCAGTTTTGGCGCAGGTGTTTTCAAGACTCTAGCTTGGCTATTAGCAGCGCTCTCAGCCAGTTGCATAGCCACATCTAAGTTACTTTCATAAGCAATCAATATGGGCAGCTGTATTAACGTTTGATGGTTGGCATGCGAATGATTAGTAACAGCGGTAATAATCAATGACTCATTGGGAATAATCACCTTAGTGCCATTTTCTTTACGTAACAGCAGATACCGTGAGCGCAGCTCACTTACCACGCCGTGGTGCACATCTACCGTTAAAATATCGCCAATATGAATGGAGTCATCCATTAAAATAATAAATCCGCTCACATAATTACTGGCAATTTTTTGCAAACCAAAACCTAAACCTACACCAAGCGCACCACCAAAAACTGATAACAAAGTGATGTCTAAGCCTACCGCAGACAGCGCGAAAAGTATGGCTATGAGCGTTAATATAATGCGCACCAGCTTACTTAATACAACTCTTAAGTTCATGCTCATGCGGTCAGCTTCCATCAACTTATTTTCAAGTAAACGGCTAAACCATAACGCACTAAATAATGTGATGAATACTGTAAACAAAGCCTGCATCAGCAACATCAATGTCAGTTCGCTTTTGCCTACATTGAAGCTCGTTGTATTTAAAAAAAGTTTTATTTCTGGCAACAGGCCGCTTAAGTGCAACGCCAAAATGATCCAAATAGTCCAGCCAATAAAATACTCCAGGCCTTTTACCCAACCACTGGGCTTGAATATATAGCGCAAAACATAAATTGTTAAACGTATTACAGCCATTGCTATCAGTAATGTAGTCACAAGCTTAAGTAAACTTGTATGCTGCCAGTGCTTTAATATTTGCTGACCTACATAAATAATGAGAAGTGAGCTGAGTGGAAATAAAACGCGCTTAATACTGCCAAGGCCAAGCTCGCTAACTTGATATTGATTACTGGCAGGCGATTTTTGTACTAAAACTTTAAGGACGAAATCATTCAACAACCATGCGATGCCTAAGCTGAATAAAATAATACAGATTTGCCAAAAAATTGCAGGTGTACTTAAGTCAGTGTAAAGCTCTTGCCAAATTAGATTGATTTCGTTATTCATTTAAGTATGAGTAGTTTTAGAGTAAAAATATAGTTGCCAAACCAAGAAAGATAAAGAAGCCCCCGCTATCAGTTACCGCAGTGATGAGTACGCTTGAGCCAACTGCTGGATCACGACCTGATTTATTCATCAACAACGGTATCATCACACCCATTAGCGCAGCTAGCAGCAAGTTTAAAATCATCGCACCGGTCATTACCAAACCTAAACCAACGTTTTCGTACAATAAATAAGCAATAATACCCAGCATGCCACCCCAAATAATGCCATTAAAGAGCGCCACGCCTAATTCTTTAATTAACAGACTTTTCATGTTGTAACCTGCAATTTGGCCTAACGCCAAACCTCGTACAATCATAGTAGTAGTTTGATTGCCAGAATTGCCTCCTATACCTGCTACAATCGGCATTAACGCTGCTAGCGCAACCACCTTCTCAATAGAGCCTTCAAACAAGCCAATCACGCGCGAGGCGATGAGTGCTGTCATTAAGTTAATCGCTAACCATGCCCAACGGTTTTTAACTGAATTCCACACTGTTGAGAACATATCCTCCTCTTCACGCAAACCTGCCATAGAAAGCATATCGCTCTCAGCCTCCTCGCGAATATAATCCATCACTTCATCAACCGTAATACGACCAATAATCTTATTTTGAGAGTTAACCACAGGTGCAGTCACTAGATCATAGCGTTCAAAGGCTTTGGCTGCCTCATCTGCTAAATCTTCTGGGTGAAAAACCACTGCATCCTCTGACATGATATCGGCAACATTTGAATTCAAGTCGTTTACAACTAATTTCTTCAAGGCTAAAACACCAAGCAGCTCATCATTACGATTCACCACAAAAAGCTTATCAGTATGGTCTGGCAAACTACCTAAACGTCGTAAATAACGAAGAGCAACCTCCAGCGTAATATCTTCACGTATCGTCACAATATCGAAGTCCATTAACGCACCAACGGCGTCATCATCGTAGGATAACGCTGATTGCAAGTCAGCACGGTTTTGAACGTCCAAACCCTGCAATACATCTTTAAGCACATCCTTAGGTAAGTCGGGAGCCAAGTCCGCCAACTCATCAGTATCGAGCTGTTCTGCAGCAGCCAACAACTCATCAGAGTCCATATCAGCAATAAGCGTATGGCGTACTGCATCTGAGACTTCTAGTAGAATTTCTCCATCACGCTCCGCTTTTACTAAATCCCATACATTTAAGCGGTCAGATAAAGGTAACGCTTCTAAGATATGTGCAATATCCGCTGAGTGCAATTCATCTAGCTTAATTTGAAGCTCAGCTAAGTTCTGGCGATGCACCAATGCTTCAACTAAATCATGCCTAGGCATCTCTTGGCGTTGTACAAGCTCTTCTACTAGCTTATGTTTATGCAACAAAGCTACTACTTGGCCTAAGTTTTCACTTAAGCTATCTTTAAAGTCGAGATTATCCATAGTTGATGACTGAGCTTTTGCGTTATAAAGCTTTAAGATTCATATAAACAAACGCTATTATGGTGGTTTTTACGCAGAACGAAAACTTAAATTATGTTTTATTTATACGGCACATCACATTGCCATTTGTGTGAAGAAGCAGAATCAATATTAAAAGTTATTCAATCACGTCTACCAATAACTTTGATGAAATTCGATATCGCGGATGATCTTAAAATGATGGACTTATATGGGCTGAAAATTCCAGTACTGGTCAACCAAAATACCAATGATGAATTATGCTGGCCATTTAGTATTACAGATATCGAAGAGTTCATTGTGATAAATAAAGTTGAAAACTGATATACGCAGTAGACAATAAAAAACCGAGACTAGCTCGGTTTTTTATCACTAATACAATTCAAAAACTAATCAGCAGTAACAACTTCTGCATCAGTCTCTGGCCGATCAACCAATTCAACGTATGCCATAGGCGCATTATCACCGTTACGGAAACCGCATTTTAGAATACGTAAATATCCACCTGGACGTGCATTGTAGCGAGGGCCTAATTCGGAGAACAATTTACCAGCAATATCACGGTCGCGTAAACGAGCAAAAGCAAGGCGACGATTAGCCAAGGTAGCATCTTTACCTAAAGTAATTAAAGGCTCTACGAATTTACGTAGCTCTTTAGCTTTAGGCAATGTTGTTCTAATGACTTCATGACGTAATAATGAAACTGACATATTACGAAACATCGCAGCACGGTGGCTGCTAGTGCGGTTTAATTTACGATTACTGTTACCGTGACGCATGTGATTACCTCAAACTCTTCTTAATAGTTAAATGCTTAAAAATTTAAGCTTTTGCCCCGTAGGTTTTTAAACCAATTAGGCTTTTTCCAGACCGACCGGCGGCCAGTTTTCTAATTTCATACCTAATGTTAAGCCTTTTGAAGCCAACACATCTTTAATTTCATTGAGTGATTTGCGACCTAAATTAGGCGCTTTCAACAATTCGTTTTCAGAACGTTGAATTAAATCACCAATATAGTAAATATTTTCAGCTTTTAAGCAGTTCGCAGAACGTACTGTTAATTCCAAATCATCTACTGGGCGCAATAATAGAGGATCAACTTGAGGAGCAGATTTAACTTCAATCTCAGTTGGAGAACCTTCAAGCTGCGCAAATACTGATAGCTGACCCATTAAAATGCGTGCAGCGTCACGGATTGCTTGTTCTGGCTCAATCACACCGTTCGTTTCAACGTCCATGATCAACTTGTCCAAGTCAGTGCGTTGTTCAACACGTGCACTTTCAACTTGGTAGCTTACCTTGTTGATTGGGCTAAATGATGCATCAACCATGATAAAACCTAAAATACGATCATCTTGATCTGATTTTTGACGCGCTGGAACCGGCTGATAGCCACGACCCATTTCAACTTTAACTTCAAGATGTAACTTACCACCTTTAGTTAAATGTGCAATCACATGCTCAGGATTGATAATTTCAGCATCATGACCTGTTTCAAAGTCCCCAGCAGTTACAACACCTTCGGCTGATTTATTCAACACTAGAATTGCTTCTGATTTTGTATTTAATTTTAGCGCAACACCTTTTAGGTTCAAAAGAATGTCAACAACATCTTCTTGAACGCCATCGAGCGTTGAGTATTCATGAACAACACCATCAATTTTTACTTCTGTAATAGCAAAACCAGGAATTGATGACAACATTACGCGACGTAACGAGTTACCTAATGTGTAACCAAAGCCGCGTTCCATTGGCTCTAGTGTTACACGTGCGCGTGTTGAAGATACGATTTCAACATCAACAACATTTGGTTTTAAATATTCTGTAGGGCTATTTTGCATGCGTAATTCCTTTGTATTCTAAAAAGTAATCGAGTTAATTAACCGAGATTATTTAGAATAAAGCTCAACAACTAGTGATTCGTTAATTGTTGATGGCAATTCGTCACGTTGTGGCTTAGCTTTGAATGTACCTGTCAACGCTTTAACATCAACTTCTAACCATTCTGGAAAACCACGTAAAGCTGCAGCAGATAACGCTGAAGTAATACGTAATTGCGTTTTAGATGCTTCAGCAACTTGTACAACATCACCTGGTTTAACTTGATATGAAGGAATATTCACACGTTTACCATTCACCAAAATACTGTTGTGGCGCACAATTTGGCGAGACTCAGTACGCGAACCACCTAAGCCCATACGATAAGCAACGTTATCTAAACGGCACTCAAGTAATTGCAATAGGTTTTCGCCAGTAATACCTTTTTGGCTATCAGCATCCGCGTAGTAACCACGGAACTGCTTCTCGAGCACACCGTAAATACGACGTAGTTTTTGTTTTTCACGTAATTGAACACCGTAGTCAGACAAACGTTGGTTACGACGTTGGCCATGTTGTCCAGGTGGAAAATTGCGTTTTTCAATAGCACACTTATCCGTAAAGCATTTTTCAGCTTTTAAGAATAATTTTTCGCCTTCACGACGACATTGACGGCATTTTGGGTCTAAATTTCTAGCCAAGGTGTTTCTCCAGTAATCTGTTTTACGTTTTTACGTTTGTGAGCGAAGATTAAATTCTGCGCTTTTTAGGTGGACGGCAGCCGTTATGTGGCACTGGCGTAACATCTGTAATACTTGTGATTTTAAAGCCAGCAGCATTTAATGCACGCACAGCAGACTCACGACCTGGGCCTGGACCTGTAATTTTGACTTCAAGATTTTTCACGCCTGACTCAGCAGCTGATTTACCAGCAACTTCAGCTGCAACTTGTGCTGCGAATGGTGTACTTTTACGTGAACCTTTAAAACCTTGGCCGCCAGAAGTGGCCCAAGCGAGCGCATTTCCTTGACGGTCAGTAATAGTGATAATGGTGTTGTTAAAAGAAGCATGAACGTGGGCTATGCCCTCCGCAATGTTCTTTTTAACTTTCTTTTTAACTCTTACATTAGCTTTTGCCATGTGATGTTTTCCTTGAGCTTACTTTACTGCCAAAATTAAATATATTTATTTAGATTGCTTAATTGGTTTAACTGGACCTTTACGGGTACGTGCATTCGTTTTAGTACGTTGACCACGAACTGGCAAACCACGGCGGTGACGTACACCACGATAACAACCCAAATCCATTAGACGTTTAATATTCATCGTCACTTCACGACGTAAATCGCCTTCAACTTTAACTTTTGCAACTTCATCACGCAGTTTTTCAATATCTGCATCATTTAAGTCTTTAATCTTTGCGGTTGGCAATACGCCTGCAGCAACGCAAATTTGCTGTGCAGTAGGCCTACCGATACCATAAATGGAAGTTAAAGCAATTTCAGTGTGTTTGTTATTCGGGATATTAACCCCAGCAATACGAGCCATAAGCTACTCCAATTTTCTTTCTATTAACCTTGACGTTGTTTGTGACGTGGATCCGTGCAAATAATGCGCACAACACCGCGACGACGAACAACCTTACAATTTCTGCATAACGCTTTTACTGATGCACGAACTCTCATTTTTAAATCCTCGACCTTAAATCTTATTTAGCGCGGAATGTAATCCGTGCCTTTGATAAATCATACGGTGTCATTTCGACCGTAACCTTGTCACCAGGTAAAATACGGATATAGTTTTTACGCATCTTTCCTGAAATATGACCTAGCACTACAAAATCATTTTCTAATTTAACTTTAAAAGTAGCATTAGGTAAATTCTCTAACACCACTCCCTGCATTTCTATTGAGTCTTCTTTTGCCATACTTTGATTACTTATTGCCTTTAAAGTTAGCTTTTTTCAATAAGCCTTCGTATTGTTGTGACATACGATGCGATTGCACTTGTGCCATAAAATCCATTGTTACAACAACAATAATTAATAGTGATGTACCACCAAAATAGAACGGTACGTTGTATTTCAAAATCAAGAACTCAGGCAATAAACAAACCGCTGTGATGTAAATACCACCAACCAATGTTAGGCGACCCATGATGCGATCAATATATTGCGCTGTTTGTAAGCCAGGACGCACGCCGGGAACAAAAGCACCGCCCTTTTTCAAATTATCAGCAGTTTCTTTAGGGTTAAATACTAACGCCGTATAGAAGAAACAGAAGAAGATAATTGCTGCAGCAAATAACAATATATAAAGTGGCTGACCAGGCGACAACACTGTGCCAATGTCTTTAATCCAACTTAAATTCTCATTAGTACCTACCAAACCAGCTAGCGTTGCAGGAAACAACAAAATACTAGATGCAAATATCGGTGGAATAACACCAGACATATTCAACTTTAAGGGCAAATGACTAGTTTGACCACCATATAGCTTATTACCGACTTGACGCTTAGCATAATTCACAGTGATTTTGCGCATACCACGTTCTACAAAGATTACGAAAGCAGTCACTAGAATGACAGCAATCACTAAGAAAATAACCAGTGGAATTGAGAAAGCACCAGAAGATACTAAACCCAATGTACCAGTTACCGCAGCTGGAAGGCCTGCCACAATACCTGCAAAGATAATGATCGAAATTCCGTTACCAATACCTCGCTCAGTAATTTGTTCACCTAACCACATCAAAAACATCGTACCGCCAACCAGAGTAACTACAGCAGTAAATCTAAACACAATGCCAGGATCAAGCACTAAACCTGGTTGACCCTCTAGAGCAATAGCAATACCTAAAGCCTGAAATGTTGCTAATACCAATGTACCGTAGCGAGTGTACTTAGTGATTTGTCTACGTCCATTTTCGCCTTCTTTTTTAAGCTGTTCTAACTTGGGTGAAACCACTGTTAGCAACTGCATAATAATTGAAGCAGAAATGTACGGCATGATACCAAGTGCAAATACAGTAAATCTAGACAATGCACCTCCAGAAAACATATTAAACATACCTAATATGCCACCGCTTTGTTGCTCAAACAATCTAGCCAATTCAACAGGATTGATTCCGGGCACTGGAATATGAGCACCTAAGCGATAAACAACTAACGCGCCCAATACAAACCAAAGTCTAGCTTTCAATTCTGCCAATTTATTGCCCGATGAATTATCTTTAGCCAATTATTTAACTCTTATTCAGCAACAACGCCACCAGCGGCTTCAACAGCAGCTTTAGCGCCTTTAGTGAGTAATAAGCCACTTAAATTAAGTTTTTTAGTTACTTCACCAGACAAAAATATTTTAGCGCCAGTTACACGGCCAGAAATAATATTAGCTTGTTTCAATACCAACAAGTCAATCGTATCAACCGGTAAATTCAACAACTCTGAAGTACGTACATGAGCTGTATTCGCTTTAGTCATTGACTTAAAGCCACGTTTTGGCAAACGACGTTGCAAAGGCATTTGACCGCCTTCAAAACCAACTTTATGGAAACCACCAGTACGTGATTTCTGACCTTTATGGCCACGACCAGCAGTTTTACCTAAACCAGAACCAATGCCGCGACCAACGCGACGTGGATTTTTCTTAGCGCCTTCTGCAGGCTTGATAGTATTGAGTTGCATTATGCTTCTACTTTCAACAAATAATGAACTGCGTTAATCATGCCGCGATTAGCAGGCGTGTCTAACACTTCAACTGTTTGATGCATACGACGTAAACCAAGACCAGCTACACATGCTTTATGTGCTGCAATACGGCCAATTGTGCTACGAACTTGCGTTACTTTTACTGTAGCTGTCGCTTGTACTGCTTCTTTTTTAGCCATTTTACTTAGCCTCTAATTTCTTCGATTGATTTACCGCGTTTAGCAGCAATATCAGACGGCGTATTCATTGCTTGCAAACCATTAAGTGTTGCACGCACCACGTTGTATGGGTTAGTAGAACCAATACATTTAGCTAATACATTGGTAATGCCCATTACTTCAAAAATCGCACGCATTGCGCCACCAGCAATGATGCCAGTACCTTCAGATGCAGGCTGAATAAACACCTTAGCTGCACCGTGTACACCAGTAACAGCGTGGTACAAAGTACCGTTATTCAAATTCACTTTAACCATGTCGCGGCGTGCTTCATCCATTGCTTTTTGCACAGCACTTGGTACTTCACGTGATTTACCTTTACCCATACCCACTGCGCCGTCGCCATCACCTACTACTGTAAGTGCTGCAAAACTCATA
>JANNBX010000227.1:0-1805 GCA_031385945.1 Methylophilaceae bacterium | reverse complement strand
TTTGATGCACTATTACGAGGTAAAAAAGTGGTTACTTACTGCAGCCCTTTTTACGCCGGCTGGGGCCTAACCACTGATTTAATGCTAGTAATTTCATACCGTGAACGTGCCGCGACGATAGACATGCTGACTGCCGCCGCGCTTATCTTATATCCATTTTATTGGGACTGGGACGCAAAATCCTTTACAACGCCTGAGTGTATTGTAGAAAAGCTTAGCCACGGTGCGAAACGCCCATTGAGTAACTTAAACACCACATTAAGGCCAATAATGAAAATAATACGTTGGTGCGTGAATGTGGCAAAATTTTACTTTGCACAAATTAAGGGCTAGCACTTGTTAGATATTAAATGTTTGATTTGAAAGAACGTCTCGCAGGCTTTTTACTGATGACTATAGTTGTGCCACTCGCTGTTTTCGGGTATTTGATTATAGTTGTACTTGGTTTTATTGGGCCAGTCAGTCGTGCAAGAGCAGGCGTTCGTGCACTAGATCACTTTGTCAATGCGACTGTTTTTAATGGCTATGCATGGGAATCTATCTCATCACATGCATGGCGTGATCGCGAAAAAAAATGGGCTAAAGCTGTGATTATAATAACCGATTGTTTTCAGCCAAACCATTGCCAACGGGCTAACAAGCGCGAACAAGCGGTAGTTAATTTGGTGCTAATCAAAAAATTACACGAAAAAACCATACGTTGATCACCAAAAATACTGAGTCTGCTAACATTTTTACGCGCGACGTTTACTATTTAAGTGGCTTTGATCCTCGTGGCGCGAGCTTTTATCATCGTTTGTATCAAGACGAGTGTGGAAAACATGCAGTGCAGACTCAAGTTAACATTCAAATATCTAAACGTTACAAGCACGATAGAACAACTCAGCGCTGGACAATTACTAATGATACTACCGCAAAAATCAACTACCATTTTTTAAATTGGGACGATATTACGCGTGAGCACTGGCAAACTAATTTATCAAAACTCATACTAGAAAGCATCACTAGTTATTATAAATATATTAGATGTGGTGCGTTCAGTAATATTAAAAGTCATTTCCGAGGCCCTTACTTAAGCGCAATTTACCCTTTTCTTTATTTAGTCCTACTTCTAGTATTAAGTGCCTCTGGCGGGATATTAGTTTGTTTATTCACTGCGTTTTTAGGTAGTTTTTGTCTACTTTTAGGCATTATTAGCTTTGTTGGAGCCCTAGCATTAGGTCTTAAACTGGGTAATAAACTAGGTATTTTTTGGCTGCTACGTACTTATATTTTTGTATTTAAAATCGGGCTTGGCAATTCAGCTTTGATGCATTCTCGTCTGCAGGCATTTATTGATACCATTGCTAAAAATGCACAAACGCACGCTAATGAAATACTCGTTATAGGACACAGCGTGGGCAGTATTATAGCAATTCATTTATTGGCACTTTTGCGCGAGCAACACCCAGAAATCGCCAAAAAAATCAAACTAGTAACACTTGGGCAGTGCATTCCATTGCTCAGCAGCGTGCCTGAAGCGCTATTATTCAAATCACATTTAGCCTCACTTAACAATCAGAATGATGTGCTGTGGTTAGATTATGTTGCTATAGCAGATAGTCTAGCGTTTTATAGTAGTGCAACCATCACAGATGTAGCACCACAGACTCGAATTGTCCGATTCTTTGAACAATTCCCTCCAAAATCTTACATAAAAATTAAATTCAATAAATTAAGGCTGCATTTTCAATATCTGATGGCAACGCCACTACAAGGTACATATAACTATTTCACACTAACCGCTGGCAACAAGCCGTTGCAGT
>JANNBX010000200.1:0-2158 GCA_031385945.1 Methylophilaceae bacterium | reverse complement strand
CGCAGTTAGTGCGTGATGGCGGTGCAGAGCTATCACGCAGTGAAGAAAAGCTAGTAGAAATGAGTAATGGCTGCATTTGCTGCACATTGCGTGAAGACTTGCTGGTAGAGATTACGCGCCTTGCTAAAGAAAACCGTTTTGATTATTTATTGATTGAATCAACTGGCATATCAGAGCCACTACCAGTGGCCGAAACGTTCACGTTTCGTGGTGAAGATGGCTTAAGTTTATCTGATGTTGCAGAACTAGATACGATGGTAACCGTTGTAGATGGCTTTAACTTTTTAAAAGATTTCAGTAGCCGCGATTTTATTGCTCAACGTGGCGAGAGCATGGGCATTGATGATGAGCGTACGGTGGTCGATTTACTCGTTGAGCAAATCGAGTTTTGCGATGTATTAGTATTAAATAAAACGGACTTATTAAGCCAAGATGAAATTGGCAGGCTAGAAGGAATATTAAAAACCTTTAATCCGCGAGCAAAAATCGTACACAGCATATTCAGCAAAGTGCCATTAGATAGCGTAATGAATACTGGCTTATTTAATTTTGAAGCTGCTGAAGACGCACCAGGCTGGCTGAAAGAGCTACGAGGTGAGCATGTGCCAGAAAGTGAGGAGTACGGTATTTCTAGCTTTGTCTATCGCGCGCGCCGCCCATTTCATCCGCAGCGATTATTTGATTACATTGGCCAAGAGTGGCCTGGTGTAATTCGCTCAAAAGGTAATTTTTGGATAGCAACACGGCCCGAGTATTGCATTAGCTGGTCACAAGCAGGTGCAATTTCACGTAATGAGCTAGCAGGGTTTTGGTGGGCATCTACGCCTAAAGGCCACTGGCCAACTGAAGCCGAGCAACTTGAAGTCATTAACAACCGTTGGCAAGCACCATTTGGTGATAGGCAACAAGAACTCGTGATGATTGGCATTGAAATGGATAAAGCCAACCTAACTGCCGCGTTTGACCACTGCTTATTAACACCCAGTGAAATGATGCTAGGCAATATGGGCGACTACATGGTGGGCTGGAAAGTATTCAGCGACCCTTTTCCAGTATGGCAACAGCATGAAGTTAATGCGGATTAAAGCGCATTTAAGCTAAAATTAGGCACTCTATCTACTAAGCATCAAACAAAGATAATCACAAATGGATAAACGCATTCCCGTCACACTCCTCACTGGCTTTTTAGGTAGCGGTAAGACTACCTTATTAAACAAGCTATTGCACAACCCAGCGCTCAAAGATACCGCTGTGATTATCAATGAATTAGGCGATGCGGGGCTTGACCAGATATTTGCCAATAACAATTTAAGCCAAAATATTGAGAGTGAACATATTACTGATAATACGGTTTTGCTAAGCTCTGGTTGCCTATGTTGCACCCTCAAAAATGAGCTAGCCGACACCATGCGCGATTTGTTTTTTAAACGTGCTTTGGGCGCGATTCCAGAATTTAAACGCTTAATCATTGAAACCACTGGCATGGCTGACCCTGGGCCGATATTGGGTAATTTACTGAATGAACCCGTGATTGAATCGGTTTACCGATTAGATGCAGTGGTGGTAACAATAGATGTGGCTTATGGCTTAAGCCAAATTGAAGCGAATGTTGAGGCGCTTAAACAGGTTGCCGTAGCCGATGTATTACTGCTGACAAAAACTGATTTAGCTAGCGCTGAACAAATAAGTACCTTGAAAGAAAAGCTCATCACCATTAACCTGGGTGCTACGCAACATATTGTTTTACATGGTGAATGTGACCCGTTATTTGTGATTGATGTCGGTTTGTTTGATTTAGCTAGCAAAATGCCAGAGCCACAACGCTGGTTACGCGCGCCACTGAAATCAACACCCAAAAAAGGTACATTGCCGCAAAAAACGCATGCAGATGATATTGCTAGTTTTACAATCACGTTGCCACAACCAGTTAATTGGCGCGATTTAAAACCAGTTATTTTGAAGCTTTGCCAAACACATGGTGAAAAATTATTACGCCTAAAAGGTATTATTCACGCGGCAGATTTTGATTCGCCACTGGCGATTCATGCGGTGCATTTCACGCCCTACCCGCCTACGCTACTTGAAGGCTGGACAGAGGATGCAGCAGAATCGCGCATTGTAATCATAGGTAAGGGTTTGGATGAGGCCGAAATTAGAA
>JANNBX010000187.1:0-8029 GCA_031385945.1 Methylophilaceae bacterium | reverse complement strand
CCTGATACGGTTGGTACTGGCGGCGACTCACATACGCGCTTCCCAATTGGTATTTCGGTCCCAGCGGGTTCTGGCTTGGTAGCGTTTGCCGCTGCAACGGGTGCAATGCCACTCGATATGCCAGAGTCAGTTTTGGTGCGCTTCAAGGGCAAAATGCAGCCCGGTATTACCTTACGTGATTTGGTGAATGCGATTCCTTATGCAGCGATTCAAGAGGGTACTTTAACCGTTGGCAAAACCAACAAACAAAACGTATTCAATGGCCGCATTTTAGAAATTGAAGGCTTGCCTGATTTAAAAGTAGAGCAAGCGTTTGAGTTTGCTGATGCTTCTGCAGAACGCTCAGCCAACGGTTGCGCAGTGTTACTTGATAAAGCGCCTGTCATTGAGTTTTTAAAATCCAATATTGTGCTGATGCAAAACATGATTGAAAACGGTTATGAAGATGCCCGTACTTTGCAACGTCGTATTGAAAATATGCAAGCTTGGTTAGCTAAACCAGAGTTGTTGCAGCCAGATGCAGATGCCGAATACGCGCATATTATTGAAATTGATTTAGCGACCATTACAGAGCCACTAGTTGCTTGCCCAAATGACCCAGACGATATCAAACCAATGTCAGCGGTGGTAGGTGACAAAATTGATGAAGTGTTTATTGGTAGCTGTATGACGAATATTGGTCATTATCGCGCGGCGGCAAAGGTGCTGGAAGGCTCAGGTAACATTCCAACGCGCCTTTGGATAGCGCCGCCAACGCGCATGGATGAAGCGCAATTACGCGATGAAGGTGTTTATTCTGTATTCGGCATTGCTGGTGCGCGTACTGAGGTACCTGGTTGCAGTTTGTGTATGGGCAATCAAGCGCGCGTGGCGGATAAAGCAACTGTGTTTTCAACTTCAACCCGCAACTTTGACAATCGTATGGGTCGTGATGCACGTGTTTATTTGGGATCAGCAGAGCTAGCAGCGGTATGCGCTAAATTAGGGCGTATGCCATCTCACGCTGAATACATGGAAACGGTTGGTAACAAGCTCGCGAACACGGCTGAAATTTACAAATATCTTAATTTTGACCAAATGACAGAGTATAAAGCGGCGCTAGACACCTTAAGCAGCGGTAAAAAAGTCATACCAATTGCCGAAATCGGTTAAGCTAAACACTTACATTATTCAACTTTAGAAAAGTATTTTATGGCATCGCGTCACGTATTTTTTATATCAGACAGCACAGGCATTACTGTTGAGGCACTAGGACTTTGCTTGTTATCGCATTTTGAGGGTATTGAGTATAAGCAAATACGTCTACCTTTTATTGATAGCGCTGAAAAAGCAAATGAAGCTGTTAAGGTGATCAACTTAGCGCAAGCTAAAGACGGGCAAAAATCTATTCTTTGTATGACCATCGTTAGCCCAGAAATTCGCGCTATATTTAGTCAAACAGGTGGCCTAGTGCTTGATATGTTTGGAACTTTTGTTACGCCTTTGTCGCAAGAGTTTAAAGTACCTTCTAATTTAACTGCTGGTATGTCGCGCCGCGTGGTGGGCTCTGAATACCGCAACCGTATTGAAGCGATTAACTTCACGCTGGAGCATGATGACGGCATTACCGAACGTGGCTTAGATGAAGCAGAAGTCATTTTGGTTGGCGTATCTCGTAGTGGTAAAACGCCTACGAGCTTGTATTTAGCCATGCAGTTTGGCATACGCACGGCTAATTACCCGATTATTCCTGAAGACTTAGAGCGTAATGAGCTGCCAGGTACTTTGCACAAACATGCAGCCAAAATTTTTGGTCTCACTATTGCTCCAGAGCGTTTAAGTAAAATTCGCCAAGAACGCCGCCCCAATAGTCGATACGCAGACATGGACAATTGTCGTGATGAAATCAGTCAAGCTGCTGCGTTAATGAAACGAGAGGGAATCAATTTGCTCGATTCAACTTCAAGGTCGGTTGAAGAGATTTCATCACTTATTGTGCAAGAGTTAAGCTTACGTGCCGCAAAAAAACAGCTGTCATAAGCGCTTTTCACAAATTAACGTCATTTAGGTTGTTTTTTATTTGTTTAAGCCCATTTTTTATGGGCGAGTACCACAGTAAGCGATAGGAATTTTTAGTTAATTCTATTAAAATTAGTCTTCAAACAAACATGGCTTTATAACTTTAAGTAAAACTTTTAGTCATGCTTTTTATAAAATCAATCTCAGGGTAGGGGTCAGTATGGCAGCGTATGTTATTCCTTTAAGCGAACTCGGTATGGGTGACGTTGACACCGTTGGTGGCAAAAACGCTAGCTTAGGTGAGATGATTAGCAATCTCGCCAAAAACGATGTACGGGTGCCAGGTGGCTTTGCCACAACGGCTGAAGCTTACCGTGATTTTTTAAGCTATCAAGGCTTAGAAGCTAAAATTCAAGCAACAACCAAATCACTAAACGTTGATGATGTAGTGGCACTCGCTAAAACTGGCGCTGAAATTCGCGGCTGGATTATTGACGCGCCACTCCCCGAAAAGTTAGAAGCTGAAATTCGCACCGCTTATGCAGAGCTCATTAAAGACGGCGAAGCAAGCTTTGCTGTGCGTTCATCAGCTACTGCAGAAGATATGCCAGACGCATCATTTGCGGGTCAGCAAGAGACATTTTTAAATATCAGCGGTATTGAAAATATCTTGCATGCCATTAAAGAAGTGTTTGCTTCCCTTTATAATGATCGCGCAATTTCTTACCGCGTGCATGCTGGTTACCACGATATTGAAGTAGCACTCTCAGCTGGTGTGCAGCGCATGGTGCGCTCAGATTTAGGTGCTTCAGGTGTGATGTTTACGCTTGATACTGAGTCTGGTTTCCGTGATGTTGTATTTATCACCTCAAGCTATGGCCTTGGCGAAATGGTTGTGCAGGGCGCGGTAAACCCTGACGAGTTTTACGTACATAAACCACAATTAGCCGCAGGTTTTCCTGCGGTAATTCGCCGTGGTTTAGGCTCGAAAATGGAAAAAATGATTTTTGACAAAGACCGCTCAGCGGGTAAATCAGTCAAAATCGTACCAGTAGACGCTAAAGAAGCGAATAAATTTTCACTCACAGATGCAGAGGTAATGGAGCTAGCTCACCACGCTATGGCGATTGAAAAACACTACCAATGTCCAATGGATATTGAGTGGGGTAAAGACGGTATAGATGGCAAAGTTTATATCGTACAAGCGCGTCCAGAAACAGTTAAATCGCGTCAAACAGACTCACAAACTACTGAAAAATTTGTACTAAAAGCGCGTGGTGAAATTTTGTCTGAAGGTCGTGCAATTGGCCAAAAAATTGGTGCTGGCCCAGTACGGTTGGTAGAAAGCTCGGCTGACATGCATCTTGTGCAACCTGGTGACGTACTAGTGACTGACATGACAGACCCAAACTGGGAGCCTGTGATGAAAAAGGCGGCTGCGATTATTACGAATCGTGGTGGTCGTACTTGTCATGCAGCGATTATTGCCAGGGAACTAGGTATTCCCGCTATTGTGGGTTGTGGCGATGCAACCTTTCGTTTGAAAGAAAACGAAATGGTCACAGCGTCTTGCTCTGAGGGCGACACGGGTTATGTTTACCGCGATATTTTAGAGTTTGATAAAATTGTTCAAACTAGCTCTAAGTTGCCACCGATTCCTGTTAAGTTAATGTTGAACGTTGGCAACCCGTCATTAGCGTTTGAGTTTGCTCAGTTACCGAGCGCTGGTATTGGTTTAGCGCGTGTTGAGTTTATTATTAACAACTTAATCGGCATTCACCCTAAAGCGGTACTGCGTTACGACCAAGTGCCTAAGCATTTGCATGATGCCGTTGAGAAGCAAACACGCGGTTATGATTCACCACGTCATTTTTATCAAGAAAAATTGACTGAGGGTGTGTCAACTTTAGCTGCTGCTTTCTGGCCAAAACCAGTGATTGTGCGTTTATCTGATTTTAAATCAAATGAATATCGCAAGCTGATTGGTGGTGATTTATTCGAGCCGATTGAAGAAAACCCGATGCTAGGTTTCCGTGGTGCGGCGCGTTATATTGCACCAGATTTTCAAGATTGCTTTGAGCTAGAGTGCGAAGCCATGCGCAAAGTGCGTGATACTTTAGGCTACACCAACGTTGAGTTGATGGTGCCGTTTGTGCGTACATTAACAGAAGCTAGCGAAGTGGTGCGTATCTTAAAAGAAAATGGTTTAGAGCGCGGTAAAAATGGCCTACGTTTGATTATGATGTGCGAAGTGCCATCAAACGCGCTACTAGCTGAAGAGTTTTTAGAGTATTTTGACGGCTTTTCAATTGGCTCAAACGATATGACACAACTCAGCTTAGGTTTAGATCGTGATTCAAGTTTGGTCGCAAATAGCTTTGATGAGCGTGACCCTGCTGTTAAAAAATTGCTCGAAATGGCGATTACAACTTGTAATCGTTTAGGTAAATATGTGGGTATTTGCGGCCAAGGCCCATCTGACCACGTGGACTTTGCTGAGTGGTTAATGGGTCATAAAATTCAGTCTATGTCATTGAATCCAGATACCTTATTAGACACTTGGAAGCGTTTAGCTGAAGTCAGCAAAAAGTAACTTACTGATGTTGTTGCAATTAAAATTACGCACTCAGCTGTTAAAAGCTAGTGCGTTTTTTTATGCGCAATTGTTTAAGAAGTTTTTGCCTGTTATTTTCTTTTTAGGCGGGTTTGTCTGGGACGCAGTCACACTTGGCCAAACCGTGACAGTGCTGGATTTGTTGTTATTATCAGGCTATTTAGTTGTTGCCGCTTTAATATTGCTGTGGCTTGCACGCCATCAAACGGTGCTTAACGACACAATAGCCCAAACAGAGCAAACAGCGCAGCAAGTATCACTCAGAAAACGTAAGCTTAGAAAGCTGCCTTATTTACTATTGCAGTTTTTATATGGCAGCTTGTTAAGTGCGTTGTTTATTTTGTATTTTATTAGCGCGGGGTTCTGGGGTGCGCTAGTTTGGACTTTATTTATAGCAGCCTTGCTAGTTGCTAACGAATATTTAGAAGAAAGTTACAAAAGATTCACCCTCAATTGGGGCATGCTAGGGCTTTGTACTATATTGGTTTTTAACTTTGTAATACCAACTATTGTGGGTAGTGTGCACCCCGTTTGGTTTTATATTAGTACTGCTTTAGGGGTTAGCGTAGTACTTTTGCTAAAGCACCGTGCAGAAAAACAGTACGTGATTGCAATGAATAAAGCGGTTAATGCGCTGCCACCCCTAGAAATTTATGTGCCACATCATCCACCTAGAATCAAATCACACTTAGGTAAATCGCTGCCAGTTTACTTTATTGGTTTTGCAATGATTTTTGCGTATCAATTTAATTTGATTCCACCTGTGCCGCTGGTTAAGCGCGATGTGCAAATTGGCCTTGAACTAGTACGTCAAAACGGTGATTACGAGCTAAGCCAACAAAAAGCGCCTAATTGGCAGTTCTGGCACGGCACGCTTAACAGCACAGTGGTTTTAAATCCTGGAGATCGTGTTTACTGTTTATCTGCAGTGTTTGCGCCTGTGGGTTTGCAAACAAAGCTGTACCACCGCTGGGAATTTAAAACCAAACAAGGTTGGCAGACGATGTCGCGCATTGGCTTTAGTGTGAATGGAGGCCGTCAGCAGGGCTATCGTGGCTATACTTATAAGCAAAATATACAAGCTGGTAAGTGGCGCGTTTCAGTTGAAACTGAGCGAGAGCAAACGGTATCTGCCAATACATTTGACATCGTTGTTGCCAGCCAAACACGCCCCAAAAACCTTAAAAAACTTAGATTTTAGTTTTAGTTTTTTTATATTTTGGGTTTTTGAGTGCGTATATTTAAAAATGAACCATTTAAAAAATATAGCTGAAAAGTAAATAGTTGAAAATTAGTTGCTAGCTCAATCACTATAAAAGCCACAGTAACAAAAGGCTATCAATACTTTGCGTTACTAAACGCCGCAAGTCTATCAATATATTTAATCGCCACGGTCGAAGCAATAAGCGCTATCTGTATCCAAGTTTGCCAATAGCTTATTATTTCTTCTAAGTTTTAATTATGTTTAAGCTAAATGTTAGGTTAGTTTAAAGTCTAGATTAAAATGCGCTGTGTTATCGAGTGCTAACAGTTTAACGAGGGTGGGTAGGCTCTCTTCAAGCGTGCCAGATAAAGTATAGGGTGGGTTTATGACAAATAAGCTACTGCCAAACATGCCAAAACCGTTGGCTTTTGGGCTTTCTACGTTTAGTGTAACGTGCAGCCAATTCGGTAGATTTAGCGCATAAAGTCTTGCGAGCAGTTGCAAGGGCTCGGCACGTTGTAATTGTGGGTACCACAAAATATAAGTGCCTGTTGCAAAGCGCGCTAAGCTGTCTTTTAAGCTATCAACCACACGCACATAATCTTGTTTTTCTTCATAAGATGGGTCTATCATTACTAAGCCACGCCTAGTAGTTGGCGGTAATAACGCTTTGATGCCAGCAAAACCATCTTGCTGTTTAATTTGAATATGTTGCTTAGTGTGGCTAAATGCCTGCTGTAATAATTGGCTGTCTGTTGGGTGTAACTCAAACAATCTTGCTCTATCGTCAGGGCGTATTAAGCGGCTGGCAATCAATGGTGAGCCTGGGTAAAACTTTAGGCCTTTAATACCGTTGAAATGTTTAATAACATCAATGTAATCATTTAATGGCTCGTTTAACTCTTCAGACTCAAACAACTTAGTAATGCCATCACGAAATTCTGCAGTTTTTACTGCGTATTGATGATCTAATTTATATAGCCCAGCACCAGCATGCGTATCAATATACGTGTAAGGTTTATCTTTTTGATTGAAGTATTGCAGACATTGGCATAACACAAAGTGTTTGAGCACATCGGCGTGGTTGCCCGCGTGGAAAGCATGACGATAACTTAACAAATTAACAGCCTAACAATTCAAGATTAAAAATAATTATTCAACAATACCGCAGGCAACTCGTGCGCCGCTACCACCTAGTGGTGCTGGGTTATCGCTGTAGTTGTCAGAGTTTGCATGAATGATAAAGCTGCGGTTTATCACATCGTCTAGCCTTAATTTAGGTGCATAAACGGGCTGCTCACTACCACCATCTGCGGCTACCATCAATATGGTTAAATCACCTTCATGGCCAGCGCCATGCGGCCCTTCATGCTTGCCTGTTTTGTTTGGATCAAAGTGGCCACCTGCGCCAAGACCAGCTACTTTTTTGCCATCTTTTTCGCCAGCTTCGCAGCTTGGGTTTTCGTGAATGTGAAAACCATGCGCGCCTGGGCTCAACTCTGCTAAATCAGGCGTGATTTCTATGCCATCACCCACTACTTTTAGTTTAAGTATGCCAATAATTTTGCCTACACCATTCATGTCAATTGCACGCATAACGACTAATTTTTCGGGTGATGCTTCAGCATTGGCATAGCCTTGTAGTGCCAAAGCGCAAAGGGATGCAAGCAAAAGTGTTTTCATGTTGGGCTACCTCAATGATTTAAGACTCAATTATAAACTTTACCGCTAGTGTTTGCAGTTTTGTCTACTCAATTTTATTGACAATTTAGGCACGTAAAAAATTGACACAAACATATTATCTGCCGTTAAAGGCTGTTAGCATAATGTAATGAAAGATAACAACAAACACCCATACTTAGCCACGCATCAACATGCGCCACACCAGCACGCGGCTGATCAGCACCATGAGCATCATGGGCATATTCATCCATCGCAAAACAAGCTGATTTGGCCGTTTTTAATTACGCTTATTTTTGCCATAGTTGAAGCATTTGGTGGCTGGTTTACGCATTCTTTAGCGTTAATTGGCGATGCTGGCCACATGGTTTCAGACGCTTTTGCGCTAGGTTTAGCCGTTATTGGTGCGCACATGGCTGCTAAAGTGCCTAGCGAAAAATACAGCTATGGCTTGGTACGTGCTGAAGTACTCATTGCACTGATCAATGTATTACTCATGTTTGCCGTGGTTGCCTATATTGTGATTGAGGCAG
>JANNBX010000148.1:0-4115 GCA_031385945.1 Methylophilaceae bacterium | reverse complement strand
TGAAATCAAACAGCAAATGCAACAAATTAACTTACAAAAAGCCTTAGTTGAACTTAAAAATAAATCTAAAATTGATATTAAAAAATAATCTTTATCAAAGTTTTAGTTTAATAAAACATTAGTTTAATAAAGCTCTAATTTTATTTAAAAGCCCACACTATGTGGGCTTTTTTGTGAGCAAATTTAGCAAATAAGTAAGATCTGCGATATTTCAGACCATACAGCCTGAACCATTTTAATTCGCCAGTATCAATAGATTATGCCATAATGAGAACTAATCTCATTAACTAAATATTTACCCAGAAAGATTGCTATGTTTGAAACATTGATGATTACGTTTCGTGAAGGCTTAGAAGCCTTTTTGATTATTGCCATTACTCTAGCTTATTTAGCAAAAACAGGTGGTCAGCAATTGATTCCTACTGTAAAACGCGGCGTTATCGCGTCTATTGTTTTGTGCATTATTTTGGGCGTAGTGCTCGCCAAAATTGGTGGCTTAACACCGCTTTGGGAGGGCTCACTGGCCTTAACAGCGGCAATCTTAGTGATTACCTGCACAGTTCATATGCTCAAAATGGGCAAACACATGAAACGTGAAATTACCACCGCCATTGATCGCGCAGTAGCCAACCCTGGTGGTGGCGCTAAATTAGCAATTTTTGCATTCGTATTACTGATGATAGGTCGCGAAGGTTTAGAAGCCGCCACTATGATTGCCTCACTCGCACAAGGCAATGACTCATCACACCTTATTTTAGGTGGCTTTTTAGGCTTGGGTATCGCAGGTTTAGTGGCTTGGGCTTGGAGCAAATATGGTCATCGCGTCAATCTTGGTTTGTTTTTTCAAGTAACAGCAGTATTTATGATTATTTTTTCAATACAACTCGTTATTTATGCATTTCACGAATTCACCGAAGCAGGCGAAATTTACAGTTTAGGTTGGTTTGACCCAGAGGCAGTAGGCTATTGGCACATGGCAACTGAGCCGTACGGCCCAGATGGCAAAATTGGCCAGTGGATTTCGTATAGCCTTGTACTAGTACCACTAGCGTTTTTAGTATTTGGGTTTTTAAAAGGCGGTAATAATATGCCCGTAAAAGCTGTAGCTGAATCAAGTGCTACCGCTTAGTCTAAATTTTGATAACGCACTAAGCGATGCGAAATTAAGACTGACTTTAAATATGCAGAAGATACTAATTAGCAAGTTTTACTAGAGCCACCACAAAGGTTAGGGTTTGAAAACGCCACTGCCGATACTTGCAAAATATTATTGCAAATATCGGCAGTGGCGTTTTTTATAAATTGATTTTAATGACTGTGATTAAAGCAATGAATAAAGTTAATTTAGCCAGCAATGCTAAATGGTGACTCTTAAGAGTAGCTCTTTAAGCATGACCCAAATTCAATATTGCAGTTAAATTTTATTATGCAAAAATTTTTACAGTGCAAACATTTTTATGGTGCAAATAATTGTTATGTTGCAAATAATTTTATAACGCAGAAAATTCTAGCGTATTACCATCTGGGTCACGAGTGAATAATGCAGCGCGACCTGAAGCACTTGCGGTATATGCCACGCCTGCTGCATCCAGTACTGCTTTTACATCGTCCACACTGGCTACATTCATCGCTAAATGAATATCTCGCCCACCATGCTTAGGACGCACTACATTAGCGTAAGGATTATCCACTTCCATCAAATGAATCTGATTGATTCCGATGTCATACCACACACCTTTGAATTCACGTTCTGGGCGTTTAGGGTCTGGCGTTAATCCTAGCAAACCCTCATAAAACGCACGCGAACGCTCAATATCTGAAACGATTAAACCAGTATGCAGAAATTGGGTGATCTTAATGCTCATAAAATAATCAATTCAATATAAACAAATAACAAATAACTCTTAATTTTCAATCGAGTTATGCCGTTCTAAACATAAAGTAGACAGCACCGCACATACACAGTGCCGCCCACAAAAAATCTAACTTAAGCGGCTGATTCATATAAAAAAGTGCAAATGGCACAAATACCACTAGGGTAATCACCTCTTGCAAAATTTTGAGCTGCGCTAAGCTCATAACAGTGAATCCTATACGGTTAGCGGGTACTTGGAATAGATACTCTACAAGCGCGATCCCCCAGCTGATCAATGCAGCAATAATCCAGGGTTTACTGCTGAGCTCTTTTAAATGCGCGTACCAAGCAAAGCTCATAAAAACATTCGCAATACTCAGTAAAACGATTGTTTTTAAAATAGGTGACATCATTTTATAAGCCAGTTACCAGTCACAAGAAAGTGAATAAAAAAACACTATGCTAAGTATGGCAATACGAAACTAACTCATTCATTTAGCTGACTGAGTTAGTGGAAACTTAACTTAAAAATTAAATAGCGTCCTTGCCTGTTTCGCCCGTTCTAATACGAATCACTTGCTCTACAGTGGTGACAAAAATTTTGCCATCACCAATTTTACCTGTGTGCGCCGCTTTAATAATCGCATCTACCGCTGGGTCAACCATCTCGTCAGAAACCACTAACTCTAGCTTAATTTTTGGCAAAAAATCGACTACATACTCAGCACCGCGATATAACTCAGTGTGACCTTTTTGACGGCCAAAGCCTTTAACTTCAGTCACTGTTAAGCCTGTTACGCCAATCGTTGAAAGTGTTTCTCGCACTTCGTCCAGTTTGAATGGCTTGATGATTGCTTCGATTTTTCTCATTTGTTAGTCCTTAATTGATGGTTTTATTATTGTGGCACTACCTTAAACTTTTAACTAATACGTTTTAACTTAAATCAACATTTTTTAAATTTATAGCTATTGTGGTTAAGGTTATTATTGAGTAAAAAAACTTTGTACGATAGATTACTTCAGCTTGGCTTAATTAAAAGATTTAAATTGTGATGTTATCGGAAAACGTCTGTCTTTGCCAAATCCACGTTGCGTAATACGCACACCAATCGGCGATTGGCGGCGTTTATACTCATTACGATCTATCAGTTGAATCACGCGTAGTACGTCTTTTTTGGCAAAACCTAGCGCTAATATATCATTCATACTGGCGTCTTCTTCAACGTATGCTTGCATTATAGCGTCTAAAATTTCATAAGCTGGCAGGCTGTCTTGGTCTGTTTGATTTTCACGCAACTCAGCGCTTGGCGCACGAGTAATAATACGCTCTGGTATCACAGCCGATATAGCATTGCGATAACGACACAGCTCATAGACGAGTGTTTTAGGTACATCTTTTAGTAACGCAAAACCGCCTGCCATATCTCCATATAGTGTGCAATAACCCACTGCCATTTCAGATTTATTACCTGTAGTTACTACAATACCGCCAAATTTATTCGAGAGCGCCATGAGCAGCATGCCTCTTATACGCGCTTGTAAGTTTTCTTCAGTAGCGTCAAATGTGGTATTTTCAAACTCATCTTTTAACGTGCTTAGGTAGAGCTCATACAAGGGCTTAATCGCCATTTCTGAATACTTTACACCAACACGTTGTGCCATATCTCGTGCGTCATCTACGCTAATACTTGCGGTAAATTCTGAGGGCATCATCACCGCATGTACTTTATCTAAGCCTAACGCATCAACACAAATAGCCAGTGTGAGTGCTGAATCAACGCCACCAGACAAGCCTAGTACAATATTTGGAAAGCCATTTTTGTGCACATAATCTTTTAAGCCTAAAGACAAAGCTTTATAAACTGCGGCTGTTAAGCTTAAACGTGGCTTTAGCCTAGCGTTAATCGGCGTCACGAGTTTAGTGCTTGCTACCACACTAAATTCAACAAGCTCGAGTGTTTCTTCAAACTCAATAAATTGATGCGTGAGCTCAGCTTGGCCACTCAACACAAACGAGCCACCATCAAACACCAATTCATCCTGGCCACCAACACAATTCACGTAAACAATACTCAGGCCTGTTTCGCGCGCACGCTCTTTTAAAACTTTATAGCGAGTCGTGTGTTTTTAAAAATTTATCTCTTTTATTTTGTGCGTTTTTTTGGGAGCATTAACCGGCCATGAAACCCTTGCTGTATGGTGGTTATTTGTTATTTTAAATTATTGAATCGCATTTTAATTTTTATAAAAACACGACTCG
>JANNBX010000069.1:0-1687 GCA_031385945.1 Methylophilaceae bacterium | reverse complement strand
GAGGCAATTGCGCTACTGAATCAAAATGGCTTTCGCGTCGTGGTGGCTACTAACCAATCTGGCGTTGGGCGCGGGCTTTATGATATGGCTACGTTAAACGCTATTCATGACAAAATGCACCGTGCGGCAGGCCAAGTGGGTGCACGTATCGATGCTATTTTTTACTGCCCGCACACGGCGGATGAGCATTGCGATTGCCGTAAACCTAAAACAGGCATGATTGATGAAATTGGTAAACGCTTCGGTATAAGCTTAAAAGGCGCACCCGCAGTGGGCGACTCACTACGTGATTTAATTGCGTTCGCTGATGCTGGCTGTCAACCCATTTTAGTACGTACAGGCAAAGGTGAAGAAACCCTTAAAGCTGGCAGCTTGCCAGAAAATACCTTAGTGGTAGCTGATTTGAGCGAAGCAGTAGCACGGATTATTGCGGAAATAGACTAATGTTGCTGTTACGCTCTTTACTGTTTTTTTTAGGTCAGCTAATCGTTACGCCGATCTTTACCGTTATCGCTTTATTGTCCTTCCCTTTTCCACCGATTACGCGCTATAAGCTGATTTCTGGTTGGGCATTAAGCATGTTGTGGTGGCTAAAAGTCACTTGCAATATCACTTACAACATTGTGGGTAGTGAAAATATTCCTAAAACACCGAGCATTATTTTGGCCAAACACCAATCAGCTTGGGAGACATTGGCTTTTCAAGCCATTTTTCCGCCGCAAGTTTGGGTGATGAAAAAGTCACTATTGTGGATTCCGTTTTTTGGCTGGGGTTTAGCCATGACTTCGCCAATCGCCATTAACCGCGCGGCTGGGCGTGAGGCGCTTAAGCAGTTGGTTGAACAAGGTAAAGACCGCCTTAAAAAAGGCTTTTGGGTAGTGGTGTTTCCTGAAGGCACACGCATTAGCGTGGGTGAGCGCGGCAAATATCATATTGGTGGCGCGTGGTTGGCTAATCATACAAAAAGCACGGTAGTAGCTGTGGCACACAATGCAGGGCGTTTTTGGCCTAAAAATAGTTTTATCAAACAACCTGGCGTGATTACGGTGGTGATTGCTCCACCCATTGATGCTAGCCAACTCAAAACAGATGCGCTTAACTCCCAAGTAGAAACTTGGATAGAAAACCAGATGCTAGGCTTGTAAGCTTGTTTTTTAATAAACCTACTATCAAACCTACCTCTATTAAAACCACGCAGACCTTGGTTTTACCCAACCAGCAAGTCATTAATTACCAACTAGAGCGTCGCGCTCGCCGCACGGTGGGCTTAAAAATAACGCAAGCAGGTTTAGTGGTTCATGTGCCGCAGCGCTTGGCAATGCGTGATATTGAAACCATTTTGCATTCAAAATTAGCGTGGATTATTCAAAAGCTACAGGCCAAACAAGAAAATCAAATACCGCCAATACAATGGATAAATGGTGAGCAACTGCATTTACTAGGTAACGAAATGACGCTGAGTTTGGTGCAAAGCGTGACAAATAAAGCTGCCAATTTAATGGACAACAGCTTAATAGTTGCGCAACCTAACATCGCAGACACCACGCTGATCGCCCGTAAAACAATTGCTTGGTACAAAAAAGCAGCCCTGACTGATTTCTCACGCCGACTTGAAATATTCAGTGCAAAACTAGGCGTAACAACTCCACCACTCACATTATCTAACGCAAAATCGCGCTGGGGCAGC
>JANNBX010000027.1:0-2923 GCA_031385945.1 Methylophilaceae bacterium | reverse complement strand
CAAAGAATTATTAGAACTCGTTGAAATGGAAATTCGTGAATTGCTCAGCAAATACGACTTCCCAGGCGATGACACACCAGTGATTATCGGTTCAGCTAAATTAGCCCTAGAAAACGACCAATCAGAATACGGCGAACCAGCAATCTTCAGATTAGCTGAAGCACTAGACAGCTACATCCCAATGCCAGAACGTGCAATCGACGGCACATTCTTAATGCCAGTAGAAGACGTATTCTCAATCTCAGGTCGTGGTACTGTGGTAACAGGCCGTATTGAACGCGGCATTGTAAAAGTAGGCGAAGAGATTGAAATTGTAGGCTTAAAAGACACATTAAAAACAACCTGTACGGGCGTTGAAATGTTCCGTAAGTTGCTAGATCAAGGTATGGCAGGCGACAACGTCGGCGTCTTACTCCGTGGTACTAAGCGTGAAGAAGTAGAGCGTGGTCAAGTATTAGCTAAATCAGGCACGATCAAACCACACACAAAATTCTCAGCAGAGATCTATGTGCTAGGTAAAGATGAAGGTGGTCGTCACACACCATTCTTCCAAGGCTACCGTCCACAATTCTACTTCCGTACAACAGATGTGACTGGTGCTGTAGAGTTGCCAGCAGGTACAGAAATGGTGATGCCAGGCGATAACGTATCTATCGTAGTTACATTGATTGCACCTATCGCGATGGAAGATGGCTTACGCTTCGCGATTCGTGAAGGTGGTCGTACAGTTGGTGCTGGTGTGGTAGCTAAGATTATTGAATAGTTTTTAAAATAGAAGCACATCGATTTGGATGTGTCTTCAAGCAAAGTCCGCGCAAACAACCCTGCGCGGATTTTGTGGTTCTAAAGCGGCTTAGCCGTTTAAATACAGGCCAATAGCTCAATTGGTAGAGTATCGGTCTCCAAAACCGAGGGTTGGGGGTTCGAGACCCTCTTGGCCTGCCAAATTTTTGATTTAGTAGCTTTAGCAACTAGCTGCTAGATTAGTTTTAACTTGAATAAAGCTTATTTAAATGACCAATAAAATCAAACTGGCGCTAGCGCTGCTCTTGCTTATTGCAGGTGTTGTTGGTTTTTACTACTTTGCAGATCAGGCATTAGTAGTGCGTATTTTAATCGTGCTCGGCGGTATTGCTGCGGCAGGATTTGTTGCGACTAGAACTCCAACAGGTCAAGATGCTATTGGTTTTGTACGCGACTCAATTAAAGAGACCAAACTAGTAGTGTGGCCAACAAAACAAGAAACCATACAAACAACAGTTGCAGTGTTCCTGTTGGTTTTAGTAATGGGCATTATTTTGATGTTATTTGATATGGCTTTTGCAAAATTAGTGCAAATGTTAATGGGCGGGAGTGCTTGATGGGTATGCGTTGGTATGCGGTTCAGGCGTTTTCTGGCTTTGAAAAATCAGTAAAAGCGGGTATTGAAGAGCGAATTTCTCGCAATGAAATGAATCATTTTTTTGGTGACATATTAGTGCCGGTCGAAGAAGTGGTTGAGATGAAGGCAGGCGTTAAGAAGATTTCTGAACGTAAACTTTATCCAGGTTACGTGCTTGTACAAATGGAAATGAACGACGATAGCTGGCATTTAGTAAAAAGTACGCCGCGTGTAACAGCGTTCATTGGTGGTTCAGCACAAAAACCTACACCAATCAAAGATAAAGAAGTTGAAATTATTCTTCAGCGTATGGATGACAGTAAGTCTAACCCAACGCAAAAAATGCACTTTGAAAAAGGTGAGGCTGTACGTGTTATTGATGGTCCGTTTAAGGATTTCTCAGGTACGGTTGAAGATATCAATTATGAGAAAAGCAAATTGCGTGTTTCAGTGGTTATTTTTGGTCGCGCCACACCAGTTGAGCTTGAGTTTACTCAAGTAGAAAAAGAAGTATAGTTTTAGATTTTTGTATCAGTAGTAGTAATCTGAGTAGTTTTTTTTAACAGGGGAGCTTTTCTAAAAAAAAGCGCTAATACCCACAGGAGAAGAAGCATGGCGAAAAAAGTCATTGGCTATATTAAACTGCAAGTACCTGCAGGCAAAGCCAACCCAAGTCCACCTATTGGTCCAGCATTGGGTCAACGTGGTTTAAATATTATGGAATTCTGTAAAGCGTTTAACGCTGCAACGCAAGGTGTAGAACCTGGCTTGCCAATTCCTGTTGTCATTACGGCGTTTGCTGATAAGAGTTTCACTTTTATCATGAAAACACCGCCAGCAACTATTCTGCTTAAAAAGGCGGCTGGTATTACAAAAGGCTCACCGCGTCCGCATGTTGATAAAGTAGCTACGATTACACGCAAGCAAGTTGAAGAAATCGCTACAACTAAACAGCCTGATTTAACTGCAGGGGACATGGACGCAGCAGTGCGTATTATCGCTGGTAGCGCCCGTAGTATGGGTATTGTTGTGGAGGGTCTATAAAATGGCTAAAAGAATTGATGCATTACGTGCAAAAGTAGATCGTAACAAGCTATATCCAGCTGCTGATGCAATTGGTATGGTTAAAGTGAACGCAACTGCAAAATTTAACGAATCAATCGACGCTGTAATCAATCTTGGTATTGATGCACGTAAATCAGATCAATTAGTACGTGGTGCTTTAGTATTGCCAAACGGCACTGGTAAAGTGACTCGCGTTGCGGTCTTTGCGCAAGGTGCTCAAGCTGAAGCTGCTAAAGCGGCAGGTGCTGACATTGTTGGTTTTGAAGATTTAGCTGAACAAGTTAAAGCTGGTGTAATGGACTTTGATATCGTGATTGCAACACCAGATGCAATGCGTATTGTTGGTACATTAGGTCAAATTTTAGGCCCGCGCGGCTTAATGCCTAACCCAAAAGTGGGTACTGTAACGCCTGATGCGGCAACTGCGGTTAAAAACGCTAAAGCAGGTCAAGTGCAATACCGTACTGACAAAGGCGG
>JANNBX010000020.1:0-2022 GCA_031385945.1 Methylophilaceae bacterium | reverse complement strand
TGAGTTTGACTATTGCTGTGTGCACGCCGCTTTTGCCATGCGTGAAGACGGCTATGAAACCATCATGGTCAATTGCAACCCTGAAACAGTTTCAACGGATTACGATACGTCAGACCGCTTGTATTTTGAGCCGGTCACGTTAGAAGACGTGCTTGAAATTGTGAATATTGAAAAGCCAGTCGGCGTGATTGTGCAATACGGCGGCCAAACGCCGCTCAAACTTGCTCGCGCTTTAGAAAAAGCAGGCGTGCCAATTATTGGTACAACGCCAGACGCGATTGATCGTGCAGAAGACCGCGAACGTTTCCAAGCGATGTTGAATGAGTTGGGCTTAAAACAGCCACCAAACCGCACTGCACGTACGCCTGAAGAAGCGCTACGTGGTGCACTTGAAATTGGTTACCCACTCGTAGTGCGCCCAAGTTATGTTTTAGGTGGCCGTGCGATGGAAATTGTGCATGAGCAAAGCCAGCTTGAGCGTTATATGCGTGAAGCTGTAAAAGTTTCTAATGATTCACCAGTATTATTGGACCGCTTCTTAAACGACGCTTTAGAAATTGACGTAGACGCGATTTGTGATGGTGAAGATGTATTGATCGGCGGCATTATGCAGCACGTTGAGCAAGCAGGTGTGCATTCTGGCGATTCAGCCTGCTCATTGCCACCTTATAGCTTGAGTGAAAAATTACAAGATGTTTTGCGTGAGCAAACCGTGCTCATGGCCAAAGCGCTAGGTGTTAAAGGTTTAATGAACGTGCAATTTGCCATTCAAGGTGAAACAGTTTATGTGCTAGAGGTAAACCCACGTGCATCACGAACTGTGCCGTTTGTATCTAAAGCTTGTGGTTTGCAGTTAGCTAAAATTGCGGCACGTTGTATGGCTGGCCAAAGTTTGAAATCGCAAGGCGTGACTAAAGAAGTTATTCCACCTTACTTCTCAGTAAAAGAAGCAGTATTTCCATTCATTAAATTCCCAGGAGTGGATACCTTGCTGGGCCCTGAAATGAAATCGACAGGCGAAGTAATGGGCGTAGGTGCAACGTTTGCAGAGGCGTTTGTGAAATCACAATTAGGCGCATCGGCCAAGTTGCCAAAAGGCGGTCGTGCGTTTATTAGTGTGCGTAATGAAGATCACCAAAAAGTGGTTGATATCGCTAAAGACTTAGTTGCGCTTGGCTTTACTCTAGTGGCAACTAAAGGCACGGCTACTGCGCTTAAAGCGCACGATTTAACGGTAACGCCCGTGAACAAAGTGGCTGAAGGCCGTCCGCATATTGTCGACATGATTAAAAATGGTGATATTAGCTTTATTGTGAATGTGACTGAAGACAAAAAAGCAGTCGCTGATAGCTATGAGAATCGCCGTAGTGCTTTGCAAAATAAAGTCACGTATTACACAACGTTGGCAGGCGCGCGCGCTGCCTGTATGGGCATGGGTTATATGCAAGAATTAAATGTGACGTCAATTCAAGACTTGCATAAACAATTAGCATAACTTAAACTTAAATCAAATCTTAAAACCACGCTCGTAAGGGTGTGGTTTTGTTTTTATAAAACGTAATATCTAATAATAAGTACGAAAGAGACCGTAGTATGGCGATTTCCCAAATTCCTGTAACCGTAAAAGGTGCTGCTTTGCTCAAGGTTGAGCTGCTAAAATTGCGTTCAGAAGACCGCCCAGCGGTGATTCAAGCGATTGCTGAGGCGCGCGCGCAAGGTGACTTATCTGAGAATGCAGAGTATGAAGCCGCTAAAGAAAAACAAAGCTTTATTGAAGGCCGGATTGCTGAGTTAGAGTCAAAATTATCTAACTTGCAAGTGATTGACCCAGTGACTTTAAATGCAGAGGGCCGTGTGGTTTTTGGAGCAACAGTGCGTTTTGAAGATTTAGACTCAGGCGACGCTAAAATTTACCAAATTGTTGGTGAAGATGAAGCGGACATTAAAGGCGGTAAAATTTCGATTGGCTCACCCATTGCACGTGCACTAATTGGTAAATCAGAAGGTGATATTGCCGAAGTT
>JANNBX010000190.1:0-6683 GCA_031385945.1 Methylophilaceae bacterium | reverse complement strand
CGCGCATGCCAAACTCAACGAACATGGCGCGGATATTGTGACTAACGGTGTGTTGGATTTTGGATTAGACGGTGAGAAACGCGCACTTTTTGGCAGTTTCGATATCAGCTTTGAACGCAGCCGAAAATCCGAATACGAAATCATCGGCACAAAAGGCTGGGTTAAATGCAATGCTACATGGGTGTTTCAAAACGACGTACCCGTGATCAGCTGGGCAACAGAAGATGGCAAGTACGCAGAAGAACGCTTTGCGCCAAGTAATCATTTTAATTTAGAGATTGAGCATTTTAGTGACTGTGTGTTGAACGATCAGCAGCCTTTGCTGACATTTGAAGATGCTAAAGCGAATTGTAGGGCGATTGAGATTACTTTAAAAAGTATTTTTATAAATTAGTGTATAAATATCTAAAGGAAGACTATGACAATAATTACTAAGCGTTTTCAAAATGCTAAAGGTGCTATTAGTTTTTTAGAAAACTTAGCTTATGAAGCTAGTGATACGATAGTTTTTCGTGGACACGAAAAAGAGAGTTATCGCTTAAACAATACATGGCAGAGACACACTTCAAGATCTCATGAGCCATGGAGCTCTGATATTGATGAAGCATTAACTGCTTACAAAGTTGGACTAGAGAAGCTTGGTATTAAGTCTTTTGATAATCATAATCGTTTTGAGGCAATGGAGCATGCGCGTCACAATGGTGTTCCAACACCTTGTTTAGACTTTTCCTATTCACCATACGTGGCTTTGTTTTTTGCTTTTAATGGCATCAGAGTTTCACGTCCTAGTAACTCTTATTCAGTTGTATATGCCCTGAATATTAACCAGTTAGCTGTTGCAAGAGCTAAAGAGTTGCAGGGCTTTCAATTTGATAATTGACTTGTTTTATAAAACTTTTCATGATTTTCAGTCGCCTAAAAAGGAGTTTTTTGAAAATGGATTTATTGCGGATACTTTACAATTTATTCCATTTCCTGGTAGCCATAATAAGAGAATGCAACGTCAGTTAGGTTGCTTACTTTACGACACAATTCATTATGAAAGTAGAGGGTTAATAGATTTAGATGACTACCTAGCCAATATTAAAGAGCCACTTGATGGGGCTACAAATAAACCTAGTGAGCCGATACTTACTAAAGTTTTAATAAGCCACAAAGTGGTAGGTGATGTACTAGCGAGGCTTGAACTAATTAATGTAACTGGTGGTAATTTATACGATAGCGCAGAAGGTGTTGCTTTGGATATAAAAAATGCTTACAACTACAACCCTAATTTTTCTTATCTGCGTGATGTGCAGCTACCGATATCTGATGATACAAAAATATAAGCTACTTTTTCTAATTTGACAATTACCTTCAAAGTCAATATGATGCAATCTACTACATTTGTGGAAAATTACCATGTCACAATCTATTCGTATTGATGAATGCTTGCATGAGCAAGCGAAAAATTACGCTAAAGCCGAACGTAGAACCATTGCTGGGCAAATAGAGTTTTGGGCGCTGGTTGGGAAAGCCGCATTGGATAACCCTGATTTACCAATTGATTTTGTGCGTGATTTGCTGATTGCTAAGGCGCAGAGCGAGAGTGAATTAACGCCATTTGAACCTGAAAACTTAAACTAGTTAAGTATGCAAGTTTTACAGCAGAATAGTTTTAGGCGTACTTATAAAAAGCTGCATCCATCACAAAAGCAAGCGGTTAATGTTGCTGTTGCTTCAATTAGTGAAGACCCGACTTTGGGTGAGCAGAAAAAGGGTGATTTGGTAGATATTTTCGTTTATAAATTTACGCACAATACACAATTATATTTACTGGCATACACATTTGACCCCGCAACGCTTACATTGATATTGTTGGGTACGCATGAGAATTTTTATCGTGAATTAAAAGATAAAATTTAAATTACTATAGGTTAAACTTGATAAGGCACCCTAACCCCAGCCTCATCTGCTGCAAAGTCCTTACTATTTCTAGTCACTAGCAATCTGTCATTCACTTGCGCGCTTGCCCAAATAATTGCATCGGGTAATATTACTTTTTTAGTTTGGCGTATTAGCACGGCGCGTTCGGCAACTTTTGCGTCTATTTGCAGCAATTCAAAGCTTTCTAAAAAAGCTTTGGTGGCGGCTTTATTGGTTTCTGTTGCGCCTATCATTACTTCCATCCATGTAATTGGGCTGATGGCTTTATCGGCAAAGCGCTCTAACTCTAGCTTGGCGGCGGCTATGCCATTTAAGTAGTCAATTAAAATATTGGTGTCGAATAATACTTTTACCATTCTGCACGTAGTTTTTCTTGGTAGTTTAAGCCGTCTTGTTGAGTGCCATTAGTCCACAAGCCAAACGCTTGCTCGTTTGCAGGTTTATTGCTTGCCACGTAGCTGGCAATGGCTTGGCGTATAGCCTCACTGCGTGAGAGTTTTTTAATTTGGCAAATGGCTGTTAGCTCATCTATTTGGCGTTCTGGAATGTCTATTAATGCACGCATCACACTTCCTTTATATAATATATACATATCATATATATTTTGGCCATGATTTGCAATTGGTGACAATAAAAAACCAGCTGAGCGCTGGTTTTTTATTTAAACGTTGTACTTAATAATTAAGTGCTATTTAGCTACAATAATCTCACTTTTAACTGCAGTCACGCCTTTAGTACTTTTTGCAATTTCTACTGCTTTGTCGGCCTCAGCTTGTGTTTTTGCTGTGCCTGATAGTTGCACTAAGCCATTGCTGTCGGTGTCGACTTTAATTTCAGACGCGCTAACAGTTTTGTCTTTAGCGAACTCGGCTTTTAGTTTAGTAGTAATTACAGCATCGCCTAGCTTAACTGACAATGAGTCGCCATCAGCCGCGAATGTAATCATTGGTAGTGCTAGTGCACTAATAATTAAAAGATTGTTAAGGTTTGTTTTCATGATATTTCCTTTTTGGGAATTAAAGATTTAGTTACATCACTTGAGTTGTGTTACGAGTGATGTAATACAGACTTCATTTTATGCAGTTGAGAAAAAATATTGAATAAGGTCTTGGCTGATGTTGCCGTAGGAGTTTTCTGAGCGATTAGTATGTGAAGCGCATGATATGACTGGTGATTATTTTTATTTTAAAGCGCAATAAGTAGCCCTATAACTGATGTTGCACTTGCTGAAACCCCCTAACTGAGCAATAATTTAACCTTTATAAAAAAGCGGTTATCACATCTCGCTCTTTTAAGAATTCATTCAGTGTTTTATAAGATTTCCTGTAAGAATCAATCTATAAAGCATGCAGTTTAATTAAGCTTTACCAACAATTAGGGAGTGTAACAATGGCATCACGTAAAGACCTAGCCAACGCGATTCGTGCGTTATCAATGGATGCGGTACAAAAAGCAAATTCTGGTCACCCGGGTGCGCCTATGGGCATGGCGGAAATCGCTGAAGAGCTTTGGAACAACCACTTAAGCCATAATCCAAAAAATCCTAACTGGTCTAATCGTGATCGCTTTGTGCTTTCTAACGGCCACGGTTCTATGTTGATTTACTCATTGCTACACCTAACTGGCTATGCATTGCCAATGGATGAGTTAAAAACATTCCGTCAATTACATTCTAAATGTGCGGGTCACCCAGAATACGGCTATGCGCCAGGTATTGAAACAACGACTGGCCCACTAGGCCAAGGTATTGCAAACGGTGTTGGTTTTGCAATGGCTGAAAAGTTATTGGCAGATCAGTTTAATAAATCAGGTCATTTTGAAGGCTACAATCAACCAGTAGACTTTAATATTGTTGATCACCACACTTATGTATTTTTAGGTGATGGTTGTATGATGGAAGGCGTTTCTCACGAAGCTTGTGCACTGGCTGGTACTTGGGGCTTGGGCAAATTAACAGCGTTTTGGGATGACAATGGCATTTCTATCGATGGCCATATCGAAGGTTGGTATACAGACGATACAGCAAAACGTTTTGAATCATACGGTTGGCATGTTCAATCAGTGGACGGCCACGATGTAGCGGCAATTGGCGCTGCGATTGCGGCAGCTAAAAAAGTAACAGACAAGCCATCATTGATTTGCTGTAAAACAGTGATTGGTATGGGTTCACCAAACAAATCTGGTTCACACGATTGCCACGGTTCTGCGTTAGGTTTAGATGAAGTAGCTGCAACACGCGCTAACATCGGCTGGGCACATGAGCCATTTGTTATTCCAGAAGATGTTTACGCTGGTTGGGATGCAACTGCTAAAGGCGCTGCAGCTGAAGCTGAGTGGAATGATAAATTTGCGGCATACGCAAAAATGTTCCCTGCAGAAGCAGCTGAATATACACGCCGCATGTCTGGCATATTGCCAGCAAACTGGACAGAAGCAACGAATGCGATTATCGCGGCAACAAACGAAAAAGCAGAAGGTGTTGCAACACGTAAAGCATCACAAAACGTCATCGGCGCATTAGCGCCATTATTACCTGAGTTCTTAGGTGGTTCTGCTGACTTAACGGGTTCAAACTTAACGTCAACAGCAAGCTTTGTACACGTTGATGCGAAAAAACCAGGCAACTATATTTCTTACGGCGTACGTGAGTTCGGTATGTTCGCGATTATGAATGGTATGGCATTGCACGGTGGTTTAATTCCATTCGGCGGTACATTCCATATGTTCTCTGACTATGCAAAAAGCGCATTGCGTATGTCTGCATTGATGAAACAACGTACTATTGCTGTGTTAACGCATGACTCTATCGGTCAAGGTGAAGATGGCCCTACGCATCAACCAATCGAAAATACCGCTGGTTTACGTTTAATTCCAAATATGGACGTTTGGCGTCCAGGCAACTCAACTGAAACAGCAGTGGCTTGGGTTGCAGCGGTAGAGCGTACAAATGGTCCTTCAAGCTTGGTATTAAGCCGTCAAAACGTAGCTGGTATGAAACACGATGCAGCGCAATTTGCGTTAATGCGTAAAGGTGGCTATGTATTATCTGATGTAGCTGGCGCGCAAGTCATCATCATCGCTAATGGTTCTGAGCTTGAATTAGCGGTTAAAGCAGCGGCTGAGTTGAACGCAGCGGGCACTAAAGTGCGCGTAGTTTCAATGCCATCAACCAACGTGTTTGACCGCCAAGATAAAGCGTACAAAGACAGTGTATTAACTCCAGGCGTTGTGCGCGTGGCGGTTGAAGCTGGCGTTACGGATTTCTGGCGTAAATATGTTGGCCTAGAAGGCGCTGTTGTGGGTATCGACACATTCGGTGAATCAGCTCCAGGTGGCGCGTTAATGAAACACTTCGGTTTCACAGTTGAAAACGTAGTAGCAACAGTTAAGTCAGTGCTATAAATTTGTAGTTAAAACGTAACAAAAAAGAGCCTCCGTTTTCGAGGCTCTTTTCATTTGCAAGACTGCATTATTTATTAATTTAGTCATTTGTGAGTCTAGTTATTGAGCAGTTTAAAACTAAATATAAAATACAAAGGTGAACGAGTCATGGCAATTAGAGTAGGTATCAACGGGTTTGGCCGCATTGGCCGTATGGCGTTTCGCGCGGCAATTAAAGACTTCAAAGATATTGAAGTGGTTGCCATTAACGATTTATTAGAGCCAGATTATTTAGCGTATATGTTGAAGCACGACTCAGTGCATGGCCGTTTTCAAGGCGATGTAGCAGTTGAAGGCAATAATTTAGTGGTAAATGGCAAAAAAATTCGCCTTACTGCGGAAAAAGATCCAGCTAATTTAAAATGGGGCGAAGTTGAAGCCGATATTATTATTGAGTGCACAGGTTTCTTTTTAACTGAAGAAACTTGCCAGAAACATATTGATGCAGGTGCTAAAAAAGTCGTGCAATCAGCGCCTGGTAAAGATGATACGCCGATGTTTGTTTATGGCGTGAACCACAAAGAATATAAAGGCGAGGCGATTGTTTCAGCTGCTTCATGTACGACGAATGGCTTAGCGCCAGTAGTTAAAGTGCTCAATGACACGTTTGGTATTAAACGCGGCTTAATGACTACTATTCATGCAGCAACAGCTACGCAAAAAACAGTTGATGGCCCAAGTAATAAAGATTGGCGTGGTGGTCGTGGTATTTTAGAAAACATCATTCCATCTAGTACTGGCGCAGCTAAAGCGGTTGGTAAAGTGATTCCAGCATTAAACAAAAAACTTACGGGTATGGCGTTTCGCGTACCAACATCAGATGTTTCAGTAGTTGATTTAACCGTTGAGTTAAACAGCGATGCCACCTATGAAGCAATTTGCCATGCTATGAAAATGGCTTCTGAAGGCGAGCTAAAAGGTGTGCTAGGTTATACCACTGACAAGGTGGTTTCTACTGATTTCCGTGGCGAAACCTGCCCATCAGTATTTGATGCGGATGCAGGCATATTGCTGGATCCAACTTTTGTAAAAATTGTTGCTTGGTACGACAACGAATATGGTTATACCTGTAACCTGATGCGCTTAGTACAGCATATTGCCAAATAATTATTTTTAGCCACAGATGCACGCGGATAAACGCAGATAACATTTAGTTAACTGACTTTGAAAGTAAGGTTTGTTCGCGTTTATCTGCATTTATCTGCGGTTAATTTAAGCCCTTAGGAAATAAAAATGAAATTTATAAAAATCACTGACCTAGATTTAAGCGGGAAACGCGTACTGATTCGCGCAGATATGAACGTGCCAGTGGCTGA
>JANNBX010000120.1:0-2812 GCA_031385945.1 Methylophilaceae bacterium | reverse complement strand
CAAAGCGATTTTGCTTCGGCATCTTCGCGGCTTTCAGATTGCCATTCTTTAGAAAAAGTAGTGGCGCGGGTTTTGATTTCGTTCCAAGAAAGTGGCATATTAAGCGCGCTGAATAATATAAAACATCATCATAAGCGATGCTTACAGACTTACAAAGTGATGTGGATATAAATTGTGACGAATATTGAAAGGTTAACTGAGCTAGGACTTTAGGCAATGACTTTTGGCGGAAGAGGAGGGATTCGAACCCTCGACAGAGTTGCCCCTGTGCCACCTTTCCAGGGTGGTGACTTAAACCGCTCATCCACTCGTCCGCTGCTGCCATTCAAAGTAAGATTATAGCGTAAGCCGCGGATTTACTCACCCTGTTGTTTATGGCTCGCTTTATTAAACAAGCGCACTGCTATCTTCAACTACCACGGCAAATAGATCACGCAAACCTGCTAATGCGCTTTCATGCATGGTTTGCGCCTCGATGACTTTACCATTGTGTAATGCTAATGCGCGCGTTGCGCAAGCACTAGCCACCACAGTGGGCTTAAAGCCCAAGTTAAATGCGCCACGTGAAGTTGAGTTAATGCAAACGTGCGTCATAAAGCCTGCAATCACTAAGTTTTCAGCACCTAAAGCTTTTAATTGCGCCTCTAAATCTGTATGCCAAAATGCGTTTGGGTAATTTTTGGTGATGACTGATTCACCCGCAATCGGTGCCACTTCATCTGAAATCTGACCAATTGACGCGGTAATATCATACGGCGAACCAACACCTGCATCATGGCGAATATGAATCACTGGGCGGCCTAAATCACGCGCCATTTTGAGTAATTTTTGCGCTTCAATAATCGCTGGCTCAACATTGGTGAGCTGCATAACGCCTTCGCGATAGGTATTTTGGCAATCCACCATAATCAAAGTGGCATTTTTCAGGCTAGTAGGCGTTTGCCCCATGCCGGTTATGTCGCGTAATGTTGCAGATGCTATTGTCATTTAATTTATTCCTTTAAAAATTATGCACTTTAGATATGCAGTTTAAATACGCATTTTTAATCATGCACTATAAATAAAGTATTAAAAATAATATGTTTATTTGGCCGACAAAACTAGACCGACCAGTTGATTATCGTGATGCAAAAGATTATCATTAAAAGTTGATTATTTGTTAAATAATGTTTTTAGACACAATTTATTAACATCTGATATACTCATTTTACTTGTTTGAGAGCTAGGTTTTTTAGTGAATTTAAGCCTTTCTTTAAAGTAAAATAACTATACAAATCATACATATACAAAAAATACGCCTTAGGTCTTATATAAGATTGATGGCTAATATAGCAGTTTAATTTGGGCTGTTTTAGATAATTGGAGGAATACAACAATGAGTGCAAAAACATTAAGCGGTTTAGGTGTAAAACAAACATTTAAAGCCAAATACAATAATTATATTGGCGGCAAGTGGGTGGCACCTGTTAAAGGTGAATATTTTGATGTAATTTCGCCAATTACAGGTCAAAATTTCACACAAGCTGCTCGCTCAAGCGCAGAAGATGTAGAGCTAGCACTCGATGCAGCACATACAGCGGCAGATGCTTGGGGTAAAACCTCGACAACTGAGCGCTCAAATATTTTGCTTAAAATTGCAGACCGTATTGAAGCAAACCTTGCACTAATTGCAGAGGCTGACACCGTTGATAACGGCAAGCCGATTCGCGAAACCATGAATGCAGATATTCCACTGACAGTTGATCATTTCCGCTATTTTGCAGGTGCGATTCGCGCACAAGAAGGCGGTATTTCTGAAATTGATCACGATACAGTGGCTTATCATTACCACGAGCCATTAGGCGTTGTTGGTCAAATTATTCCTTGGAATTTCCCAATTTTAATGGCGGCTTGGAAACTGGCACCAGCGCTGGCAGCGGGCAATTGTGTGGTATTAAAACCAGCGGAATTCACGCCAATTAGTATTTTGGTATTGATGGAAGTCATCGGCGATTTATTACCACCAGGCACAGTCAATATTGTGAACGGTTATGGCCGCGAAGTTGGCGCACCATTGGCTAACAGCAAACGTATTGCAAAAATCGGCTTTACTGGCTCTACTGCTACTGGCCGTGTGATTGCACAAGCCGCAGCTAGCAACTTGATTCCAGCCACATTAGAGTTGGGCGGCAAATCACCTAATATCTTCTTTGCAGATATTATGGATGCTGATGATGCATTCTTTGATAAATGTATTGAGGGTTTAGTGATGTTTGCCTTTAACCAAGGTGAGGTGTGTACTTGCCCATCACGTGCGATTATTCAAGAATCCATTTATGAGAAATTCATTGCGCGCGTATTAGAGCGTGTAAAAGCCATTAAACAAGGCAGCCCGATGGATGCTAGCACTATGATTGGTGCACAAGCTTCATTAGACCAAATGAATAAAATCATGAACTACATTGAAATCGGCAAACAAGAAGGCGCTGAAGTCTTGATTGGTGGTAAACGTAACGTATTGAGCGGCGATTTAGCTGAAGGGTATTATGTTGAGCCTACATTACTTAAAGGCCACAATAAAATGCGTGTGTTCCAAGAAGAAATTTTTGGCCCAGTACTTGCCGTAACAACCTTTAAAGATGAAGCAGATGCACTAGCCATTGCTAACGACACGATTTTTGGCCTTGGTGCTGGCGTTTGGAGCCGTGATGGCTCTGTAGCCTACCGCATGGGTCGTGGCATTAAAGCAGGCCGTGTGTGGACAAATTGCTACCATGCCTACCCTGCTCACGCAGCATTTGGTGGTTATAAAGAGTCTGGTATTGGCCGAGAA
>JANNBX010000097.1:0-3654 GCA_031385945.1 Methylophilaceae bacterium | reverse complement strand
AATTTGATCAGCAAAATTATTGTGGAACAAAAACGCGGCGGCTAGTGTAAATAGCGCAATACCTGCCGCGGCAATTTGAGCTTTGTAACCCACCAATAATTTTGGTGATCAAATTCAAATGATTATGTTTATGAAAAACATCACCATTGTTGGCGGCTTGCTATTGGTCGTTGCGCACGGCGCAGGCGCTTATAGTTTAGATAATCGCAAATAATGAGCGTTAAATAAATAGGCTTTTTGGTCATGACAACACTATTTATCTCGCACGGCGCGCCTACACTCGCCATTGAGCCAGGGCTCACAGGCAAGTTACTGGGTGAGCTTGGCGCGTCATTGCCAAAGCCGAGCGCTATTTTGGTGGTTTCAGCACATTGGGATACACGTTATGCAAAAGTAAGCACAGCGCCCAAGCCTGAAACCATTCACGATTTTGGCGGCTTTCCTAAACAAATGTGCGACATTCAATACCCTGCAAATGGCGCAGCTGCATTAGCACAACAAACAGCGAGTTTGCTGAAAAATGCAGGCATAGCAGTTGAGCTAGATGCCAATAGAGGCCCTGATCATGGCGCTTGGGTGCCACTGATGTTGATGTACCCAGAGGCGGATATACCCGTCACGCAATTATCGATTCAAAGCGGCTTAACGACTGCACATCATTATGCGATGGGGCAGGCGATTAGCCAGTTACAAGCTGAAAACGTGTTGATTATATGTAGCGGTGCGATTACGCATAATCTGCATGATTTTTTCACCCAACAACGCGACGCAAAACCGCTGGCTTATGTGCATGAATTTAGTGAGTGGATAGTTCAAAAAATCGAGCAAAATGATATTGAAGCGTTATTAAACTACCGAAAAACCAGTCAATACGTAGTTAAAGCGCACCCGTCTGAAGACCATTTGATGCCATTTTTTGTGTCTCTTGGTGCTGGCGCTGGCCAACCAGTTAAGCGCTACACACCAGAAGATACTTTTGGAATTTTAGCGATGGACGTTTATGTTTGGGAGTGAAGTAGCCAGCCTCGCAAGCTTTGTCATACCAGCGTAGGCTGGTATCCAGTTAGGGTTGCATTCAAGAAAGGTGGTTTATTTCAATCAAAGCTAGTGTTCAGCTGCCTAAATTCCGACCTCCGTCGGAATGACAACAGTGAGAATTTACATTTTCAATCAAAAAATATTGCAACTGGTTGTCAGGTTAGCAATCAATCAGCGCACAAACACAAAATCTTTGGGTAACAATAACCAAATCTTACCCTGTTGTTTCATCGCCCCTGCTTTTTTACCCGCAGTTTCACCAGCACCCCAAAAAAAGTCTGCCCGCACGCCACCTTTAATGGCGCCACCCGTGTCTTGCGCCATCATCAGGCGGTTAATCGGCGCGTTGCTATTGGGCTCGGTGGTGCTTAAAAATAGGGGTGCACCCAGCGGAATGTATTTAGGGTCAATCGCCACAACACGCTCCGCTAAAATTGGCACACCAAGCGCGCCGATGGGGCCTGGTAAGCCAGGTGGCAATTCTTTAAAAAACACATAGCTTGGGTTCGCGTCTAGTAATTCACGCGATTTTTCTGGGTTTTTAGCAACCCATTCTTTAATAGACTGCATCGAGGCTTTATCTAGCGTTAATTCACCGCGTTGCACTAATAAACGGCCAATCGAGTTGTAGGTATGGCCATTTTGGTCAGCATAGCCCACATGTACTTGCTCGCCATTATCCAGTGTGACTAGGCCCGAGCCTTGTACCTGCAAAAAGAACGCTTCAACTGCATTATCTACCCATAATAATTCTTGGCCTGTCAGTGGTGATGGCGTGGCTTCAATTTCTGCGCGGGTATAGTAATTGGCCATACGACCATTCTCTAAACGGCCGCGTAAGCGTTTGTTTGTTGGCTGTGCTGGGTCATCAATCGTAACTAAATCGAGCGGTTTTTTATAAAGCGGAATATTGTACTGAGCGGTTTTTGTGCGGCTACCACGTAATAATGGCTCGTAATAGCCTGTGATTTGCCCTGTTTGTGTGCCATCTATATTGCTGGTTTGATACACATTAAAATTAGCTTCAAAATACTGCTCAATCGTTCGTGAGTCAGGCTGATTCATGGCAAAAGCTTGCGCACAAACGCGTTGCCAAGCACTTTGAAATTGCAGTGTTTTGCAACCTAATAACCAAGCTGGCCAAGCTTCAACAACTCGATCTTGCTGCCAAGAAAAGTCTTGCCAGACAATTGGTTTTAACAAGCTGCCATCAAATGGTTTTGAGGCAATCGGCAGAGTAGGCTCAGGCTTAACTACAGGTTTAATTTCAGGCAAAGTAGCCGTTGGAGGAATCTCTGGTAAGTGACTTGGCGGTGAGGTTTTAATAGGTTGTGCCCTACAAGCTAATAGCAGCAAGGCCATAACAAAAATGAGAAGTAAACGAAAGCGCATGAATACTTTAATAAATTAGTGCAAAACGCGCGGCATTTGTAGTTGAAACGTGTCAATTTCAGCTTCAAACTGTGTGCCGTCTTCAGCCGTCATAAAATAAACACCATGCATATTGCCGCTAGGCGTTTTTAGCACAGAGCCGCTGGAGTATTCAAACTGCTCACCGGGTTGCAACAAAGGTTGCGCGCCTACAACGCCCAAGCCACGCACCTCAGAAACATCATTATTGCCATCTGTAATTGTCCAGTGGCGGCTAATTAACTGCGCCGCTACGGTGCCGGTGTTTTTGATGGTCACAAAATACGCAAATACGTAGCGGTTCATTTCAATATCCGACTGCTCGGCAATGTATTGGGTTTGCACCAATACGGTAAATTCATAGCGTTTATTAGCGGCCATTAGCTGATTCAGCCTTGACCAATTAAGCCACCAACAGGGGAGCTAGGGCTGGCGGAGTATAGTTTTTTAGGCATTCTGCCTGCAAGGTAAGCATCACGCCCCGCTTCAACAGCGCGTTTCATGGCAGAGGCCATTAAAATTGGGTCACGGGCGGCGGCAATCGCTGTGTTCATCAGCACGCCGTCACAGCCTAATTCCATGGCAATCGCGGCATCACTTGCTGTTCCAACACCTGCATCAACTAACACAGGTACTTTTGCGTTTTCAATAATAATTTGCAGATTCCACGGGTTCAAAATACCCATGCCAGAGCCAATCAAGCTAGCTAGCGGCATTACTGCTACACAGCCAATCTCTTCTAATTGTTTTGCGATAATGGGGTCATCTGAGCAGTAAACCATCACATCAAAGCCATCTTTTACTAGTGTCTTGGCGGCTGACAAGGTTTCTATCATGTTTGGGTATAGCGTTTTTGGGTCGCCCAATACTTCTAACTTCACCAGTTTATGACCATCTAACAACTCACGCGCCAAGCGCAAAGTACGCACTGCGTCATCGGCTGAGTAACAGCCTGCTGTGTTAGGTAAATAGGTAAATTGCTCAGGCGGCAAATAATCTAAAAGTGACGGCTCACCCGCAGTTTGGCCAATATTCGTGCGACGAATCGCCACCGTGACAATTTGCGCGCCACTCGCGTCAATCGCAGCGCGGGTTTCGGTAAAGTCTTTATATTTACCCGTGCCAACCAATAGACGCGAGTGGTAAGACGTACCTGCAATATTTAATGTGTTACTCATTATTCTCTACTCAATTCAATGTATTAAC
>JANNBX010000091.1:0-7608 GCA_031385945.1 Methylophilaceae bacterium | reverse complement strand
AAATAAAATAACGCAACTGGCGCCAAACGAGCCCAAAATAAGCAAGTAAGAAAGTTGATTGCTGAGTAATGCGACCGCTGCGATGGCAATAAATGCGCCTAGCCACGCCAGCAACACAGCTTTACTGTTGAATGCTGCAGGCAGCGCGGCGTGATCACCTTGTAATTTTGTCAGTAAATTAGCCATAATAATTCTCCTGTTTATTGTCTAGTAGCCTTTATTGCTCAAGTACTAGTATTTCGCCATTGCCGTTGCAAGCAATATCCCCACAATAGCGCCGAACGCGCGTGCTGTCTAGCGATGAAAATTTGCTATTGAATAGTTTAAATGCGTTAAATAGCAACTTTAAAAATGGCAGGTTATGCGTGCCGCAGTCTTGAATAGTGGCATGTAAATTCGGCGGTTGCGATAATAATAAAGTCCCGCGTTTCATGCCAAAGCCCCCATGTTTGCCTAGCTTTCCATGCACGCCAATAGTGCCAGCCAGCATGCGACTGGCAACGTAATCGCCTGCGTTACTATCAATTAAAATCAAACCACGCCGCATTTGGTCGCCAACTCTGTCGCCCGCGTTGCCCTGGCATACAATCGTTCCACCGCGCATATTTGCACCCAGAAAATCGCCACAATCTCCCTCTATCTCAATGCTACCATTGAGCATTTGGTAGCCAATATAGTCGAGTTTAGAGTGACTATTTTTAAAAATAATATGTTGATTGTCTATACCAGAAACTTCAAATAAATCAATAACTTTAATATTATTATTTAAAGTTATTTGTAGTATATCTTTGTGTGTTTTACCGATCAACTTGTCAGGCGTTAGTGCGCCACAATTGACTATAAAAGCTGGGTTTTGTTTGAGTGTAAAAGTGAGCGATGTCATTTCAAAATTTCACCAAAAATTTGATGTAGCTTAAAATGATGTGGGCCAAGTTTCCCGCCATAATTACCTGCCGAAATACGCTTGACGCCACTGTTTTCACCTAAAGCACAAATGGCCTCAATACCTACTTTCATGGCTTTGGCTATGTCATCAAACGTCAAGCCATCAATCACAATTTCCATCACGCTTTCAATATCATCGCTCAATTCAGTTTGCACCAAGCCTTTTAGCGTTGGGCAAAATGCATCGTTTGTGGAAGCGAACATTTTGGGGTATTTGCTACCGACTTTAGAGCCGCTACGTACTACGCCACCAGGAAAAGGCATGATGACGTTTGGCAATTTTTTCATGGCTTCAATGGCGGTTTCTGCGGCGTTTAAGGCGGCGGCTTGGCTGATGGCGAGGATTAAAAAGTTACCGCCGCCAATGGCGCGTACCATGCCAGTAGCTTCTTGCACTAAAAATTCGCCATCCATCACGGGGATGCGCCAATAACGTGTGCCATTAATGAGTTTTGAAGTTTGAAAACCATCGCCAAAATAGCGCAAATGTGCGCCTAAATTGATCATGTCTTCAGACACAATGCCAGCAAATGCCGCTGCAGTTGGGCAGGTAAGTATGCATTGCCCCATGCGCGTTTCAAGTTGTTGCATAAGCACTTTGCTGCCCATGGCGAATAGCAATACACTTACTCCCGGCCTGCCGTCGGGCGTTTCATCAGCAGTTAATTCACGCTCAATACCCGCCTCAACACCACAACCAATCACGCTAGTGGCAAAGCCTGTCATAGCATTTGCAGCGTGGTAAGCCCATTTTAGGTTAAGCGCAGTAATAATAACCCGCGTGCCGCGCATGTTAAATGCTTCGGCAAAGGTGTCATCAATGGTGATGCCGTTAATTTGCATTAAGCGCATTCTTTAAGCATCGTCAGCGCCTGCCTGAATTTTGCCTATCCATTCACCAATTTCTATGGTGCCTGCAGTTTTTGATTTAGCTAAATCAGCAGATGGCAACACATCTTGAAATAAGTCTATACGCTTCCATTCAGCCAGTGGAGTCTCGCAATCAGCCCGTGGCACGTTGCGCGATTCGCGCACTTTTTTCATTTTGGGGATATACCTTGGGCAGTTTTGCCAAAGTTCTACTAACTTCACCGTTACCACAAAATCGGCCTCTTTATAATGCGCGAGTAACTCAGCATCTTGCGAAATGCTGGCGGTGCCTTGCACACGAATGCGGTGCGGGCGCTCGAACGAGATAAACAACATGCCGATATTGGCGTTGCCCGTGATGTTGCCCATACTTAAAAACATGCCGTTTCCATCGTAGTTGGGGAATATTAATGTATTAGAATCAAGTACTTTCACAAAGCCAGCATCGCCACCTTTGTACGAAACGGTGGGCTGGCCTATGTCGTTAATGGTAGTTAAAAAAAACATCTCGCTGTGCTCTATAAAGCCTTTAGCGTCATCGTTAAATTCGGTGTGGCTGGCCAATTGCTCAATGCGGTCGGCCATTTTTGTCGTACCAAATTGCGCCTGCAAAGCACGCTGTTGTTTACCGTAATAAATGCTCAATTCACTGTCCTTTTGTATTGACTACAATTTTGCCACGCCCATTGTCGGCAATCTCGTTATCGCTGATTTTAAAGTTATCACATTGAATAGTATGGTATTTATCAAAATATGGTTTTAAATTTTTTTCTACACCAATATCAAACGCTGGCTTGGTGACGTGCGTTGCGCCCCACACTACTTTCACTACTTTACCGCTTTTTACTACCAGTTCGCCATTTTTAAATACGTAATCTGGCGTGCCAAACATGGCTTCCTTATTGGCTTGCTCGGTGTAAACGGTAATGTCGGCCTGCGCGCCCGCGCCTAAATGGCCGCAATTATTCAGGCCGATGAGTTTTGCAGCGCCTGCGCGCGTCATGATGGCAATTTCATACAGCGAATATTCACGGGTTAATGATGGCAAATTGCTCATGGCTTGCGCGTCTAAATTCAACTTGGCAAACGCTTCGTTACGGAATGTTTTATCCATCAACAAACGAATCAAATGCGGGTAACTGGTAAATGGTGCGCCGTTGGGGTGGTCTGTCGTCAAGAAGATACGCCATGGATCTGTTACGCTTAAGAACAACTCCAAGCCAATCGCCCATTGCAGCGCATTGATGTAATTTTGGTCACGGTATTTAAACGGCACCACGCCGCAACCTGCATCGCATTCCACATCCATAATCACTGATTTTTTTGGGTTGGCATATTTCGCGTTTAAATGTTGCATCATGCTGTCGCCACTGGCAGTCACGGTTTGGCCAAACAAAATTTGGCCTACATCGGCGGTAATATGTTTGTTTTTGTTCAAAGCCTCGGCAATTTGCGCGGCGGCAGATGAGAATTTTTTATCGCCTTCTAATCCGTAGCTATGAAACTGTATGTGAGTTAAGTGCAAAGCCACGCCGTCACTGGCTTGCATGGTATCTAGCGTGGTTTGAAAATTACCTGCCGCGCCCAAATTATTGCAATGCACGTGCAGCGGTTTGGCAATGCCTAGCTCATTGACGGCACGACTTAAACTTTTTAAAATATCACGTGGCGTCACTTGGTAGTGCACATTATTTTCATCTAAATTTAAACGGCGCTGATTAAATTTAAATGCGCTAATACCGCCGGGGTTCACCACCTTAATGCCTATGGCTTGCGTGGCATGCAGTGTCCACGCCACATAATCGTTAATCGCTTTTTGGTCGGCGTTGTTAGAAAGCAAGCGTAAAAAATAATCATCATTACCCAACATGGCATAGCCGCCTTTGTCTATCATTGGCGTGTCGGCCATTTCTAAATGGGCTTGGCGGGCATTTATTGGCAAAATGGCAGGCTCAAACGCAGCGGTGTAACCCATTTCGATATATCTAAAACCCGTTTCTGTGGTGGTTGGCGTTGCATTATGCGCGCAGTTGGGCGTGCAAATATGCGCTTCTGGTTCGCTATATTTTATTGTCTCTCTGAACTCTGGCAACATCATGCGCGCAATATTCACCTTGCCGCCACCAATGTGGCTGTGCATATCAATGGCGCCAGCCATTACAATTTTTCCTGTTAAGTCATAAGTTTGACTGATTTTTTCGGCGCCTGCTGGCTTGGCGATAATGTGTCCATCGCACATGTAAATATCTTCCACCACGCCATTTTTATTGCGCGCGGGGTCGAAAAGCTTGCCGTTTTTAAGCAGCGTAATCATAGCAACTTCTCAATTTCACGCACAATTTCACTCAAAGTCAGTAAATCATTTTCACGCACTTTTTTCAAAGGCAAAATTACCGCCGAATCCACGCGAAATAACGTACCGCTGCTATCCAACCCAGGTGTGGCGATTGGAATGAAAACATCAGGCGTTTGTTCAAACTGACTGTTAATATTCCCAAGAATAATCAATGGCTTATCTGTTTTTGGCGAAGTTTTTTCTGGACTGAAGCTATTTATCCACAGCATTGCATCATGTTCCGAAAACTTGTCATTTAAAGCATCGTCATTTAAGGCAAACCCGCTTAACCAAGTGTTCGCGTTATTGGCGCTGGTGTCGCCATCACTACCGCCCAGTGGCAAACCTGCCGCACGTGTTGTTTTATTGAGTATGGCCAGGGTTTCTGTGATATTTTGAATAGTCAATTCGGCATGCGGAAAATCTAAGTCTTTCGCCACCCACGCCAGTACCGCGTATTTTGCAGCTTTTAACTTATCGGCTAAGGTTTGTAAATCACTTACTTTTACACCCGTAATTTCTGTGGCTTTAAGCTGCTTGCCAGCAACCAATGCACGCAAAACCATTGTTATCGAGGGCAAATCAGTTGCCCTGCAAGGCAATACCGATGCGGCTTGCATAGCATCACTTTTAATCGCTTGATTGCTGGATTCACCCAATACAATCACTTGCCGATCTTTAGCGGTGACAAACATGCCATCCACATCCACAAAGCGCTCAAAAAAGCGTACGTTGTGGTTTAATAAATCACTGCCAAAACACACAATCAGGTCGGCACGGTTTTTCACCTCGGTTAGCGTAGTGGTTTGCCAACCCGTACTTTGCAGCACTTTTAGGTTGCGCGCCATGCTGGCAGCGTTCATGTGGCTAAGCCCAGGGCTGGTTTTTTGAGATAAGTTGTATAAGGCACGAAAGCCTTGCACATCTGTGCCCAAGCCAGTGAATATTGGCTTGCGAGCCTGCTTTAGAATTTCAGCTGCTTTCAAGATTGCAGATTGCAGAGTGGCTGGTTTGCCAGCAATTTGCGGTGAGTTTTCGCCTGAACCTTGCTCGAAAAACGCAACTGTTTTTGCGCAATTAGGTTTGATCACTTTTAATTGATGATTGATATTTTCAAGTGCAATGTCATCGCACAGCAAGCCGCATGCTGGGCAGGTGGCAGTGATTGGAAAAGTATTTATGTTTGCAGATTTCATCAGCCTAGATTTTGCCACAAATTAAGCGCTATATTTACAAAATGCTACAAATTGATGGTTTATCAAATCCTGCAAAAATGCTAGAATCTGCACCTTTCTAAGTAGTTCATTTAATTATTTTCTTGGAGTTTCAAATGGCAGTAGAGCGCACCCTTAGTATTATCAAACCAGATGCAGTGGCAAAAAACGTAATTGGTCAAATTTATACCCGTTTTGAAAACGCTGGTTTAAAAATTGTTGCGGCAAAAATGACGCATTTAACTAAAGCCGAAGCAGAGGGTTTTTACGCCGTGCATGCAGCACGTCCATTTTTTAACGATTTAGTTAAATTCATGATTTCTGGCCCAGTGATGGTTACAGCGCTGGAAGGCGAAAATGCAGTATTAACGCACCGTGATCTAATGGGCGCGACTAACCCTAAAGAAGCGGCTGCAGGTACTATTCGTGCTGACTTTGCTGAAAGCATTGATGCCAATGCGGTACATGGTTCTGATTCAGCTGAAAACGCAGCCGTTGAGATTGAGTACTTTTTTGGATAATTGTTTAATCATTGATTAATCTACTTAATTATAGTCAACCTCAGCTCGCCGATTACTTCGCAAGTATCGGCGAGAAGCCTTTTCGTGCTAAGCAATTGATGCGCTGGATGCATCATTTTGGCGTGCATGATTTTGCGCAAATGACTGATATCGCCAAAAGTTTGCGTGAGAAGCTGGCGGCTGATACAGAAATAACCTTGCCGAATGTGCAGTTGGAGCAAGTATCAAACGACGGTACGCGTAAATGGTTAATTGGCACAGATGACAAAAATGGCGTAGCTAATAGCATTGAAACAGTATTTATTCCTGAAGATGATCGCGGTACTTTATGTATCTCTAGCCAAGTGGGCTGTGCGCTGGCTTGTACCTTTTGCAGCACAGGCGCGCAAGGGTTTAACCGTAATTTAAGCGTGTCAGAAATTATTGGCCAGCTGGCGATTGCCAACAAGTCATTGCGCAGTGAATCTGGTTATGATTTGCTGTCTGCGAATGACCGTATTATTTCAAACGTCGTCATGATGGGTATGGGCGAGCCACTCACCAATTATGATAACGTTGTCACCGCTATGCAGATTATGCTAGACGACAGCGCTTATGGTTTAAGCCGCCGCCGCGTCACACTGTCTACAAGCGGTATTTTGCCTGCGATGGATAAGCTCAAAGAAGATTGTCCTGTGGCGTTAGCCGTCAGCCTGCACGCGCCTAACGACGCGCTTCGCGACGTATTGGTGCCAATTAACAAAAAATACCCGATTAAAGAGTTAATGGCAGCATGTAACCGTTACTTAGAAAAAGCGCCGCGGGATTTTGTGACGTTTGAATATGTGATGTTGGATGGTATCAACGATACGGTAGAGCATGCACATGAGTTACTGCAAGTGATTAAAAGTGTGCCTTGCAAACTCAATTTAATCCCGTTTAACCCGTTTCCCAATAGTGGTTATCAAACATCTAAACCTAGCCATATTCGGGTGTTCCGTGATATTTTAATGCAAGCAGGCTATATTGTGACCGTCAGAAAGACCAGAGGCGATGATATTGACGCGGCTTGCGGGCAATTGGCAGGTAAAGTGCTTGATAAAACTAAACGTACATTAAAAGGTATTCCTATAGAGGCAATTGCATGAACAAAATGAGTTGGGTTTTATTCTGTCCTGTATTAATCATTAGTTTGCTAAGCGGATGCGTTACTACTGGCAGCAACACAGCTGGAAATAACGATATTTATAACGAAACGGCTGTGACTGCACGTGCGCGGGCGCATGTAGATTTGGGTGCCGCCTATTTGCAACAAGCAAAATATGAAATTGCTTTAAGCGAGTTTACTGAAGCGACTCAAATTGATCCGAGTTATGCGCTGGCTTACAGTGGTTTAGGTTTGGTGTATGCTGCCTTGGGTCAAGATACAAAAGCGGATGCAAACTACAAAAAATCAATTGAACTACAACCTGGAAGCTCAGAATCGCATAACAATTACGGTAGTTTTTTGTGCAGTAGAAAGCGCTATGATGAATCTATCCCACACTTTCTAGAGGCAGTAAAGAATCCATTGTATGCAACGCCTCATTTGGCTTATGCTAACGCAGGCATTTGCTCGGCGCGTAAAAATGACATTAAAAATGCAGAAATTTATTTGAATAAAGCGCTGCAGATACAGCCGCTTACACACTCTGCTGCTACTCAGTTGGCTGAGATTCAATTCAAACGTGGCGATACAACAACT
>JANNBX010000054.1:0-4691 GCA_031385945.1 Methylophilaceae bacterium | reverse complement strand
CCGCGTTTGGCATCCACATAATTGAGGCAAGGCGTGTCGTCTGTCATGCCTAAAATACCGTCAATTTTGGTGATTAGGGTGTGATCGATTGCTGTTTCATGGGCTGCACGTAAAATTAACATACCAATATTTTGCTCAGTTTCACGGCCAAATAAACCGCAACTGGCGTAAGTAAATTCTTTGAGTAAAGCATGTATTTTGTTGAGTTGCGTCAGGTCTTTAATGGCACGCATCACCGTCATGCGCCACGGTAAATCAAGTTTAGTGATTTTAATGGCAGTATGTTTTAGCTCAGGTTGCTTTGAAGTTTTATCAAAGTTTGGCGGCATCAGCGCATTCACGCCTAAGCCATTCATATACTGTCTACCCCAATGCATGGCAATAAACGTTTGGCTCGGTTTTACTTCGTCAGACATCAGCGCCGGTAAAATAAGCGTGCCACGTTTATTTTGGACTTTAATAATATCGCCATTTTCAATGCCACGGCGTTTCATGTCATCTTTAGACATGTTAATGGTCGCCAACTCCACATGGTTAAATAACTGCGACACATTGCCTGTACGGCTCATGCCATGCCATTGGTCACGCAAGCGACCAGTGAGTAAATGTAGTGGGTGACGCGCGTCGGTTTTGTCTGCGGTTGGTTTGTAAACAGCGTTCACAAATTGCGCACGACCATCAGGTTTTTGGAAAACGCCATCGGTATAAAGCCTTGCTTGGCCTATTGTTTCGCCTGCTTTGAAAGGCCATTGTTGTGGGCCTTTTTCGTTCAAAATGGCATAGCTCAACCCTGTGATATCTAAATCACGACCACGTGTAGTTTCTATATGCTCATTAAAAATTGCTTCTTCAGTGGGGTAGTTGAAGAGGCTACCTTTACTGGCTAATCGTTTTTCTAACTTTAGTGCAAAATCAACAGCAATTTGCCAATCGTGTTTTGCCTCTGCTGGCGGTGGCACAGCTGAGTTCACCCGCGTAATGCGCCGCTCAGAATTAGTAACTGTGCCTGTTTTTTCGCCCCAAGTGCTGGCCGGTAAAAGTACATCAGCATAGGCGCAAGTGTCCGTATTGTTAAAAGCATCTTGCACGACTACCAGCTCAGCCGTGTTTAGCGCCTCAAGCACATTATTTAAGTCAGGCATGGAGTGTGCAGGGTTGGTGCAAGCTATCCATATCGCTTTGATTTCCCCCGCTTTTACCGCGTCAAACATTTCAACGGCAGTTTTGCCGGGCGTTTCAGGCACGCTAGCTATGCCCCACAAGGCAGCTACTTCAGCGCGGTGTTCTGGGTTATTTAAATCGCGGTGCGCAGAGAGCAAATTCGCCATGCCGCCCACTTCACGGCCACCCATTGCGTTGGGTTGACCTGTTAAGCTAAATGGCCCAGCGCCTAGTTTGCCTATTTGCCCTGTTGCTAAGTGTAAGTTAATTAAAGCAGCATTTTTATCAGTACCATGAATGGACTGATTTAAACCCATGCAATACATGCTGAGTGTTGGCCCTGCGCCAAACCACTTAGCGGCTTGAATAATGTCGTTTTCTTTTATGCCGCAAATATCTGCTACCATCTTGGGCGTGTATTCGCGCACCGTATTTTTTAAGTCATCAAAGCCGTTGGTGTGTGCCTTGATGTAGGCCATGTCCAGCAAGCCCTCCCACAACATCACGTGCAACATGCCGTTAAATAAGGCGACATCAGTGCCTGGCGTAATTGCTAAATGCAAATCAGCACTCAGCGCAGTATCGGTTTTACGCGGGTCAACGACGACAATTTTTAAGTTAGGGTTATTCGCTTTAGCGTCTTCAATACGGCGATAAATAATCGGGTGTGCAAATGCCGTATTTGAGCCTGCAATAAACAGGCAATTGGTATGGTCAATGTCTTCATAACAAGCTGGTGGGCTGTCTGCGCCTAACGTTGCTTTGTAACCTGTGACCGCTGAGCTCATGCAAAGACGTGAATTAGTATCTACATTGTTAGTGCCAATTAAGCCTTTAGCGAGCTTGTTAAACACATAGTAATCTTCAGTGAGTAATTGGCCTGAGATATAAAATGCCACAGAGTCTGGTCCATGTGTTTCGATGGTTTTGGCGAATTTATCTACGATAAAATCTAATGACTCATCCCACGAAACACGTTTGCGCGGTAAATCGCGGCTGGTGCGTAGCTCTGGGTAGAGTGCGCGATGATCAATTTTGGCCGAGAGGTGTAGCGTTGAGCCTTTGGTGCACAGGCGACCAAAGTTAGCAGGGTGGTCTGGGTCACCTTTTACGTCTATGATTTTTTTCCTGGGAATTTCTTCCCCAAAGATTTTTTCATCACGCGTTTCAATAATGACACCGCAACCCACCCCACAATAACAACAAGTGGATTTGGTAAATGGTTTGCTCATGCTTAGTTAGTCAGGCTTGAAATTACAGCTCAAGATAGATGTGATTATCTTCTACTTTAATATTAAAGCAAGCTGTGTGGCCTTCATCAGGCTCTTCAGCGTTGCCATCTACCATGCTGATTTTCCATGAGTGTAGCGGGCAAGCGATTTTATCGCCATACATAATGCCTTGTGAAAGCGGACCGCCTTTATGTGGGCATTTGTCATGCAAAGCAAACACACGATCATCATCGGTGCGAAAAATTGCGATATCCACAGTGCCATTTTTAACCACACGCGAGCCTGATTTTGGCACATCATCTAGTGGTGCGATTTTGATCCATTCACTCATACTTTATTCTCTATTTTTTCATTTATACCGTGATTTCCGCACTGGCGGTAATCACGGGTTTGCTTGGCTTAAGCAGGTTGTGGTTCACCTTTTTGCTCAATAATCGCAATGGGTTGATACAACGCAGCTTTTTTCTTGATTTCAGTTTCCCATGGGTTTACTGCACCTTGTAAGGCATAGAGTAAACGTTCATAAGCAGCCTGGCGGCCTTCAGCGTCTTCTAATATGCGTTTTTTCACATAATCTAGGCCTACGCGCTCAATCCAATGCACGGTACGGTCTAAATAACGTGCTTCTTCGCGGTAAATTTGAATAAAAGCACCTGAGTATTCAATTACTTCTTGAGCAGTTTTTACTTTGCAGAAGAATTGCGCAACTTCAGTTTTAATGCCGCCGTTACCACCAACGTAAATCTCCCAGCCAGAGTCCACACCAATAATGCCGACATCTTTAATGCCAGATTCAGCGCAGTTACGCGGGCAGCCAGATACAGCAAACTTCACTTTATGCGGCGCCCACATGTGGTCAAACGCTTTCTCGATTTCAATGCCTAAGCCAGTAGAGTCTTGCGTACCGAAGCGGCAGAACTCTGAGCCTACGCAGGTTTTAACGGTACGAATACCTTTAGCATACGCATAACCTGAAGGCATATCTAAATCAGCCCACATATTGGTTAAATCTTCTTTTTTCACGCCAAGCAAGTCAATTCGTTGGCCACCTGTTACTTTTACCATCGGCACTGCGTATTTGTCTGCAACGTCAGCAATTTTACGTAATTGGTCAGGGCTAGTAACGCCGCCATACATACGCGGAATCACTGAGTAAGTACCATCTTTTTGGATGTTGGCATGTACGCGCTCGTTAATAAAGCGTGATTGCGGGTCATCCACTGATTCATGCGGCCAAGTAGATAACAAGTAATAGTTAAGCGCAGGGCGGCAAGTTGCACAGCCATTTGGAGTACGCCATGACATGCCACGCATGGCGTCTGGAATATTCAAATATTTATTTTTGCGAATTTCTTCACGTACTTCTTCATGGTTTTTGTCTGAACAACCACAGATTGCTTTGCTGGTGGATGGTGGCGCATAACCACCGCCCAATGTAGAAGCTAAAATCTGCTCAACTAAACCCACGCAAGAGCCACAGCTTGAGCCTGCTTTGGTTTGTTTTTTAACGTCATCTAGTGTGAATAAGCCTTGGTCTTGAATGGCTTTAACGATGGTGCCTTTGCATACGCCGTTGCAACCACAAACTTCCATTTCATTGGTCATGGCAGCGGCTTTATCTTGGCCTTGATGGCCAGTGTTGCCGAGTGAATCTTGGCCAAACATCAAGTGATCGCGAATCTCGTTAATCAATTTACCATCGCGCAACATTTGGAAGTACCAGCTACCGTCTGCGGTGTCGCCAATCAGCACACTACCAATAATTTTGTCATCTCTGATGACTAGTTTTTTATACACGCCACCCACTGCATCGTGCAACATAATTTCTTCACGACCGTCATCAGGTGCACCTTCACCACTGGCAAAATCACCTGCGCTAAATAAATCAACGCCGGTTACTTTAAGTTTGGTAGAGGTTACTGAGCCTTTATATAAGCCAATGCCAAAGTTAGCTAAGTGCGTCGCGCATACTTTTGCCATTTCAAACAATGGCGCGACTAAGCCATATGAAATACCGCGGTGCGCCACGCATTCGCCCACTGCATAAACACGTGGATCGTAAGTTTGCATAGTGTCATCCACCACAATACCTTTATTGCAATGAATACCAGCAGACTCAGCTAGTGCGTAATTTGGGCGTATGCCAACGGCCATGACGATTAAATCAGCTGGTAATTCTTGGCCATCGGTAAAGCGAATCGCTTTTACACGACCATCTTCATTGCCAATTAACTGTTCGGTTTGTTTATTCAGTAAAAAGGTTAAGCCTTTATCTTCTAGGCTTTTTTGCAACATGCG
>JANNBX010000018.1:0-3782 GCA_031385945.1 Methylophilaceae bacterium | reverse complement strand
CAAGCCACGCAATATGGCGATGGAGGACTCTACACTTGGTTCGTCAACTAGCACCTTTTGAAAACGTCGCTCTAACGCTGCATCTTTTTCGATATATTTGCGGTATTCATCTAATGTGGTTGCGCCCACGCAGTGCAACTCGCCGCGCGCGAGTGCTGGTTTTAGCATATTGCCAGCGTCCATTGAGCCTTCGCTTTTACCCGCGCCTACCATGGTGTGTAGCTCGTCAATAAAAACAATAGTTTGGCCTTCGTCCATTGCTAATTCTTTAAGTACTGCTTTTAAGCGCTCTTCAAACTCGCCACGGTATTTAGCGCCTGCAATCAACAACGCCATATCAAGCACTAGTACGCGCTTATTTTTAAGACTTTCAGGCACTTCACCATTCACAATACGTTGTGCTAAACCTTCAACAATCGCGGTTTTGCCCACGCCTGGCTCACCAATTAATACAGGGTTGTTTTTAGTGCGGCGTTGCAAAATCTGCATGGTGCGGCGTATTTCGTCATCGCGCCCAATCACGGGGTCTAGCTTGCCAAGGCGCGCACGCTCAGTTAAATCTAGCGTATATTTTTTGAGTGCTTCACGGTTAGATTCAGCGTCAGACTCATTCACCGTTTCATTACCACGCACCGCATCAATCGCGGTTTCTAGCGCTTTTTTGTTTAGCCCATTGGCTTTTAAAATTTTTGATGTTTCACTACTGCTATCAGCCAAAGCCAGCAAAAAGCACTCGCTCGCAATATAGCTATCACCGCGTTTTAGCGAGAGTTTATCTGTGAGGTTGAGTAAGTTATTGAGCTCGCGAGAAACAGATGCCTCAGCGTTTTCTGTAGCAGTTTTGGCTAGCTGTTGAATAGATGTTGCTAAGCCTGCTTTGAGCGGCGTGAGGTTAACGCCAGCGTGGGCTAATAGCGAAGCTGTGCCTCCGTCATCGCTATTGAGTAGTGCTGTGAGCACGTGTTGCGCCTCAATGGTGCTGTTGTCGTTGGCAATTGCCAAGCTCTGTGCATCATTGAGTGCTTGTTGAAATTTAGTCGTGAGTTTGTCAAAACGCATTTTCGCTCCTTAAATATCTAGTTGGCTGTAAGCCGAGTTACATTTAAGGTGGGGCGAAAGCGCGTTTTTTCAATGTGTGATAGTTATTAGGTTAGCTACATTGGCCACCAAAACTAGCCTTTAATTAAGCGGCATTATTTGCAAGCCATTAGCGGTATTCCAAGATAAATACACTTGCTTTTGATTCGCCATTAAAAACGGGTAATCTACTTTGCCATCTGCTTTTGTCAGTAGTTTTGCTTCATTCCAGCTGCGTCCACCGTCGTCACTGGTCATACCAAATATTTGGTGTTGAGTGCCTTGTGTTTCGCGCCATACTAACCACACGTTTTCACCTATGCTTAATAGATCAGGATGGCTAGCTGATTTGCTATTGTCACCAAACTTTTTGGCAGGGCTGGTTACCCAAGCTTCACCATCCATACGGCTCACATAAAGGCCTGGCTTTTTATCTTGACCATCAAAATAAGCCATGTGGTAACCAAAGCCAGCGCCTAATGCCAGCGCCCCACCTTGATGAGGGCAGCCATCAATAACCCAACGGCCAAAGCTCGCGCGCTTAGGCTCACTTGCCCTGCCTTTGCTAATCTCAGCCATGGCATGGTCGCGCTCGTTAGTTGCATACACATGGCGCCACAATGCAACTACACCTCCATTCATCGATGTTGCTGTGGCAATTCGGCAACATTCACAGCTACTATCGGCCAGTTTTTGTTCTGGTTTGAAAGTAGCACCTTTGTCTGTTGATTGAGCGTAATAAATAGCCGCGCCAGCGTAGGCTTTGTTGGCCGCTTTGGCGGCTACTAAATCCCGTTTATCAATCCACAATACGGTAATGACGCCGTCTGGCGCTACGTGTAGCGCATCAAAACGGTGGGTGATTTCAGCGCGGTCTTGATGCACAATCATTGGCTTCTCAAAGGTTTTACCTTGATTCTGAGAGCGCGCAAACCAGATGTAGCCTGTGAATGGCTGCTTGAGCATTTGCGTCCAAGTGACATAAATATCACCCTTATCTGAAATAGCAATTTTTGGCCTTGCTTCACCATCTGCTCCAATTTTTTGTGACTCAGTATTCAGTTTAATTGGCTGATTAAATGTTTTGCCTAAATCGCTGCTGGTATCTACCCATACAAAGCCATCAGTCGTGGTGGCGCGCCATAGCTGACCTTTAGCGCCAAATGCCATGCTCACGGCCAGTGTCGTTTTTTGGTGCTTTGTATGATCTTCATGGGCCATAGTATGCAAACTAACTAAAGACAATAGACACATAAAACTGAGTTGTATAAATGATTTCATATGGGTAGTTTTCATTGTTTAATAATTAAAGTTTAATAATCAAATTTCAATTGTAAGTAACCAGTGCGTTGTGGGTAAGGGTGAAATACATAAGCTTTGTAATTGTTCAAGTTATCTACTCCCACGCTTGCTGTAAAACGATCTGCAAATTTGTAATTGGCCTTCACATCCACAAAAAAGAACTTGCTCGTGCCGCCAAATGTTGCAGGGTTGGTATCGGTATTATCTAACAAATTGTGTTGCCGCCCGCTATAACGTGCAGCTAAGCTATAGGTGAGATTCTTTCCTTGGTGGTAGGTTGCAACCGCTTTATATTGTTGTTGAGGAATACGCAAAGGTTTATTGCCATTTGTAATTGGTGCTAATTGGTTTTTGAGTATTTCGGCATCGGTAAAAGTTGCATTGGCTAATATATCTAAACCATGAATGCCAACATCTTGAAAAATCGCAGAAAGCTCAATGCCATTGGTGCGCACGTGGTCAATATTTTGCGTAAATGTGCAGCCATTAGCGCCTGCGGTGCAGGTGCCGCTACCAAACGGAATGCTACTGCCATTCACTACATTTTGCGAAATCAGCGCATCAAGCTTGGTTTCATGAAATAAACTTGCGCGCACTAAGCCACTGCCAAAGCGGCGCTCAGCGCTTAGCTCACCTGAAATCACTTCTTCTTCTTTTAAGTTTGGGTTGTTTTCAATGACCGAATTACCTTGAGATAATTGTTGATACAACTCACTCACGGTAGGAAATCGATACGCTTGCCCAACCGATGCTCTAAAACCCCAAGCAGGCACAGGCTCAAAGCTCAAAGAGAGCTTAGGTGAAAACTGGCTGCTTGATTGGTTTTGGTAATGAGCCGTGCTAAAAACGCCAGCGTTTGAGGTGTTTTGGTTGCGTCCATTTGATGCTTGCCAGTGTTCAGCACGGCCACCTAGCGTTAATGCCCAGTGTGGGTCAAGCTGCCATTTGTCTTGCAGGTAAATTGCTTGTGTGCGCGTTTCACCGCGAGATGACCCAAAGAGCACGCCCTTATTGCCTTTTGACCAATCTGCTGTCAGGTTGGTGTCACTTTGCAATGTGTAGTCATCAATATGATAACCAAACTCAATATTATGGTCATTCGGCTTGAACGTGCCGCGCGCATCAAAAACTGTCCAGCCTGACCCTGCTAGATCTGTCACGCGTCCCATTCGGTTTAGGTAGGGGTTACCTGTGGTGGTGGTTAAAAATGTGGCTGGGGCAATAGCAACAGGGTTAGACGCACTATTTTTATCTTCAAGGTAGGCGTAATCGGAAATGGTCACTTGCCAATCAAAAAAGCCTTTAGTGTTCGATTTAATATCCAGCGCCTGCATCACATGCAAACTTTCTGCCTCTGAAGGGGTGAAGCCGGTAATGCCGTATCTGAGCCCCTCAAAATTAAC
>JANNBX010000002.1:0-17770 GCA_031385945.1 Methylophilaceae bacterium | reverse complement strand
ATTGCCGTTGCTTTCCGCACGCCTACTCAATCAGCTGAAGACATCAAACTCAAACATGGCGTTGCGCTGCAGCAGCTAGCTGACCCACGTGAAGTCGTTGAAGTGCCGGGCGTAGATGGCCGCGAAGCGCGTCAGTTGTCTGTGCAAACGTTGGCTGAGGTGATTAACCCGCGTATTACTGAATTATACGAGTTAGTGCTAAACGAACTACGCCGTAGCGGCATGGAAGAAATGATTGCTTCTGGCATTGTGATTACTGGCGGCTCCGCCAAAATGCGCGGCATGGTTGAGTTAGGTGAAGAAATATTCCATATGCCTATGCGTTTAGGCTTGCCGCGTTACGTAGAGGGTTTGCGCGAAGTAATGAGTAACCCACGTTACGCCACAGGCGCTGGCTTGTTGCTCATGGGCAAAATTCAGCTAGAGCGCCAATTAGCAGGGCAAATGCAAACGTCATCATTGGCACGATTGATTGACAAGATGAAGGCATGGTTTCAAGGCAATTTTTAGTCGTTAAGTTGTAAGTTTATTTGTAGTTTTAAGTTGTAATTTTTTAATTTAAAGGAGTATTACCATGTTCGAAATTATGGATAGGGACTCGCAAGAGGCCGTAATTAAAGTCATTGGTGTGGGCGGTTGCGGTGGCAATGCAGTGGCACACATGATCGAAAAAAATGTAGGTGGTGTTGAGTTTATTTGTGCAAATACTGATATGCAAGCCTTGAAAAAGAGCACTGCAAAAACGATATTACAAATAGGCGCAGATATTACTAAAGGCCTAGGCGCAGGCGCTAAACCTGAAATTGGTCGCGAAGCTGCATTAGAAGACCGCGAACGTATTGCTGAGATGATTGATGGCGCTGATATGCTGTTTATTGCAGCTGGTATGGGCGGCGGTACGGGTACAGGCGCAGCCCCAGTGGTTGCCGAAATCGCTAAAGAAATGGGTATTTTGACAGTAGCTGTGGTCACAAAACCATTCTCATTTGAAGGTAAACGTGGCAAATTAGCCGACGAAGGCTTAGAAGAGTTGTCTAAACATGTGGATTCATTGATTGTGATTCCAAACGAAAAATTGCTGCAAGTGCTGGGCGACGATGTATCGTTTCAAGATGCATTTAAAGCAGCCAACGACGTGTTGCACAACGCGGTAGCTGGTATTGCTGAAGTGATTAACATTCATGGCCATGTAAACGTCGACTTTGCTGACGTTCGCACAGTCATGAGTGAAAATGGCATGGCAATGATGGGTTCAGCTACTGCAAGCGGCCCTGACCGTGCCGTGAGAGCAGCACAACAAGCGGTTGCTAGCCCATTATTAGAAGACGTTGATTTAGCAAACGCACGTGGTGTGTTGGTGAATATTACTTCAAGCAGCTCATTCAAAATGAAAGAGTTTTATGATGTGATGAACACCATTAAAGAATTCACCGCAGAGGACGCAACCGTAATTGTAGGTACTGTGATTGATGAGTCAATTGGTGACGGTTTACGTGTCACAATGGTTGCAACTGGTTTGCACGGCAATATTGTTAAACGTCAACAAAAACCAGAGTTGCGCGTGATGACGACAGTGCTTAACGGTACAACCAATCAGCCAATGTATGTAGGGCATGAAGAGGATGATACGCCAGCCGTATTCACACCAAACACACGCCGTGCGCAGGTTGAAGCGATGAAAAACACAGGTATGGATGAATATGACATTCCTGCATTTTTACGCAAACAAGCTGATTAGTTAGGCTAATAAAGTTAACTAATGTAGGTGATTGATTTTATTGACTAAAATATAAGCATGTAAAGTGTTAAAATGATTATTTTAGAAAGAAAATTTGTTTAATTAAAGTTATGTTAAAACAACGCACCATTAAAAAACCAATACACACCACAGGTGTGGGCTTGCACTCGGGCGATAAGGTCACCCTAACCTTGCGCCCAGCACCAGTGGATACGGGTATTGTGTTTAGGCGCGTTGATTTGTTGGATGAATCAAACAACCCGCGCGAAATTAAAATCTCACCAGAAATGGTTAAAGATACGCGTCTTTGCTCAGCCCTTGAGCATAATGGCGCGCGGGTTTCAACTGTTGAGCATTTGTTGTCAGCCCTTGCTGGTTTGGGTGTAGACAATATTTATGCTGATATGGACGCCTCAGAAGTGCCGATTGTAGATGGTAGCGCTGGGCCGTTTGTGTATTTGATTCAGTCAGCAGGCATACAAGAACAAAATGCAGCCAAAAAATTTATACGCATCAAAAAAATGGTTGAAGTGTTAGAAGGTGATAAATGGGTGCGTTTTGAGCCGTATTTTGGCTTTAAAATTGACTTTAAAATCGCTTTTAATCACCCTGTGTTTGAGCAAACAGGTACGCATGTGGTGATTGATTTTGCTGATGAAGATTACGTTAAACAAATTAGTCGAGCCAGAACTTTCGGCTTTATGCACGAAGTAGAATATTTGCGCTCGAACGGTTTGGCGCGCGGTGGCAGTTTAGATAACGCCATTGTGGTCGATGAATACAAGATTTTGAATGAAGATGGGTTACGCTACCCAGATGAATTTGCTAAGCACAAAGTATTAGATGCCATTGGCGATTTATTTATGGCAGGCTACCCAATATTGGGTGCGTTTAGTGGCTATAAATCAGGTCACGCCATGAATAACCAATTGATACGCGCCGTAATGGCTGACGAAACTGCTTGGGAATGGGCAACTTTTGACGATATAAAAGATGCGCCTCCTTACTTTAAAGCCGACGTTGCGAATCAATCGCAACGATTATTGGCGCACCATTAAGTATGTTTAAAAAATTGCATCCAATCGTTTTGCTGCTGCTTGCCAATCTTTTTATGGCAAGTGCGCAAGCTGAAGATTTGCTGTTAACCGCGCAAGCTGCTTATAAAAGCCGCAATTTGCCAGCGCTAGAGCTAGCGTTTGAAGGCTTAAAAGCGCAGCAAAATAATTTAGCTCCATATGCTGATTACTGGGCTATGTTGCTCAGTTTAAGTGAGGCGAGCGATGAAGGCGTGCAAGCTTTTTTGGTTCAATATGCAGACTATCCATTTGCTGACCGTGTGCGTGGCGAATATTTAAAAAAACTAGCCAAAGCGCAAAACTGGCCACTATTTAATGCTGAATTGGTTAATTATCACCGTGAAGATACCGCCGTTGCTTGCTATACCATTGAAGCACGAATTGCTGATCAAAACTCTGCTAATCAAGACATAACCCTAATAGATAGCATGAAGCCATTATTAGATAGCGTAAAGCCGCTGTGGCTAAGTGCCGCAGAACAACCAGCCAACTGCGAGGTATTGTTTGCGAGTATGGCGCGAACTGGCTTGCTAACGCAAGATTTAGTGCTAGCGCGATTTAGGCTAGCATTACAAGAAGGTAAAAATAATCTAGCCGCTAATATTGGCAAACTACTCAATAGCGTAGATAGCAATAATTTAAAGCTAATCGATACCGTATACGCTAACCCCAAAGCGAGTTTAGATAAAAAATCACTTTCGCTAAAAACAGTGCTGGGTCGCGAACTCAATATTTATGCTATAGAACGTTTAGCTAGATCAGACTCAGCCATGGCTGCAAGCCAGCTGCAAAAAATTCAAGATAACCTAAGTGAAGATGAGCGCCGCTACGCGTATGGCCGCGTGGCGTTTCACGCAGCCCGCAAACATTTAAGCGTTGCAAATGGCTGGTTTGCAGAGTCTGACATTAAATGGTTAGATAAAGATCAGCGCGCGTGGAAGACCCGTGCTGCCATGCGCGAGGCAAATTGGGGCTTAGTACTTAGCAGCATTAACGATATGCCGGAAGATCAGCAATCAGAAAGCACTTGGCGTTATTGGAAAGCGCGAGCACTCGTAGAACAAAAGCAATTGCCATTAGCCAGTCCACTATTGGCTGAGCTAGCAAACGAGCCAGGCTATTATGGTTTATTAGCGATTGAGTTGAGCCAAGAACTGAATGAAAAATCAGCTCAAAAAAAGCTCGCTTATAAATCAACTGAAACACCCATTAAAAAATCACTTGAAACGTCATCTGAAAAACTTAGCCAAGAGTTAGATGTAGATAGTGGTTTAACGCCAGATTTAACCCTAGATTTGGGTTTAGATTTAGGCATAGATTTAGACGCCAACTTGCCACTACCAAGCTACAAACCTACTCACCTTGAGCTCGATACTGTGAATCGTCAGCCTGCTATTTCGCGGGCAATCGCGTTACAACGCTTAGATTTACGAGCTGAAGCCAAAGCAGAGTGGGCTTGGGGATTAAAAGACGCGGATGATAAAACTTTAATTGCCGCCGCACAAATTGCGCAAAACATAGGTTGGAATGATGTATCCATCAACACAGCAGAAAAAACAAAATTGCTACATAATTTTGAATTACGCTACCCTTTACACCACTATGAGTTGATGATGGCTTACTCAGCTGAAAATAACCTTGACGCCGCTTGGGTGTATGGTTTGATTCGCCAAGAAAGCCGTTTTATTTCTGTTGCAAAATCGAATGTAGGTGCTTCAGGACTCATGCAAATTATGCCGGCCACCGCACAATGGATAGCCAAAAGATTAAAAGATAATGATTTTAAACAAGCTGATATTCATGGTTTAGACACCAATATTCGCTTTGGAACGCACTATTTAAAATACACTTCTAATGTGATGGATGGTCAACAAGCCATGGCAACGGCCGCTTATAATGCAGGCCCGGGCCGCCCTAAGCGTTGGGCTGCAGCACAAGAGCTTGAAGGTGCTATTTATGTAGATAGTATTCCGCTAATGGAAACACGTGATTATGTGCGCAAGGTATTAGCTAATGCACAATATTATGCGCAACGCTTGAATTTAAAACCAGTTACGCTAAAAAGTCGTTTAGGTGTAATTGCGGCAATAGCAACGCCACCTAAAACGCAGGCTGCTGAAAATGAATAAACTAACTAGAGTGATCAAATGAAACAAGTAACAGTATTAGGTGGTTCAGGCTTTGTAGGTAGCGCACTGATTGCGCAATTAAGTACTGCAGGGTATCAAATACAAGTGTTAACGCGCCGCCGAGAAGTGGGCAAACATTTAACATTGCTACCCAATGTAAGCCTACTCGAATGCAATATATTAGACGAGACAGCGCTCACTAAAGCTTTAAGTAACACTGATATTGTGATCAATTTAGTGGGTATTTTGCACGAGAGCAAAAAATGTACATTTAAAAAAATGCATGTTGATTTGCCACAAAAAGTGGCGCAAATTTGTGTGCAGTTAGGCATTAAGCGCTTAATACATATGAGCGCATTGCAAGCCAGTACGAGTGCACCAAGTGCTTATTTGCAATCGCGCGGTGCGGGTGAGCAAGCTGTAGAAGCTAGTCAACAAGCACTGAATTTAACCATATTCAGACCATCTGTTGTGTTTGGCAGAGGTGATAGCTTTATTAGTTTATTTGCTAATTTGATTAAATATTTACCCGCCATTGCGCTGGCAAAACCCAACGCTAAATTTCAACCTGTATGGGTTGAAGATGTTGCTAAAGCCATTAGTTTAAGTTTAGAAAATAATGAAACATACGCTAAAACATACGAGCTAGCAGGGCCACGCGTTTATACATTTAAAGCATTGCTTGAGTTTGTGATGGTGGTGGTTGGTAAAACTCGCCCGATTATTGGCTTAAATGACAAGCTTTCATATGTGCAAGCGTTTGCCATGGAGTTACTACCTATTAAGTTGATGACGCGGGATAATATTAAATCAATGGAAGTGGATAATGTTTCGCTTGAGCCTTTCCCTGCTGTTTTTGGATTTGTGCCAACTGCACTAGAAGTGATTGTGCCCGAGTATTTAAACGACGACACCCCGCGTGCAAATTACGACCGCTTTAGGTCTAGCGCAGGACGCTAAACGCAAGCAGCGCTAAAGATTAAAACACGTTAAGCGCATTTTTATGCGCTAAGTGAATACTCAAAACATATGCATCAGTAGACTAAAGTCTTAGCGAATGAGCCAAGTTGCCAAGTGAAATAATTGAAACTGAATATTGAGCTTAAGCTATGAATAAAACTATTGAGCTAAATAAGTTAGCTCAATTAAGTGAGCTAGTCTGTGGTGAGCAATCATCATGTCCCTTTACCCTTTAAGGGGGAGGGCTTGGGTGAGGGTGAAATCTCCGCTTTATATAAAAGACCAACTAAATAAAAAATCATATATTTTAAAAGTTAAATGATTGAAAATCAGCGGGCCAAAATGCTATCGCCTCACTAAAATGATACAAAAACTCGAACTTAAAATCGCCAGAAAGACTATTTCTAGCAAAAAAACAAAAATAATAAAAACTCAATAAAATCAATTAAACAGGATAAATCAAATAACATGAAAGTCTACGTTGTTGGTGGTGCGGTTCGCGATGCACTGCTCAACTTACCTGTTAAAGACCGTGATTACGTTGTGGTTGGTAGCACAACACAGGCTATGTTAGCCGCTGGTTTTAAACCAGTAGGCAAAGACTTTCCTGTTTTTTTACACCCCAAAACCCATGAAGAATACGCACTAGCCCGTACTGAGCGTAAAACCGCCAGCGGCTATAAAGGCTTTGTGGTGCATGCATCTGCTGAGGTTACGCTTGAGGAAGACTTAGCACGCCGCGATTTAACCATTAACGCCATTGCTCAAGATGCCGATGGTCAATTGATAGACCCTTACAGCGGCATGAGGGACATAAAAGCTAAAACACTACGCCATGTGAGTGCAGCGTTTGCAGAAGACCCCGTACGAATTTTGCGCGCCGCACGTTTTGCCGCACGCTTTACTGAATTCACAGTAGCCCCAGAAACTAACGCGCTCATGCAAAATATGGTGCAAGCGGGCGAAGTTGATGCGTTAGTAAGCGAGCGCGTTTGGCAAGAGCTGGCTAAAGGGCTCATGGAAGAAAAACCAAGCCGCATGTTTGAAGTATTACGTGCTTGTGGCGCGCTACAAAAAATATTGCCAGAGCTAAACGCGCTATGGGGTGTGCCGCAACCGCCTCAACATCACCCAGAAATTGATACGGGTATTCATGTAATGATGGTGATTGATTACGCCGCCAAACAGCAATTTAGCCTGCCCATTCGTTTTGCAGCGCTGATGCATGACCTAGGCAAAGGTACAACGCCCAAAGACATTTTGCCGCGCCACGTAGGCCATGAAGAGCGCAGTGTGAATTTACTCAAAGATATTGTGAAGCGACTACGCGTGCCAAACGACTGCAAGGAATTGGCACAAATGGTAGCCAAATTCCACGGAAAACTGCATCAAGCGTTACAAATGAAACCACGCACTTTATTAGCGTTTTTGGTTGAGTTAGATGCTATTCGCCAGCCTGCTAGATTTAAAGATTTTTTAAAAGCCTGTGAGGCTGATTCTCGTGGAAGAACAGGGCTAGAAAACTGCGCAACTCCTGCGGCTGACTTAATGTTAACAGTGCTAACAGCCGCTCTCAATATCAATGCCGGCGAGATTGCAAAGCAGCACAATACACCAGAAAATATCAAAATTGCTGTGTTTGAAGCAAGGCTAGCCGCAATTAAGCAGGTACTTTAGTACCAATAATCAGCTAAATCTTTACATAATCTTACCTAGTAGGAACACACTTACAAGGGTTTCAGCGTCATCCTCACAGACTAATAGCCGTTATATTTCTATCATGCTTAACACTTGGTTAATGTTTTTAAGTTGAGTTAAGCATCTAAATTTTAATCAAAATTTTTTTGAATATAACGAGGTATTACCATGAAAAAGTACTATTTAATGTTGGCGCTGCTTTCATTAACAAGCTTAACCACGTTCACTGCACAAGCAGATGTGGGTGTTTCAGTTAGTATTGGTCAACCAGGTTTTTATGGGCAGATAGACGTCGGTGATTATTATCCACGCCCAGATGTGATTTACGAACGGCCGCGTATTATTCATATAGAGCCAGCGTATCAATACGCACGACCAGTGTATTTACGCGTGCCACCAGGACACGCTAAACGCTGGTCTAGCCATTGCGGCTACTATAACGCGTGTGGCCAACCTGTATATTTTGTGCAAGATGGCTGGTATCAAAATGTTTACGCACCTAGATATCAAAGCTATCGCCGATATGGTGACGATGGCCACCGCTATGACCATGATTATTGGGATAAACATGGTGGTCGAGGTAATAGTCATGGTCATAAGGGCAAACACAAACATGGTCGCGGACATGACTAATCGCCTCTTAAACAAGGCTAGGTTTGCGTCCTACAATTTGTTTTGTAGCAGACGATAAGCCATATTTGAGGAATTGTTTGTCACAAAAAAGCCAGCTAATTGCTGGCTTTTTTAATAGGCACCACTTATTGATAAGCATTAGTCAGCAACACTATATTTATCAATATTAACAACTAAGTTAAACATTATATTATTCTTCAAAAAACTGATCTTTATCAATTGGTAATGGCATGACATGCTCGGGTAGCGAGTGTCCGTCTGCCACGTAGGCGGGCCCTTTCATCACATAAACAATCAGCACGCCAATGGTGAGTGGTAGTAAAAACGACCACAGAAAAAATATAGCGCCAACCACCATAGCAGTTATCATTTTTAAACTTAAATCAGCACTGTTGAAAAAAATATAAATTAGGCTGCCGATCACTAACGGCAATAGAACACTGGTTAAAAAAAGTATAGGCAGTTTTTTGATAATAACCCATTCAAAACCAGCGGGTGAGCGTCTAGGTGTTTTGTATTGTGATAGCCATTTCATAAAAATATAGACTAATAAAGTGCTATTTAATTCACTCAAATGCTTGTTTTGAAAATATGAATTAACAACTCACGCTGGCACGTAAATTGAAACATTGGTTAGTTAGCGCTGACCATAAATCGACTGTTAATTTAACAATATATCTAACTGCGCTGTACTGTATTCAAGCGGTTTACGCTTAAAGCCGCTTTTAGCATATTGCTGCCAGCGACCAATTACATAGCACACAATCAGATTTGCTTTGGCTTCAGCGTCGGTTTTTAGCTCAGTTGCTGCTTCGGCTATGCGTATGCTTTGTTTAATGCTGGCTTCAATTCGGTCGTAGAGTTGGTTAATGCGATGTTGAAGAGCATCGTTTTCGTTGACTAGCGCGTCGCCGATGAGTACACGCGTCATCCCTGGATTTTTTTCAGCAAACTTTAATAGCATGTTAATCATCAGCTGCACTTGTTTACTGCCATCTTGCTCGTCTGAGCTAATTTTGTTGATGACACCAAAAATTGATGCTTCAATAAATTCGATTAAACCTTCAAACATCTGCGCTTTATTGGCGAAGTGGCGATAAAGCGCAGCTTCAGATACGCCTAGTTTTGCGGCTAAGCTCGCGGTGGTAATTTTTTCGCGTTTTGGTGTTTCTAGCATAGAGGCTAGTGTTTGCAGTATTTCTTGTTTACGGTCTGACGCCATCTTTAAGCCTTGTATAAAAATGCAAAGTAAACCATGCCAAAATAGGTAAGGTGGTGTAATAGTTGATCAAAGCCTAATAAAATCCAGAACCACTCACTGTTATCAGGCTTTAAATTGAGGTGATTATTGAGCTTCATTTTTGCCCAATCGATATGATAGTGTAATAAAAAGTCAGTCAGCGCAAAAGCATAAGCGTACTCAACACCAAAATAGACAAAAATTAACCAAGTAAATAACCCGTGAATACCAGCATGCACTATGCCTCCTGGGTGACAATAAGTGCCTTTATTGCTGTAAAGCCAAGCATACTTTTGTAGTGGAAAGTCGCAAATAAAGTGCTTGATAAACAATAATAGTAAAGCTTCAAACATGCTGCATTTCCTTATTCAACGCACTCAATTTAAAGGCTGGTTAAAGCGAGTTAATCAGCTTCGTCTATCCAAGCCATTTGTATGGCTTCTAATATTTTTTCCCCACACTTATTTACATCATCGTCAAAGTCTTCTAGCTCTAACACCCATTCCATTAAGTCGGTAAAACGGATTGTTTTTGGGTTGATGTCAGGGTGTTTGTCGTAGAGTGCTTCAGCAATACTTAAACTATCGGTCCATTTCATTTTTGGCAGGCCTAAACTTACAAATTAAATAATGGTCAATTATAACGCCGAGCGCTGATGATGGGCATAAAAAATCCCTATGGCTTGTATGCCATAGGGACCAATGATGATAACTAATAACTTAGTATTTTTATTATGCTTAAACTAATGCAATCGGTATGCCAACTTTTTAAGCATGCCAAATCAATCACTTGGATTTTTATTGGACTCTAGTGGCTGAATACAGCCACCAAAAAATGGCTGTATTCAGCCACAACCCGTTTTAATAACCAATTTGCATCGCGATGTTTTGCTTGTTGGTTGTGCAGTTTAGCGTTCAAGCGCTGATATGTTAAAATATTAGTTAAACACAATAATATTTCTTTTTTGCTTTAAACAGATTTGCTTTTAACCATTTTATTTTGCTTTTAATCTTTAAGGTACGCCCATGTTTAGTTTTAGTCATACATTAAAATCTGCCGACCCAGCACTAGATGCAATGATCAATGCTGAAGTCATTCGCCAGCACGATCACATTGAATTAATTGCTTCAGAAAACTATACCAGCCCTGCAGTGATGGAAACACAAGGCTCGCAGCTCACTAACAAATACGCTGAAGGCTATCCAGGCAAGCGCTTTTACGGCGGCTGTGAATTTGTAGATCAAGTTGAGCAGCTAGCGATTGATCGCTTAAAGGCACTTTATGGGGCTGAGTACGCTAACGTACAGCCTCACTCAGGCTCGCAAGCAAACCAAGCGGTGTATTTTAGTATTTTAAAACCAGGTGACACGGTAATGGGCATGAATCTTGGTCATGGTGGCCATTTAACGCATGGCTCTCCTGCCAACTTGTCAGGTAAATTATTCAATATCGTTGCATACGGTTTAAACGATAAAGAAGAGATTGATTATGACGAGATGGAACGTATTGCGATTGAAGCTAAGCCAAAGTTGCTTATTGGCGGCGCTAGTGCTTATGCGCTACGCTTTGATTGGGCGCGTATGGCTGAGATCGCCAAAAAAGTTGGTGCATATTTTATGGTCGATATGGCGCATTACTCAGGCTTAATTGCAGGTGGTGTTTATCCAAACCCTGTGCCGCACGCAGACTTTGTTACCTCAACGACGCATAAAACATTGCGTGGCCCTAGAGGCGGTATTATTTTAGCAAAAGCTGAGTTTGAAAAATCACTCAACTCAAATGTCTTTCCAAGCTTGCAAGGCGGCCCACTGATGCATGTGATTGCTGGTAAAGCCACTGCGTTTTTAGAAGCATCGCAACCTGAGTTTAAACTTTATCAAGCACAAGTCGTTAAAAATGCACAAGCAATGGCTGAAACATTGATTGCGCGTGGCTTACGCGTGGTGTCTGGACGTACTGAATCACACATGTTTATGGTGGATTTACGTCCTAAAGGTTTAACAGGTAAAGCGGCCGATGCAGCGCTTGGCTTAGCGCATATCACGGTGAATAAAAACGCTATTCCAAATGATCCTGAAAGCCCGTTTGTAACTTCTGGTATTCGCATTGGTACTCCAGCGATTACCACGCGCGGCTTTGAAGAAGATGAAGCACGCCAAGTTGCTAATTTGATTGCAGACATACTGGATAACCCTACAGACGAAGCGCTGATTACCGCTACTAAAGCTAAAGTACATGCTTTAACGGCACGTTTTCCTGTTTATGGTCAGTAAGATAGCAGTCATTAGTCGTTGGTTATCAGCTAAACCCACGGGTTTAGTATGGCTCACGCATGTGTGGTCAGCGTTGGCTAACGACAACCTACTAACGACTGTCAACACCAAATGAAATGTCCGTTTTGTGGGGATAGCGACACGCAAGTGATTGATTCTCGAGTCAACGACGAAGGTGACTCCATACGCCGTCGTCGTAAGTGTGGGGGTTGTGATAAGCGGTTTACTACCTATGAAACTGCCGACTTGCACATGCCGCAAGTGGTTAAAACTAATGGCACGCGTGAGGAGTTTAGTCGCGATAAACTGCGTTTATCATTCACGCGTGCGTTGCACAAGCGCCCAGTACCAACAGAGTACGTTGATCGTGCACTTGAGCATATTGTGCAAAAAATGTTGTCTTTAGGCGAGCGTGAAATACCTGCGCGCGACCTGGGCGAGAGTGTGATGAATGAGCTGAAGCTGATGGATAAAGTAGCTTATATTCGTTTTGCTTCGGTGTATCGTAGTTTTTCAGATGTTGATGATTTTAAAGATGTCATGCGCGATTTACACGAGTAATTGTGCAAGTAATTGCATGAGTCACACACAGCGTTTTGCCCTGTCAGGCACTAGTAACCCTGTGGTGAGTACTGTGGTAAATGTTTCATTAGGAGCAGACAATGCAAGCTGAAACACCAATCCCGCCCCAAAAAAAAGTTAATCAAACCCCACCCAGCCCTGAAAACTACACATTTCAAGAGGGTTTTTATGCTCAAGAAAATGTTGATCCTGCGGTGACTAAATCGCTACAAATCATTACTAAAATTTGTCTCTACGCTTTTATTGGCGCGTTTGTAGTGAGTATTTTGTTTTTTGCATGGTGGGGTCTTAAAGATTACTTTGTGTTCGGCGACAAAAAGTTTAATCAAGAACAATGGCTGAGTGCAAAACCAACCGCAGAGTTACGCTGCCATCGCGGTGATATGGCCTATGAGCTTAAAACAAAATTACTCATGAAAGGTCTGCCACGAGAAAACGCCATAGGCTTACTTGGCGCGCCTACATGGGCCGACGACAATAGTATTGAATATGATTTAGGCCACTGTTTGTGGGTGTCACACGGTTTACGTTTAGCGTTTGACGAAAATAATCGTTTGATTAACAGTCGTATTATGCAGCATTAAAACCATGGCCTTTACCGCTCTTGACCACATTTACATGGCACAAGCCTTACGCTTGGCTGAGCGTGGCTTATATAGCACCACGCCTAATCCACGTGTGGGCTGCGTAATTGTAAAAGATAATAAAATAGTTGGTAAAGGTGCACATTTAAAAGCGGGCGAGCCGCATGCTGAGGTGTTTGCGTTACGCGAGGCAGGTGCACTTGCAAAGGGCGCTACTGCATATGTCACGTTAGAGCCGTGCAGCCACCAAGGCCGCACACCGCCTTGTGCCAACTCACTGGTAGAAGCGGGTATCAGGCACGTTATAACTGCGATGGTTGACCCAAATCCTTTAGTCGCAGGTAATGGCTTAAAGTATTTGAATCAGCATGGTATTACGACGAATTCAGGCTTAATGCAAGCCCAAGCTGGCGCCTTAAATGTGGGCTTTATCAAGCGTATGCAAACAAATTTGCCGTATGTGCGTAGTAAAATTGCCGCTAGTTTAGATGGCCGCACCGCTTTAAATAACGGTATTAGCCAGTGGATCACCTCTGATGCAGCAAGGCAAGACGTGCAACACTGGCGCGCGCGGTCTTGTGCGATTATTACAGGCATAGGCACAGTACTCGCCGACAACCCGCAAATGACTGTGCGTGAGCCGCATTTAATACAACAAATGCTGGGTCGCCAGCCCCTAAAAGTGGTAGTTGATAGCCAATTGCGTATTTCATCCGCCGCTAATATTTTGCAGAGTCATAACACCTTAATTGCTTACGCAACCGACCCCAATCAAAAACGCGCTGGTTTGTTAGACAAACAAGTCAGTTTGCTACAAGTGCCAAACGTGCATCAAAAAGTATGCCTAGAATCACTATTAAGCCACCTAGCAACGCTTGGCGTGAATGAGGTGTTACTTGAGGGTGGGCAGGGTATCAATGGCGCATTTTTGAGCCTGCAATTGATAGATGAGCTAATTTTGTACTATGCCCCCAGTATTATGGGCGCTGATGCACGCGGCATGTTCAATATGCCTGCATTTACACAAATGACACAAAAAATACCGCTTGAAATAACTGATACGCGTTTACTAGGTAAAGATTTACGGCTTTTAGCTAAGCCAGTCTATTAAATATTTTGCGCGTATTTAATTTTAGAGATCAATAACACTCTGCTTTATTTTTTACTGCGCTTGAAATGATAAAGGTCATACTGGATTGCTGTTTTGTTTAGGCAAATATATTTTTTAGCCAATGCCCTTAAAGTTTGATGGACACTAGACTGTATGTTGATTGATACGCACTGCCACTTAGACGCCGCTGAATTTGCCGATGACCGTGACGCCATGATAAAAGCAGCCCTTGCGAGTGGCGTCAAAATGATGGTAGTGCCAGCGGTTGAGGCGGCAAATTTTCAAACAGTCATTGATTTAAGTCACGATTACTCGGCAATTGCTTATGCGCTAGGCATACATCCTATGTATATCGATGGGGCTGTAGAAGCTGATTTAGCTCAGCTTAAAGCCTTAATTGCGCAACAGCTCAATCATAAATTAGTAGCGGTGGGAGAGATAGGTTTAGATTTTTTCGCCACAACGCTTAACCGCGAAAAACAAGAATATTTTTTTGCTGAGCAATTAAAAATTGCACGTACATTTGATTTGCCTGTCATCTTACATGTGCGTCAATCTTCAGATATTGTTTTAAAGCATTTACGTAAAATTAAAGTGCGTGGCGGTATTGCGCATGCATTCAACGGTAGCCGCCAACAAGCGGATGCATTTATCAAGCTCGGGTTTAAATTAGGTTTTGGCGGTGCGATGACTTACACCCGTGCTTTGCATATTCGCGATTTAGCAAAATCAATACCGCTAGAGTCTATTGTGCTAGAAACTGATTCGCCAGACATTCCACCTGCTTGGTTGCGTAAAAGTCCAGCCAATAATTTGCAAAATGACAAAATAAACTTAGTAAAACCACGCAATACCCCCGCAGAACTCAAGCAAATAGCACAGGTTCTGAGCGAGATTCGTAGCGAAAATGTCGCGCAAATCGTTGTAGTTACAGGGTTTAACGCCTGTCAAGTGTTGCCGAAATTAGCTAGTTTATGCACATGACTTAATGTGAATTGTTAAGAAATGCAAAAAAGTGTAACAAACCAAGGGTTTAAAATAAGCCATTGATTTAATTGAGTTTTATAATTAGATTAAAAAATGAACTTTTGGAAAAAAGCCTTATAGATTGGTATGTTACGTTTTTACTAATGCTTAATCCACAAAGTTATCCACAGATATTGTGGATTCAGGTACATGTTTTTTTGGCAGGTTTATTTTTTAAATAGCAACAGAAAAATTAAATGAAAATACATAACAAAAGTTACCGCACCATTTGGCCTTGTGTTAATGGTCGAACGGTTTACATCATTGATCAAACCAAACTACCATTTGCTTTTGAAGTGGTACAGATCAATGATTTAGCGACTATGATTCACGCCATAAAAACCATGCAAGTGCGTGGAGCGCCATTGATCGGTGTTTCAGCAGCGTATGGCATGGCGCTTAGTTTGTGGTTTGACAACTCAGATAGTGCGCTCAAGCTTGCCGCAAACGCTTTAATTGCAAGCCGCCCTACAGCAGTTAATTTAGCCTGGGCGGTGCAGCGTATGGTCAGTAAACTGCTGGCACTGCCATTACAAGCGCGATTATCAGCCGCATGGCTTGAGGCCGCAACAATTGCTAATGAAGATGTTGCGCAAAACCAAAAGATTGCTGAGCATGGCTGTATGTTGATACAACAGGCGTATCAAAATAAGCCGTTTAATATTTTAACGCATTGTAATGCGGGTTGGCTCGCAACCGTTGATATTGGTACGGCGCTAGCACCTATTTATGCCGCCCACGATGCTGGTTTAAGGCTGCATGTGTGGGTTGATGAAACGCGTCCGCGTAACCAAGGCGCTAGCCTAACTGCGTGGGAGCTAGCGCAACACGGTGTGGCGCACACGGTAATTAGCGATAACGCTGGTGGTCATTTAATGCAAAAAGGCCTAGTAGACATGGTGATTGTAGGCGCAGACCGCGTGACTAAAAACGGCGATGTTTGTAATAAAATCGGCACGTATTTAAAAGCGCTGGCAGCGTATGATAATCACGTTCCATTTTATGTTGCAGTGCCTAGCCCAACCATTGATTGGACAATGATAGACGGCAGCCAAATTGAAATTGAAGCGCGCAGTAGCGACGAGGTGGCGTATATGCAGGGTTTGAGTGCAGATGGCCACATGCAAACCGTTAGAGTAATACCCATTGAAAGTAGTGCTGTAAACCCTGCATTTGATGTAACGCCTGCTAAATTGGTGACAGGAATTATTACTGAACACGGCGTTTTTGCGCCGAATCAACTGCAAAAAATCGAGTGAAATAATGCAAATCGAGCACGAAAAACTACTACAAATTAGCCTGCAATTAGCCGCGCTAGGGTTAAATAAAGGCACCTCTGGTAACGCTAGTGTGCGCTACAAAAATGGTTTTTTAGTCACTCCCAGCGGCGTTGCAGCGAGTGAATTAACAATTAAATCGCTCGTTGCAATGCAATTTGATGGTAGCCATGAACCAGATAAAAAGCCATCTTCAGAGTGGTTTTTTCATCGTGATATTTTACAAAGCAGGCCTGAAATTAACGCGGTGATTCACACTCACAGTATGTTTGCGACTACGCTTGCTTGTTTGCAATTGAGTATTCCCGCATTTCATTACATGATAGCCGTTGCAGGTGGCGACACTGTTAACTGCGCGCCTTACGCGCTATTTGGCACAGAGTCTTTATCTCACAACGCACTAAAGGCATTGCAAAATCGTAAAGCCTGCTTACTTGCTCATCACGGCATGATAGCGCTAGGCCGTGATTGCGAAGAAGCACTCAATGTAGCAATAGAAGTTGAAAACTTAAGCGAGCAATATTGGCGAATATTGCAAGTGAACCCAAATCCGCCGCTACTCAATCATGCTGAAATGGAACAAGTTTTCCAGCAGTTCAAAGGTTACGGTAAATGGGCGCGCTAGCCAGGTTTTAAGACCGCTAATGATTGAAAAAATGGTTTGCATAACGTTTATTCATCCTGGCTAATGGCAACATGACTAATAGATCAGCGGTATTAAAGTGCGCGTCCCAAGCGGGTTCGCCACAAATATACGCGCCTAAGCGTAGGTAGCCTTTAATTAACGGTGGACAACTTGCAGGCATATCCTGGCGCAACGCGTTAATGGGTAATGGGCAGCGCGGAAACACGCGATACTCAGCTGGGCATAAATGATCATCTTTTAAGCGCTCATATAAGCTCGCTGCACCGTGACCACCGTCATTCATCGGTATGCTTGCACAACCTATCATATATTCGTAATGATGCGCTTCCATGTAGCTAGCAAGCCCTGCCCACAGCATCGCAATTGTGCTACCGTTGCGATAATTCATGTGTACGCAAGCGCGGCCAACCTCAACCATGCGATCGAACAAATGGCTTAGTCGGCTTAAATCAAACTCACCTGCCGAGTAGTAACCGCCTGCTTCGTTCGCCATATTGGGGCTTAAAATGCGATAAGTACCAACCACTTGACCTGAGCTGTTATCGCGCACTAATAAGTGATCACAAAATGCATCAAAACCATCAATATCTAAACCATCGTTACCATTTAAATCGGTACCCATTTCCTCAGCAAATACTTTATAGCGCAAGCGCTGTGCCTCCTGCACTTCAGATTCGGTACGTGCAAAACTATAACTGAGTGGGCCATGCTGACGTGGTAGAGTCGATACGCGAGTTTGTAACATTGTTGTGTCCTATGCATTAGTTGATGCTACTTTAAATACGCTATGTGACAAA
>JANNBX010000264.1:0-4284 GCA_031385945.1 Methylophilaceae bacterium | reverse complement strand
TCAGCGCATATTCGACAAATTCAACACCTCCAATTACTTTGGCTTTTTTTTCTTTGCCAAACGTAACTACTCTTAATGAGTCATCTTCATTGACAATTGAAAGTACAGCCAATAGAAACTGGTCAGGCCCGCCTTTAAGTATCTTACCTCGTTGAGGAATTAAATTATCGCCTTCCTCAACCGCGTTACCACCTTTTATATATAAGGTTTTACGGACTTTTGAAGATTCAGATTCTTTATTTTGTGCAGTCACTTGATCACCTTTGTTTGAATTTGCTCTTGACATGAAATTTGTTGTTTAAGTAAGCCTTTAACCAAACCTAAAGAATTTACTTTCCACGAGATTACAGAGTAGATAGCCTTTACCAAGCTGCGCTTACGCAGTGCCATCAATATCACTGGTAAAAAAAGCAATGTGGTAGCCCACAAAATTTTGCTATGTATTGTGCTTGGATATACCACCACTGCTAGCAAAAAAATCCATATCAGTATGGTTGCAGCATATATTTTTAGCTCACGTAGTTCTTGTAGTACTAATTTAAAGTGGGGCTTGCCTACTGCGGCTCTGAGCAGCTCGCCTAGCCCACATATATAGCTTGATTTCCAGCGCTTTATGAGTAGCGTATAAGGGTCTGCGTCGTGCCCATAATGACGTACAGATTTAATGTCTAGGCGCCTTAGTTTCCAGCCGGCAGCGCGCAGACGAACGCCTAAATCGTATTCTTCGTAACTGTGCAAATTGCGGTTTGAAAAATAGCCTACTTGCAAAATTGCTGCGCGGCGATATAAGCCTCCCATATCAAGGCGGTCAACTTCGCCAGCCTGCATGTGACCTGATGCTCGCTCCATGCGTGAAACATATTCAAGGCTTTCGGTGTTCATTTCTTGCACCACACCGCCCACGCCGGCAAACTCAGGGTTCGCATCAAGAAAAGCGACTGCGTAATCTATAAAGCTTGGTAAAAACTCCATGTCGCCATCGAGAATATATACATACTCGCCCAATGAGTGCTGAAAGCCTAACTGAGGGCCTATGCCACAACAACGCTCTGTAGGGTTTGCTAGCTGCACAATACTAATAGGGTAATCTTTAGCAATTTCAACGGTGCGATCTGTTGAACAAGAATCAGCGAGGATGACTTCTCCGCCAATGGCTGAAATAGCGGTTAAGGCAGACTCAATTGAAACAGCAATGCGCTTTTGTTCATTGAGCGCTTTAATAATCACTGAAACACGTGGTGTGCCAATGACGTGATTATTTGTGACTACATTATTTAAATGTTGCTCTTGCATTGTTTCAGTTCTTTCTAGGAATAATACGCGCTGGAATGCCAACAGCGGTGGCGCCATCTGGTATGTCGTGAACCACTACGGCGTTTGCACCTATTTCAACATCGTTGCCAATAAACACTCGGCCTAATATTTTCGCGCCAGCGCCAATATTGACGCGATTACCAATATTTGGCGCACCAAAAGGGTCGTCAAGACGCCTATTACCAATAGTTACGCTCTGGCGAATAATACAATCGTCGCCAATTACTGCGTTGCCATGAATGACAATAGCGCCTGAGTGCTCAATAATTAAACGCTTGCCTATCACTGCTGAAACACCAATAGTGACGCCACAAATAATTTCAGCTAATTTAGCCAGTACTAAATGTATTGCACCAATTGGGTAGCGGATTATTTTAGTTTGAAATCGATAACGCAAATGACCGAAACGGTAAACCTGTAACGCCCAGAAACCTAACGAAAACAATCCTTCGCGAGCGGCTTTGAGGTCTTCAAAAAAAGTTGTTTTTATTGCTATCATTTTAGTCTTCATTGAATATGTGCATGAGTTCGACTTTTTCTCCATTTCTGCCAGCTAGCAATCATCGTTGCTGGCAGAAATAAAATCATAAATAGTGAGACCCACCACCTTGGGATTAAAATACCCTTGGATAATTGAGATGTAAGCAACTTTAACGCCATATTGCGATTGCCCTGATGTGCAGAAATGCGCGCTGCAGTGATATAAAAGTGTGCTATGTAAACTAAAGTGTCGTGCTTTAAGGCTGTTGGTAGTGTGTTAGCTCTCAAGGCCATACGCACTAGATAAGGCGAGTTAACGCTACCATGACTTGTTACACTCAACCCACTGACTACCTGTGTTCTATACACAACTAAAGGTTGTTGTAATAAAACAATAGGCATTTTTTCTGCTAGGCGAAACCACAAATCTAAATCTTCACCAGATGATTCACCTGCTGGAAAGCGCGGCTGCATACTTAGTAATATATTGCGCTTAATAGCAATTGATCCTGTAAAGAAAGGTATGCCTTTCAACCATCTTGCTGGCAAGCTTTCAATGAACTCATAATCACGTTGCTGGTTTACCCAAGGGACTGGTGCCCAGTTTGGCTGATCGGGCATGGGCACAAAACGGGTAGCGATTATATTATGCTTGGAGTATGTATCTGACATCACTGCTAACTCAGCCAAGTAATCTGGATGATACCAATCGTCAGCATCTAAAAAACATACCCACTCACCAATGGCATGATCAATACCGTTGTTTCTTGCAACCGCAACTCCTGCATTACGCTGCCGAATCAGTTTCACTTTGGAATCTGTCTCGTTTTCATGCACTTTGCTAACTGAGTTCGCAATGATTTGCTCAATAACAGCCACACTGTTATCTGTTGAGCCGTCATCAATAATCAACACCTCATAATCAGGCCATTTTTGTGCCAAAACCGATTGTAAAGTTAGTGCTAAATAGTGTTGTTTATTGTAAACAGGGATAATAATTGAAAATTTCATTTATTTTTACCACGCATATTCTCAGAATAGCTACGTGTTAGATTACTCTTCTGCAGCATATAATTTTTATTGAGTACATCGTTACTTTGTAAAGGCTTAACAGTAACTTGCCGAGCTGCTACTAAAATGGCTAATAAACTCAGCTGGGTCAATAGCTCAACACCATAACCATAAAGCGATAGTGGCACCTCACTGATGCAACGAATCAGTATCGCAAGCAAGAAAGCCATACCTATGCCTTTATAAGCTAAATCAATTTTTCTGACCAACAAACAAAGTGCAGTGATATAAGGAATGACACTTAGCAGGCCAACTAAGCCCGACCTCGCCATTAGATCTATAAACTGGTTATGCGCGTGCGTGGCGTTTGTCATACTAATTGCGATACGTTGACTAAGATCTAAAAACTTCGGTCCGTAGCCAAAAATTGGGTACTTAGCCCATTCACTTAGCGCGAATTCCCAAATCACATCTCTGCCCGTTAAAGAGGTTAATTGGCTACTTTCACTGCTTTGTAAATATCGGTCGATACTATTACCGACTCCAAAAAAAACGAATATGGCTGTGACGGTTGCTAAAAATAGAACAACTATAACTATCACACCTAGTGCGCCATTCTTGCCACTATTAGGTGAATCTCTCATTTTTAGCTTGTGGCGATACCACAGCATGACGCCCATACAGGCCAAAGCACTAAACCAAGCTGTTTTTGATTGCGCAAGAAAAAAAGCTGTAAAAGCTAACGCCACAACGATTTTATGCAATAACTTCTTACGGATTGGATGCAACTGTAAAACTAACAAACACAATAATGAGAGTTGCCCTAGTACTACCGCATGCGCAGATAAACCAGCCATGCGCGGTAGACCAGTGATGTAGCCCTGACTATAATTCCACTCCATAATCATCGCTGGCTTAATTAGCAACATTAAAAAACTGACGATGATAAGTAGCACTAGGCTGTTTCTCAGAGCCAATAAGAATTTTTTAGCATCTTCAACAGTGAGTGCAACTATGCCCATACCTAGTATGAGTGAATAAAAGTATTCATGCGCGAAGTAAGGGTGGGCTGAAAATGCCATATTCAAACCGACTGAGCCAAGCCAAAATAATCCAAAAAACCAAGTTAACGAAGGCTGATAGCCAAGTAGATGCCCATTGAGTTTGGCTGCCGCTAAAATACGCTCTAGTGATGCAAGCAGCAAAAATACTGTGACCAGCCGCACAATCCACATATTGACAGAGCCTCTTTGTGCCGAAAAACTCAGCAACTCAAAAGCATTATCAAGTACTCGTCCCGAAAATAAAGTATCAAGCATTGCGCTGATTAAAATGGCATAGGGTGCAAAATGCAGAAAACCAGTAGTTTTCTTTTTATTCATATCTGTGAGGCCAATAGCCGCAGCTAGGCCAAATAGCGGTACTGCAATAGCTGCTATACCAGCAATTAGTATGAATAAATAACCACTCATTGTGGCT
>JANNBX010000149.1:0-2627 GCA_031385945.1 Methylophilaceae bacterium | reverse complement strand
TTACCCGGCAATCGCTGTGGCTGACAACTTGACTGAACAAGGCTGGAAAATTGTCTGGCTCTGCACAGAGGGCGGCATGGAAAACACCCTGATTGCTAATAAGCCCTATGAAAAAGCCGTCATTCAAATGAAAGGCGTGCGTGGCAAAGGTTTGTTACGTTTAGTTTATTTGCCATGGCAATTATTAAAAGCATTTGCGCAAAGTTACAAAGCCATTAAGCAGCATCAGCCAAATGTATTGCTCGGTATGGGTGGTTTTGCGGCATTCCCTGGTGGCGTGGTTGGTAAAGTGTTGAGCAAGTCTTTAGTGATACATGAGCAAAACTCGGTGGCTGGTTTAACCAATAAAGTGCTGGCGAAAATCGCCACTCGCGTATTAGCAGCCTTTCCAAATGTGCTAACTAAAGCAGAGCTGGTTGGTAACCCAGTGCGCGCTGACATCACCGCAATTGCCACACCTGAAACACGCTTTGAAAATAGAGCAGGTGTGCTGAAGCTGCTAGTAGTTGGCGGTAGTTTAGGCGCACAAGCATTGAATGAAATTGTGCCGCTAGCACTCGCCAAAATGCCGATTGAAATCCGCCCGCTAGTGATTCATCAAGCGGGGGTTAAGCAGTTCGATTCGCTTAAAGCTCACTATGAAAAAGCGAATGTTGAAGTAGATGCACGCGCCTTTATTGATGATATGGCGCACGAATATGCAACAGCCGATTTAGTCATTTGTCGCGCAGGGGCGATGACCATTGCGGAGTTAAGCGCAGCAGGAGTGGCAAGTATTTTAGTGCCATTCCCATTCGCGGTAGACGACCACCAAACGACTAACGCAGCTTATTTAGTGGCAGCAGAGGCTGCTATTTTGATACAGCAACGTGATTTAGAAGCGACGCAATTAGCGAAAATTTTACAAAATTTAAGCCGCGAAAAGTGCTTGGCAATGGCAGTGAAAGCCCGTCAGTTGGGCTTGCCACAAGCAACTCAAACAGTGGCAGATATTTGTGCGGGAGTAGCAAAATGAAAAGACTTCCGTGCAACGTAATGAGCGCAGTGCAGACAAGGCAAAAATTGGCGAAAAACCGGAGTGTATGGTTTATACATGAGGATTTTGAGCCGATTTTTAACGCAGTATCCACAAGCGGAATAGTTGTACGGAGGTCTTTTTGAAACATAAAGTAAAAAATATCCACTTCGTCGGCATCGGCGGCGCTGGTATGAGCGGCATTGCTGAAGTGTTATTGAATCTTGATTTTTCGGTTTCAGGTTCAGATCTTGCCGCAAACTCGGTCACAGAGCGTCTCAAAAATCTAGGCGCAACTGTGCATCTTGGCCATGCAGAATCTAACGTGCAAGTGGCTGATGTCGTGGTGGTTTCAACTGCGGTGAATGAAGCGAACCCTGAAATCGTTGCCGCAAGAGCTAAAAATATCCCCATTATTCCGCGTGCCTTAATGTTGGCTGAATTGATGCGTTTCCGCCAAGGTATTGCTGTAGCAGGCACGCACGGCAAAACCACGACAACTAGCTTAATCGCCAGTATTTTGGCCGAAGCAGGCATGGACCCAACCTTTGTGATTGGCGGCAAGTTAGAGTCAGCTAACGCTAACGCGCGCTTGGGTACTGGCGAATATATTGTGGCCGAAGCCGATGAGTCAGACGCGTCATTCTTACACTTAACGCCTGTGATGGCAGTTGTGACCAATATTGACCAAGACCACATGGATACTTATGAACATAGCTTCGATAAGCTCAAAAGTGCTTTTGTAGAATTTTTGCAGCAATTGCCTTTTTGGGGCATGGCGGTGGTGTGTATTGATGACGCGAATATTCGCGAAATTTTACCGCGCGTCACTAAGCCTGTGATGACCTACGGCATGAGTGAAGACGCTAGGATTCGCGCAAAAAATGTACGTGCGGATAACGGCCAGATGCATTTCACGGTCGAGCGTATTAACGGCGTAACGACTACTTTTGACGTCACACTTAACCTGCCAGGCAATCATTATGTGTTGAATGCGCTTGCTGCGATTGCGATTGCCAGTGAGTTAAATGTCAGTGACGCTGCAATTATTAAGGCGCTAGCAGAATTTAAAGGCGTTGGTCGCCGATTTGAGCGCTATGGCGAAATAGCGGCTAAAGAGGGTGGCGTATTTACGCTAATTGATGACTACGGACACCATCCTGTAGAAGTCGCTGCTGTGATTGCGGCCGCACGTGGTGCATTTCCGAATCGTCGGCTGGTGATGGCGTTTCAACCACATCGCTTTACCCGCACACGTGATTGTTTTGAAGACTTTGTAAAAGTACTCTCAAGTACTGATGCGTTATTGCTAACTGAAGTGTATTCAGCAGGTGAAAGCCCAATTGTAGCGGCTGATGGTCGTGCTTTAGTGCGCGCAATCAGAGTGGCAGGCAAGGTTGAGCCGCTATTTTTGGAAACCACGGCAGAGCTACCTGAAGCGATACTCGATGTTGCGCGTGATAATGACGTAGTCATTGTGATGGGTGCTGGCTCAATTGGCCAAGTGGCCATGTTGACCAAAGGTTTGTCTGTTAGAGGATATACCGCGTGATGGTTAGCCACCCAATCACTGCTGGCAAGTTGCTCAAAAACGAGCCAATGACGCGCTACA
>JANNBX010000175.1:0-1594 GCA_031385945.1 Methylophilaceae bacterium | reverse complement strand
CTTGCAGGCTTTGAAAACATTAAATTAAACACCGTATTGATGCGCGGCTTTAACGACGATGAAGCGTTTAGCTTGGTAGATTTTGCAATTGCAGAAGGTATTGATATTTCTTTTATTGAAGAGATGCCACTAGGCGAAGTGGACCATAGCCGTGAATCTACAGTAGTGAGTAATGCAGACACGCTTAAACAGCTGCAAAGTAAGTACCCACTAACTGCCAGCCTTGAGACCACAGGCGGCCCAGCACGCTACTGGCGCGTGGCGAATAGTCAAACTAAAATTGGCTTTATTTCACCGCACAGCCACAATTTTTGCGAAAGCTGCAACCGCGTGCGCATCACCTGCAAAGGTGAGCTATATTTATGCCTAGGGCAAGAAGACAAGGTGGATTTAATGCCGCTACTACGCGAAAATCCAAGCAATAATCAGCCAATTATTGATGCTATTTTAAACAGCATGGCGATTAAACCCAAAGGCCACGACTTTGATTTACGCCGTGCAAAACCGGCGGTTGTCAGATTTATGTCGCATACAGGCGGCTAAGTTTATATGGCAATACCAGTTTCAGCTGTGATACTTGCAGGTGGTAATGCCACACGCATGAATGGCGCAAACAAAGGCCTTGTTAAGCTCTATAACACGCCGCTTATTCAGTTTGTGCTCGAAAAAATCAAGCTGCAAGTTGATGAAATACTGATTAGCGCAAACCGTGATATCCCCTTGTATAAAGCATTTGGCTACCCAGTACTAGCTGACTTAATCACCGCAGACAATGGCGATTTAATCGGCCCGTTAGGTGGTTTACATGCAGGCTTAAGCCAAGCCAAATATGATTACGTATTTTGCGCACCCTGCGATATGCCTAACCTGCCAGTCACACTAGTCAACCGTCTAATGACACAACTGCAATTAACAAACGCAGAGATTGCCGTTGTCAAAACGCGTGATGACGTGATACCAGTGCTCTGTTTATGTCGCAAAATTGTCCTACCAAGCTTGAGCGCCTACATCAACCAAGGTGGCAGGCGCGTATCAACCTGGCAAAAAAGCTGCGCCTATATTGAAGTCGATTTGAGTGACACATTCACCTACAACGCCAAAGGCGAGGTAGTCGACAGAGGCGGCGATTTTAGTAATTTAAACACTTTGCAAGACATTAAAGATTATGAATAAACCTACACTCAATCAAATTGCCTCCAATCCGTCTTGTCTAGATGATTACGACCCACACTCAATGCCTGTGGAAACCGCAAAAGCGTTTATCAAAGACTATTTAACGCCAGTCAACACAACTGAGCGTTTAAATATACGCGCTAGTTTAGGCAGAGTATTAGCGGCAGATATTGTTTCGCCACTCAATGTTCCGGCTTTTAATAACTCTGCAATGGACGGTTTTGCATTTAGCGCGGCACAATATTTTGGTGGCGCGCTAAATTTTGGTGGCGCGCTAAAAGTAATCGGCACAGCATTTGCTGGCAAACCTTATGTTGGTAGCGTTAGCGCTGGTGAATGTGTGCGCATAATGACAGGCGCAGTGCTACCAGTAGGTTGCGATGCTGTTGTCGTACAAGAGCGCGTGACATTAAACGACAAC
>JANNBX010000087.1:0-2775 GCA_031385945.1 Methylophilaceae bacterium | reverse complement strand
ATATTTTCTCAAATGAATCGTTAGGTATATTTTGCATCTATTGCTAAATGCGTCGTTTTACTAAAGTTTCATTCAAGGTGTTAAGACTTGTATTCTGAGTTGTCCTCATCACACAAGCACTCACACCTATCAGTTGTTCATCTTGTTAAAGAGCAGTGACCTTTTTATAGTAGCGAATCTACTTTTTACTGCCGTAAATCATCGTTTGAATCTAAGTTAATTTAATAATCTAAAACCGCGCAATCACTTACTTTTTATTCTGTTTCGCTTCAATCTAACTTGCGTTATTTCGTAACGAGGTGCGCATTATATAGAGGTTTTAAACTTCGTCAAGACTTTATTTAAAACATTTTTTGCGACTCAAAACTACTTACAAATTCTTTGGTTGCGGGAACAGGATTTGAACCTGTGACCTTCGGGTTATGAGCCCGACGAGCTGCCAGACTGCTCCATCCCGCGTCCGATTTTCGGAAACACTTGTATACATGTCGCCGAGAAGTGAGACTATAGCAAGGTCTCGCTTATGGGTCAATTGTTATTTGGATATATTTGAAATAAGCTTGCGTTTGCGGGATTTAAATTCTCTTAAGTACAATATGTCTAGTTACTGTCAACTTACTCACAAACTCAACGTTCTAATTCAATAATGTTAACTATCAATTTCAAATTTTCAGCAATCCTTATTACTTTGGCTTTATCGCTTAGTCAAGCCAATGCCGGGGTTTCCTATATTACCAACCAAGCAGATGGTAGCGTTTCGGTAATTAATAATATCAATAACACTATACTCAGCACAATTAAAACTGGTGAAGGTGCGGTTGGCGTAGCAATTGCTGCAAAAATTGGCAAAGTATTTGTTACAAATGTAGATGCACAGACTATTTCTATTATCAATATAGCCAATGAAAAGATTATCAAGACGCTTAACTTTAAAGGGTCGCCAGTTGGAGCGGCAGTTTCACCGGATAACAAAACGTTTTATGTAGCTGATTGGTATGCTGACAAAATTGTTGCTTTTGATGCTGTAAGTTATGCGGTTGTAGGGGAAATATCTGTAGGCAAGGCGCCCGCGGGGCTTATTGTTGATCCTACAGGTAAAACAATATATGTAGCTGCACGTGATAGTAACCAAGTTGTTGCTATTGATACTAATACATACAAAGTAAAAAAACGGTTTAATACTGAGAAGCATCCTTTTGGTATAACAATCAATGAGGATGGTTCCGAGCTTTATGCTGTTAACGTCTATAGCAATAGCGTATCAAGAATCAACATCGACTCAGGTGTTACGATCAATATTGAAGTTGGAGAACATCCATATTGTGTAACTATTTCGCCAGATAATCGTTATTTGTTCGTGAGTAATACGCAAAGTGATGATGTTTCGGTTATTGATTTAAATTTCAATAAAGTGATTAAGAATATTTCAGTAGGTGGCAACCCCGAGGGAATACAATATGACAAAAAATTAAATAGGGTTTACGTAGCGAACTGGCTGGATGACAGCGTGACAGTTATTGATGCAAGTAGCTATAAAGTTATGCAAACAATTAAAACGGGTAGGCAAAGTCGCGCTTTTGGCAATTTTATATTGCAAGACTAGATTTAAACTTAAAACAAGTTAGTTTACATATAGGCTCAGATTAGCAGACCAACAATGCTTAACTGACAAAATCAGTAGTTTTTAAAAATCATGTTATTATTTTTAGTTGTTCTAAGTGTTTATTTTTAATCAAGGAGTTTTAATAATGAAAAAGTTATTCGCAGCAATCGCATTTGCAACAATGCCTTTATTGGCTATCGCGCACGGTCCTACTCCACAAAAAGTAGAGAAGATAGTTACAATTAGCGCGCCACCTGCAAAAGTTTGGGCGATTGTTAAAGATTTTGGCGGTATGCAAAAATGGCATCCTGCTGTTGTTAGCACAAAGCTAGAAAACAAAAACGATCCAGATGGCAAGCCTACAACTTACCGTACGCTTAACTTAAAAGGTGGCGGTACAATTGTTGAGTATTTAAGCTTTGCCAAAGATGATGAAATGAAAATTAAATACTACATGACTACAGACACTGTGTTACCAGTGACAGACTATGTGGGTACTATGCAAGTTAAAGCGGGTGCAAATGCAAATGAATCTACCGTTACTTGGGTAGGTCGTTTTTATCGTAAATATACATTAAACCCACCTATTCCAGCTGGCCAAGATGATGCATCTGCCGTTGCTGCAGTAACAGGTGTTTTTGATGCTGGCTTGCCAAACTTGAAAAAGGTGGCTGAGGGAAAGTAATAGCAGGTGATCAACCTGCTAAAAAGTGGTGTATTTTTGGATTTTGTTTTGGTAAATTTTTCTAAAGCATGGTGTTTAGATAGCCAAATATAGTCATCACAACTTTTCATACTGACAAAATTTGTCAGTTAAAACTTAAAAAGCGGAGTTAACCTCCGCTTTTTTGTCGCTTAAATTATCATAAAAATTATGTTAAAGCTTAAAATAACATTAAAAACAATGGTTTATGTAGTTGGCACATGAATTGCTAATGTACATTCAAGACAATGTTTAGTTATAAGCAATTAAACATGGTTGCTTTTATGAAGTTTAATTTTAATCTAGGAGTTTTAAAATGATGAAACAAGTACAAAAAGGTTTTACGTTAATTGAGCTGATGATTGTTGTTGCAATTATCGGTATTTTGGCTGCAGTTGCAATTCCTGCTTATCAAGATTTTACTATTCGCGCTCGTGTATCTGAAGGTTTGAGCTTAGCTTCTGCTGCT
>JANNBX010000073.1:0-4162 GCA_031385945.1 Methylophilaceae bacterium | reverse complement strand
ATCTAGACTAAACCAAGCTTCAACACCTGTTTTTTCAACCAGCAAACAAGCCTGCTCTAATAGTTCAGCCGTTTTTGGATGCGGCTCACCCGTTTCTTTATGCACAAAGAACGGCATCGGTACGCCCCAGTTACGTTGGCGCGATACGCACCAATCTGGGCGATTCTTAATCATCGCTTCTAAACGCGCCCTACCCCAACTTGGGAAAAACTCAGTTGCATCAACGGCTTTATTGGCGTGTTCACGCAAGCTTTTTCCAGCAGCGTCTTGTGCATTCATGCCAATAAACCATTGGTGCGTAGCCAATTGCATTAATGGCGTTTTATGACGCCAACAATGTGGAAAACTATGATTTAAGCGCGCACTCGCGAGCAAAGCACCACTTTCTGTCATGGCTGCCAAAATCACCTTATTGGCTTCTTTGCGGTCTAGTCCACGAATAGGCTCAAACTCAACTAACTCACTATTAAAGAACTTACCATCACCACCCATTAAAATACGCGGTTTTTCATTTGAGTAATAGCGCATTACCAACCAGTCGTCATTACCATGCGCAGCGGCGGTATGCACCAGGCCAGTACCGGCATCGGTTGTCACATGGTCGCCTTCGAAAAAACGTACTGTACGATTGTCGAATGGGTGCTGCAACCATAAGGCCGTCTCTTCACCAGACGACCATGCAGGCTCACCCTCTGAGGGAATAATGACCGTAGTATCAGCCAATTGAATACCTAGGCAAGTCGCTACTTCCTGATAATCCGAAACTCCATATCGAGACATTGCATTCTCAACAAGATCTTTTGCCAGAATTAGGTACTTGTCAGAAGTTTTTACGAGTGAGTACGTTAGCTTTCTATTAACGCATACTGCTTGGTTTGCTGGCAGCGTCCAAGGCGTCGTTGTCCAAATAACAGCATAAGCATCACCTTCAACTTTTGCCAATCCAAATGCTTTGCCTAAAGCAGCGTTATCAACAACCTTAAAACCCACATCAATGGCAGGCGAATTTACATCTTCGTATTCAACCTCAGCCTCTGCCAATGCTGAGCCGCAATCCACACACCAGTGCACAGGCTTGCTGCCTTGATACAGATAACCATTTTGTTGAATCTCACCCAAAGCGCGCATGATGTCAGCTTCAGTTTTAAAATCCATGGTGAGATATGGGTTATCCCAATCGCCCAACACGCCTAAACGAATAAAGTCTTTCTTTTGGCGCTCTACTTGTTCGGCTGCATATGCGCGACATAACTCACGAAATTTAGCTGGCTCTATATTCTTGCCGTGCGCTTTTTCTACCACCAACTCAATCGGCAAACCGTGGCAATCCCAACCAGGTACGTAGGGCGCATCAAACCCGCTCAACGTTTTAGATTTAATAATGATGTCTTTTAAGATTTTATTCACCGCGTGGCCGATATGAATGTCGCCATTGGCATACGGTGGGCCATCATGCAGAATGAATTTTTTTGCACCTTTGCGTGAAGTGCGAATACGCTCATAAAGCTTTTTTTCTTGCCATTGTTTTAGCCAAGCAGGTTCACGCTTAGCTAAATCGCCACGCATAGGAAACGGCGTTTCTGGCTGATTGATTTTATATTTGCTTAGTTCTTTGTTCGCGTTATCGGTCATGTTATTTATTTCATTTGTTCTTTATTTAAGGCATTAAAATAATTTCTAGCCACTACTACATCTTGGCCAATTTGCGCTTTTAGCGCGTCTAATCCATCAAACTTCATTTCATCACGAATTTTGTGTAAAAACTCTACATGCACGTGCCTGCCATACAAATCACCATTAAAATCAAGGATATGCACTTCTAACAGTAATTTAGGCACACCTGTAATGGTGGGGCGTACACCCAAATTTGCAACTGCATTTAAACCATCTAATTGCTGATTTTGAAATTGAGTTGCACTCAATTTTACTGCATAAACACCTGTTAAGGCAGGCCGCTCGTGCTTCATGTGGATATTAGCAGTGGGGAAACCCAGCTGGCGGCCACGTTTTGCGCCGTGTACTACTTTGCCGCTAATGCTGTAGTTGCGACCCAGCAATTGTTTGGCTAAATTCAAATCACCAGTTGCGAGTGAATTGCGTACACGGGTGCTAGAAACACGCTCTGCAATTAAGTTAGCATTGGCTAAATCGACCCGCGGCAGGCTAATTAAGTCAAAGTCTGCTGCTTTAAAATCAGCCACATTGCCTGCGCGTTTCGCACCAAACTTAAAGTCTTCACCCACCAATATAGTATTTGCGTTCATTTGTTGGCGTAAAGTAATCTGCATAAAATCACCTGCAGAAATACTGGAAAAACGTTGATTAAAATGACAAACAAACACTTTTTCAACACCGGCTGCTTGAAAATACTCTAGTTTTTCACGCAAATTACAGAGCCTAGCTGGCGCATTCATAGGGGTAAAAAACTCACGTGGGTGCGGCTCAAAAGTCAAAACAGCGGGTGTTAGGCCTTTGCTTTTAGCGGTTTCTATTAAGCTCGCCAATAAAGCTTGGTGGCCTAAGTGCATGCCATCAAAATTGCCAATAGCCAAGGCCAATGGTGTTGGCATACAAATGGGAAGATGTCTGAACACTTGCATACTAAATAATGGCTTTATGTTTGAAGTCAGCCAATCTAAAGCCCAATAGCCAAAGACAAGCAAAATAAACTGCCGCGCCTAGTGTTACCAAGCCGCTCATCATCAATAAGCGGTGTGATAAACGGTATTGCAACCAATCAGCCGCGCTTCCGGCAGCAAAAAACAACACCACTGCCATGATGATCAATGCCACAATTAGCTTCACAATAAACTTTCCCCACCCTGCTTTGGGCACGTAAATATCACTTTTGCGCAAATGATAATACAATAACCCCGCGTTGATACAGGCACCCAGGCCGATTGAGAGCGCTAAGCCAGCGTGTTTTAAACTACTGATAAAAAGCAGATTCATTACTTGTGTCGCAACCAAAGTAAAAATAGCGATTTTCACAGGTGTTTTAATATTTTGTCGCGCATAAAAGCCAGGCGCTAAGACTTTAACTAAAATTAATCCCAACAAGCCTAGGCTGTAAGCAACTAAAGCCTGCTGAGTCATCAATACATCATGCGGCTTAAATGCGCCGTAATGAAATAAGCAAATCACTAAAGGTGCGCTCAGCACAGCCAATGCCACAGCGGCAGGTGCTGCCAAAATAAAGGTCAAGCGTAAACCCCAATCTAGCAGTTTGGAATATTCAATCGTGTCTTTATCTGCTACCGATTTTGATAAGCTCGGCAACAAAATTGTACCCAGCGCCACGCCCAATATCCCAGTGGGAAACTCCATTAGGCGGTCTGCATAATAAAGCCAGCTTACGCTGCCAGTCACTAAAAAAGTCGCAAAAATAGTGTTAATTAACAATGAAATCTGCGCAATTGATACACCAAATATAGCCGGTGCCATCAGCCTTAAAATACGCCTTGCGCCCTCGTCTTTTGGGTTCCAAGTAAATTTGGGAATAAAACCAATTTTAAGTAAATAAGGAATTTGATACGCTAACTGCAACACGCCGCCAATAAATACCGCCCACGCCAGCACCATAATAGGAGGATTAAAGTAAGGCGCGAAAAATAAGGCAGCTACAATAAACGAAACGTTAAGCCATACAGGCGTAAAAGCTTGCACAAAAAAACGCTGATACGCATTTAAAACAGCACCCGCAAGTGAGGCGAGCGAAATAAAGAAAATATAGGGAAACGTAACGCGTAATAAATCAACAGTCACACCAAATTTATCAGCCTGGCCTACATAATTTGGCGCACTAATCGCCACGATAATAGGTGCAGCAATCACGCCAATGATGGTAACAATTAACAAAGCAACCAATAACAAACTGCCTACACTGTTAATTAAAGCATGCGTTTCAGGCACAGTGCGTTGGTTCTTGTACTCTGACAATACGGGCACAAACGCTTGTGAAAACGCGCCCTCAGCGAATAAACGACGCAACAGATTAGGAATTTTAAACGCAACAAAAAATGCATCAGTGACTAGCCCTGCGCCAAATATGCGCGCGATTAAGGGCGAAAACACAAGACCAGAGATTGCTGTCCGGAAACTTCTTTCTACACTCGGACATAGATATCGGCCGACACGCCGGAAACTTCCCGGTCGTCCAGAT
>JANNBX010000051.1:0-8997 GCA_031385945.1 Methylophilaceae bacterium | reverse complement strand
TTGTTACCATCTAATAAATTGATATCATTAGTGACTTGTTTTTGAATGAAATCTAAGTGGTCATCACCTGACAATTGCAATAAACCTAGATGGCTTAAATCAATCATCACATTAGCGTGTGAGTCATAAACTGCTTGAGCTGTTTGGGTGGCAATAAATGCCTGCCATGGTTGAGTTGTCATATTATTTTCATTACCTAATTACACGTTTGTTTGGCGCTACAATAGCATTTAAATGCAGCCAATTAACCTATTTTTCAAGCCTAGTATGATGTTGGTCAGTATTTTTGTGAGCCTTGCAACCTTAACAATGCTGATTATATGGTTATTGCCGCTCATTTGGTTGGTAAAAATAGTAGTGAGCGTTGTAGTGGTTTTTCAGTCTATCTATGTGTCTAGACAGTACGCTTGGCTCACCTTGCTAAGTAGTGTGAATGCCGTTTCGGTCAATCATCAACAGCAGTTAAACATTTATCAAAATAACGGCGAGGTGCATGATGTTGATGTTTGCGCTCAAACATTTGTTTCAGTTTATTTAACAGTTTTGTGCGTTAAAAAGCTAGATAATCAGTGGCTAGGCAGGTATTTGACGGTGATTATTACGCCATTTAATACTGAGCAAAATAATGCTCGGCAACTGCGTGCGTGGCTTAAATGGCGTAAAACTGATTAAGTTTTTAACTTAAAGCGTCGCAATGTTTCTTGCATTGTTGACTTTGCAAAAGTGATTGGATGTTTAGGCAAATAGGCAGCAATGACAAACAAGCCAGCCAACACCGCCAATATTGGGCTCAATACGAATGGTGCAACTTCATTACGTGCAGGTTTTTGTTTTTTCATCGCTTGAATTACGTTGTCTAAACTACTACCCAATACATAACTAGCTTCAATTTCTTTGGTCATGGCTTTTAAATAAGCTTCATCAACAGTCGATAAAAAACGGTCGTTTTCACCAGCTACATCATCATTTCGTGTGCCAAGGTTAGCCTCTGAAATTTGAGCAATACCAGGTTGCATGGCAAATGAGCCGTTCGACCAGTAGCCAATCAGTTGATTTTGTTCATCAAATTTAGGGATCGCCGTACCTTTGCTTGGGTCGCCGATACCGACGAATAACCAACCACTAGCTCCTTGAAACCCAGCTAAATCTTTAGTGTTAAAAGCATGAAGTTTTGGTGCTTCTTCGCCATCTGTAAAATAAACAACTTGGGCGGACTCTGGAAAAGTACGAATTACGCGCGCAAGGGAAAATAAACTTTCGCGTATGCGTGTGTTACCAGACCACGCTGTGCGCCAATCTAGGTGGTCTACCGTATCTTGTAGCGCCTCAAAGTTACTACATACTTCAATCGGTGTATAAAGTGCCGCCACACTCACGCCAGCAAATAAGCCGATACTCACGTTAGTGCCACAAGGTAGCGAGGCAATCACATCATGCATCATGCGCTGTGTGTAGGCCATGCGGCTAGCGGGTTTGCCGTCAAGTGTGGTATCAATTACGTTCATACTTTGCGAAATATCAGCAACTAAAATATAGCTGTAAATATTATGTTTGAGCGGAATCGTTGGTTTAATGATCGCTAACACTAAGCAAACCAAAGCGGCCAGTAGCATGGCACTGTCACGACGGTGGCGTAAATAATTAAATATTTTTTTCATTTTAAATAGTCATGCTTATGGCAAGCCAACTGGAATATTACCCATAATCAAACCTGCTTTTTCATCACCACCTACGCCAGGCGATGGTGTGCCTGGCAACATGGTTAAAATACGGTCTAAATTATGCTTGGTTTTATAGTTGGTATTATCTGTTTTTAGCGAGCTCACATAAGCGGCTTTAGCTTGGCGCAGCAAGTATTCTGCTTCATCACGTACGGTATTGTTAGTACCGTTGAGCGCTAGGCCACGTAAAAAATACATATTACCAATGTTGTGATACATCGCCGCTTTTTGGTTTTCTTTAGCTTTTGGCAGTAGGTTACTTAAAATTAACGCAGACTCTTTTAGTTTGCCCTTTTGACCCAACCAATACGCGCCTGAAAATTTAGCTTCTAGGCTTTCTGTGTCAGTTTCTGGTGTTTTACCTGTGCTTACCGCTAGGTTAAAAGCTTTAATTTCATCAATACGCTTTGTTTCGAGCGCAACAAAAATTGCTGCAATCACCGCAATAACAATCAGAATAATCGTCAGTGTTTTTGACGATAAGCCACGCTTTTTTGGTGGTGCAATACTGGTATCTATTAGGCTTGTCGCCATGTTCTCATCTCCAAATATTTAACGCTGAGTAGCAATAACAACATGAATGCAGCAAGTAAGTAGCAAAGTTGCGTAAATTCATGCCCTGCAATACGCTGCATATATTTAATGGGTTTGCGCTCTTTTTGGTTAATGTCGTTAATGGCTTTTTCTAGCGTCTTTGGGTCTTCAGCCTCATACGCATTAAAAGGCGTTTTAAGCGATTTAAAAAAGTTATTGAGTTCAATCTCAGCTGGTAAAGCCTTATCTTCATCTGGCTTAAACTTTTCATCAAAAATACTAATGCCACCCGGTTGGCGCAATACAATCCAATAAATACTTAAATTTAGTCGCTCAAACCATTCTTTGAGTTTTTGTTGAGTATTAGCGGGCACACGGCCTGCACCGTCTGAGAGCAAAATAATTGCTCGTGAGCCAGAGTCTGGCACGCCATCAAATAACCCTGCACCAGAGGTTAAGCCACTGCCAATGTTGGTTTGAAACAGCGAGTTACCATTTGTTGCGGCAATTGCCGCTAATACTGCTTCACGATTTTCTGTCAATGGTAAAACATACATGGCGGAATTACTAAAAGTAATCATGCCCATCATGTCGTTTTTGCGCTGCTTTACAAAGGCGGTCATTAAGCGGCTGGCAGCGGCTGATTTACTTTCACCTACTTTACCGTCAATTCCGCCACCTGAAAACGCATCGTCCATACTAGCGCTTCGATCTAGCACTAACGCAATTTGTGCACCTTCACCAATTTTCTCTATTTTTTGCTCTGAAGTATGTGGGCCAGACAAACCTAGAATGACAAAAGTGAGTGCTAACACTGCAAGCGCTTTTAAAATAATGCCTAAAATATCAGACAAGGGGTCCGCTGGTAACATGCTGTTCCAGGAGTAGTTTCTGGTGTGACTGCGCTCTAGCAATAGCGGCAGTAATGCCAGCGGCAAAAACCATAGTACCCATGCGTTATAAAAAATCATATGAGCGCGCTTTATTTAACGGGGTTAGGTGTTAGGCCGCGTTCGCAATCGCGGGCACGGCGCGCAAAGCTTTTTAGCCAGTTTAGTGAGATGGTTTGTGTTTGAGTGGACTCAAAAAATGTATGGCGCGATACCTCAAAAAAAGTAATTAAATCTGCTTTTAATGGCACAAACGCAGGCTTAATTTCTAAAAAATCATCTAAACTGTGATGAAACACAATTTGATTTGCCGTTTTATTCAACGCAAAGTGTAAGCGTGAAACCGCTTGCTGTACACCATTTGGCGTATTCGGCAGCTTACGTAAGTCGCGTAGCGCTTTAGCAAATGGCGCACCCATACGTGGCAACCATGCGCGATTACCCAAAATATACAATAAACCCAATAACGCTAGGCCAAATATAGCTAATGCAATGATACGGTTTTGCTCGTTAGTGCTGCTATCAAGCACCAATGGCCCACGTAAACCACTCATGTCTTGTTCAATTTTAACTGAGCCAAACACCGCTAATGGAGAGATTCTAAAATTCCAACTGGGTACGCGGTACTGAAAAAGATCAGATTTGCCTTTATTGTTAATTACTTTGATTGTAAGCACTTCGGCAGGAAGTGCCGCTGGTTTAGCTACTACATTGTTGGTGAGCACTTGGTAGTCAATATCCATCACGTAGATATTATTTTGGTCGTTTTCTGACTGGCTAAATTTAATATTACTCACGTCAATGCCAATCACTTGGCCCTTGTAGCGACGCTCATAACCTACGATAGGCACTGATGTATCCACCAAGGTGTAAGGCTTTTTAACCTCAAGTGTAATGACACGTTTTAAAATATCGCCAACGGTATAGCCTACATCGCGCGTGGGTTCTACGCTGGTCATTTTAACAATACCATCTGGTACATTAGGTAGTAATAACGTGCCTTCAGCGAGTGCAAAGCTTTGCTGGTGGCTCAAAGCAAGCGTTATTAGCAGTATAAGCGACAGTAGATTTTTTAAGTGTAAACTTGAGAATTTCATGAGGTTAAGCCGCAATAAATTGGTGAAAATATTCAGTAAGCGTATCTGCATCAAACTCGCTCTCAAGAAAAATTGGTGGTGAATCAAACTGCATAAATAACGCTTTAATCGCTTCTTTACGGGCTTCAAAGCTTGCGATAATACGTTGCTTGTAATCTTTTCTTAAAAATAGTGTACGTCTTGCGCCTGTTTCTGCATCTGTAATATTGGTAATGCCAAAATTAGGTAAGTCTTCATATTCACCTTTATCCCACAGCACAATTGGCACCACATGGTGGCGCAATAATTGACCCATTGCTGTTTCAAGCTCGTTAAGTGGCATGTGAAAATCTGAAATTAAAAATATTAAACTCCGCTCACGATTTAGGTATCGCAAAATATCGAGCAAACCTTGGCTGCCCTGCGCTTTAGGATGATAGTCTTTAAGCTTATTAGCCATTTCAATAGCTTGGTGCGGCTTAAATGACGCAGGTGTTTGCCAATCTTCACGTATTTGTTCATCAAAACCAATAAAGGTAAAGGGGTCACCTGCATGGCTAGCAGATTGTGCAATCGACTTAACAATATCTGACGCAATCGCTAATTTGCGTTGATAACTGCCAAAGTTCATGGATGCCGATAAATCACATAGCGCGTAAATTGGGCTAATACTTTTCTGGTTAAAAATACGCACATGCACTTGCTCAAGTGGGTCGCGTATGGTTTGGCGTATATCAATGCGCCGTGGATCAGGGTATGACAGCAGCGTTGTATGTCCGCGAAACTCCATCCCCATACCGCGCTGGTTACTATTATGGCTACCCGGATGGCGAGCGCGTGAACGCCAGCCAATTGAGTAGTAGAACTGCTGTATTTCATCAAGGTTCATGTTGCGTGTTTAAAATAAAGTAGCGGTTGTGATGACATCAATATGATGGTGCTGCAATGTTTTGTTGTAACAACATTTGAGGCGCAGCAACATTAAGACGTAGCAACATTAAGGCGCAGCAACGGCGTTAATGATGTTGGTCAGTAACTCACGCCCAATTTCATTACGACGCATTTCATACACGGGGCTAAATACCAAACGGTGTGCAATCGTCGCGTGAAAAACCGCATGAATATCATCAGGCAACACAGCCTCGCGATTGTTTAACCATGCATTCACCCGAGCCGCGCGCATCATCATAGCAATGCCACGCGGACTCGCGCCAGAAACGACCAAACGCTTCATATCTACGTTATCTACTTTAACGCCAAAAGCTGCTGGCTCCTTAGTTGCGCGCCATAAATTCAGAGCATAATCTTTAAGCGTTAGGCTGGCTGTTACTGTATTTTGCAAAGTGGCAGAAAACGCATTCAGTTGATCAAACTGTAATACACCCGCTTGTACTCGGTCTACCAAAGCATCAACGTTATGAAATTTAGTGTCAAACACTAAAGACTCCATAATCGCCGCGTCACTTGGCACAACAATTGGAATCTCCATCATAAAACGGTCACGCGCCGCAGATGGAATATCAAATGTTTCTTCTTTTTCTACTTGGTTACGGTCAGCAAACACTAACATGTGTGGAAAGTAGTGCTCAGAGTTAAACGCAGTCAATGAGCGCTCAGCCATCACACGTAATAGCAATGAGTGCACTTGTGGGCGCGCGCGGTTTATCTCGTTAAAGAAAAATACGCTTAAATTTTCGCCAGACATCAATAGTGGCCCTGGGCTCACGTGCGGCTTGCCGTCTTCACCTAAATAAGTGTGGTAAACCAAGTCATTTGGCATTAAGTCGATCGTGCCCTCAATACGTTGGTAGCCACCACCAATACCACGTGTAAAAGCACGCAATAATGTGGTTTTACCTACACCTACATCGCCCTCGAGCAATACGTGACCGCGCGCAAAGATGGCTGTAGTAATCAAGCGTATAGGGTTTTGTTGACCAACGACTACTTTGTTGACTTCGGTTTCTAAATTGAGCGCATGTGCGCGCCAATCACTTAATTGACCGTCACTCATCGAGTTATCCTGTTTATTTAATTTATAAGATGAAAAATAGTTGATGAAATACTATCAAAAATATACCGTTCTGTATATTTTATTTTAATTTGTAAGTTTTGTTACAAATTATGACAGAAAATCAAAACAACCGCATGCTGTGCGCGCAAACTAAATCACTAATCAAAACTTTTTTAGTGATTAAAGATTTAGCTTGCCGATATTTAGTAATAAAGTTGGAATGTAGCTGCCAATAAATACGAGCAAAGCTGCTAAGGCAAAAACCCAATCTAGTTTGATGTTAGTAGTTAGGCGAAGCGTTGAAGGCTGCTTGTTGATGGCCTCAATTAATGCCTCGTGAGTGCCCGCTCTTAAATAATGCGCGCCAATATCTGCGCTCAATTCTTTAAGGTAATTTTCATCTAGTTGCGATAAATAATATTCATAAGTTTCAGTTGCAATCGAGTTGTCTCTGCCACCGTTGCTGCCCTCATCCACATTTGAAGCGGGGCTTAATTTAATAGCATCGGTTGACCAATAACCAATCACTGCATTTTTATCATTTAATTTCGGAATCGGCGTGGGGTTGTTGCCACCTACACCAACAATTAACCAAGCATGTTGATGATTAAGCTTAGCTATCTTAGTTTTGGTGAATATATTAAGCGGTTGTGCTTCTTGGCCATCTGTCAAAAAAATAACCTGCGCGATATCATCCTGACTAATAGTGAGTAGCGAGTCGATTGAGGAAATGCCTACCCGTATATTGCTACTCCCCTGTGATGCCATGCGCCAATCTAAATGATCAATCGTATCGATAAAAATGTCGTAATTTGAGCAGGTTTCAATCGGGGTATAAAGTAACGCTGGGGTTGTTTTAAAAAAGACACCCAAGCCAACCTTTGAGCCGCAAGGCAGCGTTTTTACTGTGTCTTTTAGCAGTTGTTTTGCATAGTCAAGCCGGCTCAAAGACTCACCTTGCCACATCATGTCTGGCACATTCATGCTTTGCGTGATATCAACAATAAACAAATAATTTTGTTGTTGCTGCTTCATATTGACTGATGGCTGGCTAATAGCAATCAGTAACAAAACTAGCGCAATAAACAAACAAATAAAATCATAATGTTTTTTAAAAATGATTGCGTAACGCATTGCAATATTGCTACGAAAACTCACAGCTAAGCTTTAAAAGTTGATTTAAAAATAATCGCCGCACCCTTGCCAAAGCCGTAACTGGTGGTAATCAGGCTTGCGAATAAATACATTTGAAAAAGCTGTGGCGGCGGCACTTTTGGGTTATCTAAAACTGGAAATATCGCCATCAATAAAAACAAACTGGAGTTGGTGAATGCGCCTACAACCATTGCCCAGCGCACATGCCAAGGTAGTGGTATTTTGGTTGCGTAATAGCCCAAAATGAGTGCGCTCATCAGTAAAAAATCGATATGCGCTTGCAGCAAACGCATAAACTTGCCAGTAAATATCGCTTTAAGCGGCGTGACACCAAGGTTTAAGCCAACCATACACCAAGCTAAAACTAGCGCCATGAGTATCCATAATGCGGCACCGCGAATAAGCACAATATTCCCTGCGTGTTGATCTGTTTGTTGCATCGTTACTCTCCCCTAAAAGTTGTTATTTTTAGGCAGTGTAAAGTGATGACCTGTCAGTTGCTGTGTTCAAACGGTGTCTTGACTTGACTGAAACGGTGGTTTGTTTGTTTACAGATCAACCAACAACTTTTAACATGGTGTTCATCACGTGACACTTTTTCTAGGCAAACACATGACAAAGGCTGGGCATTTTGCGTAATCACAAACTTTCCGTTGAAGCATGTGCTGCTAAAAAAGCATGGTGCTTTCAACGGCGGATATCCAAGCGCGTGAAAGACGAGATTGGCTGCAAGATATGATTTGCCAAGAATACACTCGCGTGAAAATCACACCGCCTAGTGATGGACATTTGTTTAATGAAACAACATTTTATGGCTGGCAAGATTGTCGGTTATCTGTCATTAAATCGCGCGGGCTAACCATAGAGCGGCTACCACGTGAGCCCAGTAAAGTGAGCCAAGATAATTATTTAGCTGTGGTTTTACTTTCAGGAACATACTCGCTTGAGCAAAATAGCAGGGAGGTTTTTTTGCAACCAGGCGACATCACTATTTATGACGCAACCAGACCACATCGCATTCACTCTTCTACTGGTTTTTCTAAGCTTTTAATCTCAATACCGCGCAAAATAATGCGCGACAGAATAGCCGGTATTGAGCATTGCACAGCCTTGGCTGTGTCAGGTAAAACAGGTGTGGGTGCGGTGACAACGCATTTTATTCAGGCGGCCGCTAATCAAGTAGAGCAGTTAGTCAGCCATGAGTTTTCTGCATTATCAGAGCAATCGCTTAATTTGCTTACACTCGCGCTCACTTCTGTGCGACCACAAAACTTCACGCTTTCACGTAGTCGTTCTCTTTCGCTTCAGTTAGTAAAAGATTTTGTAAAACGGTATTTAACAGACCCGTTACTAGATACCACCATGATTGCAGCAGGTACGCGCCTATCACCCCGTTATATCAATGATTTATTTCAAGACGAAAACACCTCGCTTATGCGCTATGTTTGGGCGCTTAGAATGGAAAAGTGTTATCAAGATATTCTGAATATGCCGCATCAAAGCGTTTCTACAATTGCGTTTAAATGGGGGTTTAATGATATGTCACATTTTAGCCGTGCTTTTAAACGCCAGTTTGGTCTTTGCCCAACGGCGTTAAAACAAGCAGA
>JANNBX010000049.1:0-2486 GCA_031385945.1 Methylophilaceae bacterium | reverse complement strand
TTGTTTAGCTCTGATAAAGTTACACCAAAAATACAGTAACTAATTTGTTTATGAGAAACATCAATACCCATCGTAGTTATAATATTAATAATAATAATGATTGATTAAATGTAGTATTAGTAATAATATTGTATTGTTGATGTATTATTTCTATATTGCTATGTTATTGCTGCTACAACACAGGAGGTGCAACATGGTAGGTAGCGCCATGCGCACAATCGAGCACAATTTTTAAGCCGCGCAAATCAAGCTGATTTGGAAACGTGCTTTTGCAAAACTCAATATATCGGCCTGGCGCGTCGGAAATTCGGCGGGCTTTACCCAGCTTATCTGAAGGCATGCACACAAAAGGCTGGTCTAATTCAGCCTCAATCGCCGCTTCAATCGCATCATCTAACTTTAGACCTAAGCTTGAAAAAAACTTAATACCGTTATCTTCAAAAGGGTTGTGTGAAGCAGTAATCACAACGCCCGCTTGCGCACGCAGTGCTCGTGTCAAATAGGCAATAGCCGGCGTTGGCATAGGCCCTGTGAGTAATGTATCAACACCTGCGCTCGTTAGGCCGGCTTCAAGCGCTGCTTCTAGCATATAGCCTGAAATACGCGTATCTTTGCCGATTAAAACGGTTGGATGTGTTGCCCCCGAGTTTAGCGCTAACACACGCCCGGCAGCGTAGCCAAGACGCATCACAAAGTCAGGTGTAATTGGAAAGTTGCCTACGCGACCGCGTATACCATCAGTGCCGAAATATTTTCTCATAGCGCGTATTATAATTCAGCACACAAAAAGCGGCTAATTTAGATAACCGCGGTGACTACTTTCAAAGCATCAGCAGTGGCTTTAACATCATGCACGCGCACAATATTCGCGCCTTTCATTGCGGCAATCACCGATGCAGCGATACTTGCGTGCAACCGAGTATCAACATCAAGTCCAGTGATTGCACCCAGCACAGATTTGCGCGACAAACCCACTAACAAAGGCTGACCAAGCAACTGGATGCTGTTCAACGATTTTAATAACGCAATATTATGCACAGTGCGTTTGCCAAAGCCAAAGCCAGGGTCGAGTAGAATACGATTTTTAGCGATACCTGCTTGAATACAAGCGTCTAATCGTGCGTTTAAAAACTGGCTGACTTGAATCACCACATCATCATATTGCGGATCTACCTGCATGGTTTGCGGTGTACCTTGCATATGCATTAAGCAAACGCCCACATTTGATTTAGCAACTATTTGCAAAGCGTGTTCTTCTTGTAAAGCGCGCACATCATTCACAATATGAATACCCGCTTGAATAGCAGCTTGCATGACTTGTGGCTTATAAGTGTCAATCGAGAGCGGCACTTGAGTGCGCTTCACCAGTGCTTCAATCACGGGAATAACGCGTTTTAACTCCTCATCTAAACCTACTGGTGTCGCGTTTGGGCGTGTTGATTCGCCGCCAATGTCTAGTATGTCTGCGCCCTCTTCAATAAGCTTTAAAGCATGCTCAACCGCTTGATTGGTTGAAACATATTTGCCGCCATCTGAAAAAGAATCAGGTGTAACGTTCACAATGCCCATCACTTTGGGGGTTGATAAATCCAGTTGATAATTGCCGCAATTAAAAATCATATTCACCTATTTAGAGCTATTTCCTCAAGATTATTTGCACGTAAAAAAGCCGTATTAAGTGTTACCTTAATACGGCTTTAAAACAAATACTACTTAAACTTTAGTAGCGGGTTGCGGTGCTGGGTTAATACCTGTGCCACTATTGCCGCTACCAGTATTACTTGGCTTTGGCGTGTATTGGCTAGGTTTTGGCGCACGCGGTGGGTTGCCCGCCATGATGTCGTTAATTTGCTCGGCATCAATGGTTTCCCATTCCATTAGTGCAGCAGTCATTGCTTCCACTTTGTCTTTGTTATTTTCTAACAAATCTCTAGCAATTTTGTACTGCTCGTCCAATATACGCCTAATTTCAGCATCTACTTTTTGTTGTGTGAGCTCTGAAACTGTTTTGCTACTCATACTGCCAAAAAATGAGTCTTGCTCATCACCCGCATAGACCATAGTACCTAGCGCATCACTCATGCCATATTTTGTAACCATTGCACGTGCTAGCTTGGTTGCACGCTCAAAGTCGTTACTCGCACCAGTACTCATTGAGTGCATAAATACTTCTTCAGCAATACGACCGCCAAACAAAATTGAAATCTCTTCTAGCATTTTGTCTTTGTAGTTACTAATGCGATCAAATTCTGGCAACTGCCAAGTTAAACCAAGCGCCCAACCGCGCGGCATTATGGTTACTTTATGCACAGGGTCAGCTTTTGGTAACAATTTAGCAACTACCGCATGGCCACTCTCGTGGTAAGCCGTATTTAAGCGCTCTTCTTCACGCATTACCATACTACGGCGCTCAGGGCCCATGTAGATTTTGTCTTTTGCATCTTCAAAATCTTCCATATCCACCGTGCGTTTGCTGCGCCGCGCCG
>JANNBX010000044.1:0-10381 GCA_031385945.1 Methylophilaceae bacterium | reverse complement strand
CGCGCAGAATCAACCTTTAACAACGGTTTAAAAGATGGTTTGGAGCAAACTTGGGATAATGACGGCAATAAGAAGCCTGATGTGATGTATAAAAACGGGAAGGTCTTAAACCCTTAGATGATTACTAAAATTGAATTGTCGTTACCGGATTTATTAAAAATAGAATAGATAAATCGTATGATTTAAATTCAAAATTCGTTTTCAAGTTCTTCTGGCTCAGGCAAAAGATTCGATTTGACCTGTGAGAAATAGCTGTAAATTATCCAGATAACTCCCGTTGATGCCACCCAGATAATAGCCTCCCTCACCCAATTCACTCAATACACTTGATCGAAAACTAAAATGAAAATTAAGCGGCCGAGGCAATATAAAAGTGTGGCCACCCATATTTTTTTTACAACCTTATCATAATTGGTAGCATAAAATAAACGTGAAAAAAGTATTATAAAAACTACAGCACTGAATATTCGAAAAAAGATTATATACAGGTGCGTCGTCACTTTTCATAAAAGCTGTCTATGTGATATATCTCAAAGGTAAGGAATTTTTACCTAGCCAATTTATTGCGAAAACATAATAATCGCTAAAATTAAATGTATTTTAAAAGTTCAATAATCATATATTTAGCATGTTAGTACATGGTTAAGGTTATTTTAAAGACAAAAACATAACTAAATTATCTAGAATTTTTATTGTTGTAGTAATAGCAACAAGTGAAAAGGATTAACTCAGTATCAGTCACCTGGTATATTAGCCGATTAAAATGATCAATGCGCATAGACCAATAACCTGTTAAATCGCCATACAGCGCTTCTGGTTTGCCTATACCCGTAAATGGCTCAAAGGCTGTAGCCCCAATGAGTGCGTTAATACGTTAATGCGTTTAAGCGTTTAAGCGTTTTTTTATCTTGAGTTTGCCAATAAGTGTAATCTTCTCAGGCGTTTGGAGTAAATATCAGCGGCCGCGCCATTAGTCTTTATCGAGCTGTCTTAACGCTGGCTTTGCCTGCTTTTAATTATACGATCGATTCCATTAAGTGCGCGGCATTAGCAGGGCTTTGTAGCAAATATAATGTTTCCATCACGTGCTGTAATGATCTAGCGACATCACCACGGTATTGCCTGCATCGTGGCGGTTAATAATGGTGGCATCTGCATTATCATTCACAGCGTCTAATACGCTTTTTAATGAGTTGCGCGCCTCTGAGTAGCTGATAACTTGCATAATATGCTCCTTTATATGCCCAATATGTCGTACAAGTATTATGCGCTAACGTATAGCTATGAAATTTAGTATGTTTGTTAAAGCATATTGAAATTATCAGCGAGAATGTGCCAAACTTGCTTTAAAGCGATGCTGTCATCTTAAGCATGCGCTCAAACCGCTACGCTTTGTTTAGCATGCAATTAAGCAGTGATTGCCTGAACTTTAAAGACTGTCGAACCCAAACAGCTTCACATTATTAACCAACTGCACAAATTAAAAAGGCCACCCTTAACGGGTAGCCTTAATAATGTTACTTTGAAACAATTGGTGGAGCAGGCGGGAATCGAACCCGCGTCCGCAAGCCCTCCACAGACAGTTCTACATACTTAGCCTTGTTGTTTAATTTAACTCTAGCGAACACCAACAGACAAGCATTGCTAAAGCGAGCTACCTAAAGGTTAATTTCACGCTAAGTAACCCAACGTAAAACGTATCCCGTGTAAATGACGCTGCGATGGTTTTTAAAGCCACCCACCCCACGGGAGAAGTGGTGCAGCGTCTAGCAGGACTAAGCTGCTAGAGCGTAAGTTTCGTCGTTTGCGACTATACTTGTTTCAGCTGTATTTACGAGGTAATCTGATCCTCGGTATGCCCTGCACTGCTTTGTAACCCACGTCGAAACCTGGTCAGCCCCAAAAACAGAAACATGATTATACGCCCAAAGCTTACTGCGCGTTTTAATCATTTTGTAAAACTACATGCTAATGCCAGACTTGGCTTTCTCTGCAGGCATGGCTGGTGCGCCGTACATGCTTTTCATCACTGCATCCACATCTTTTTGCTCAGCGGCGTCTAGCTTGCCATCACTGTTAGCGTCAATATGCTGAAACATTTTAGTAGCATTGATTTTTTCATTCGCCAAGTATTCATCCAAGCTCACCATGCCGTCTTTATTAGCATCACTTTTTTTAATACCGGTGACACCCGCTTCTTTACCAGCCTCCATAGCTAATGCGCTCAAGCTAGCAATTGACAATAATGTCACTAATACAGTTTTTACGTTTTTCACAAGAAATCCTCTATCAATATTCACTATTTATGGAGCTAAAAATACATGATTTAGTTCGGCAATTTGTAAGATAAACGTCATCTATTCCACTTACGTAACCGCCTCACGTCACCACCTGACTCATCCATTTAATTTAATTTTTTTAATCAGCCCACGCTCAAGCAGCACTCTGCTAACCAGAGCAACGCGCTCTTCAGTCGTTTTTGCGCTTACAGGAATATAAAGCTTAGGCACACTTAGCATTTGCTCCATTAAACCACGGCTCAAACTTTGCGAAAAAAGCTTCATGCCGATGTCATTATGACGCCTGAGACCTTGTTCGTTGAGGGCGTCATTGCTGGCTAGGGGCACCAATGGGGGCATAATAATTAAATCAAGCTTATTCGCTTGGCGTTTGCAAGCGCTAATTATTTTAAACAATAAGGTTTCATTCGGCTTTTGCAAACCAGGTACTAATAAGCGTGCCAATATATCAAATGCAAATCTATCAGCTACAAAATTAGGTAAAAGATTTTGCTGCGCTAAACGGTTATTTAGCCAAGTGATACAAGCTTGGTGGTAAGCACGTTGGGTGTCTTTGATATCACTATTATTATGTTTTGCCTGATTAAGTGCGTTCATTGCTGCAATAATCGGCTGCATATCTTCTGTAATTAAAGGGATCTTAAAGTCGGCAGCAAGTGCATTAGCAAGCGTAGTCTTGCCTATGCCACCTGTGCCTGTAATGGCTATTTTCATACTTAACTCTATGATATCTGCAGAACAAAAAATTACTTATTATGCGCGCGCATAATGCGGCCTTTTTCACGATCCCAATCGCGGGCTTTTTCGGTATCGCGCTTATCGTGTTGCTTTTTGCCTTTGGCTAAGCCGATTTGTATTTTAATACGCCCGCGGGTGAAGTGCATATCTAGCGGCACTAATGTGTAGCCTGCGCGGTCTACCTTTGCGATTAACTTAATGATTTCTTCGTTGTGAAGTAGTAGTTTACGGGTGCGTATAGCATCAGGGCGTATATGGCTTGAGGCGGCGCCTAACGGTGTAACATGGCAGCCTATTAGATAAATTTCACCACGTTGAATAATGACGTAGGCTTCTTTTAAGTTAATACGATTATCGCGAATGGCTTTGACTTCCCAGCCTTCTAAAACGATACCTGCTTCATATTTATCTTCGATAAAATAATCAAAGAAAGCTTTTTTGTTTTGTGCGATGCTCATGTTGCAGTAATTTGGCTGGTTTTCACTTAAAATAGCATTTTACGCTAGTATTGACTGGGATATTGACTCTTAAAGTATGAATGTCGTTCGAAAAACTGTTTTAGTAATGCACAGCGCCGCTCAAATGTATGAATTGGTAGATGCAGTTGAAGATTATCCGCAATTTTTGCCTTGGTGTGGTGGGGTTAATTTAATTGAGTGGTCTGATGAGGTAACTACTGCAACTGTACATATTTCGTATCACGGTATTAAGCAGCACTTTACAACACAAAACATTAAGGTTTACCCAAGCCAAATGTTAATCAACCTTAAAAACGGGCCATTTAAGCAACTTGATGGCTCTTGGAAATTTACACCGCTGAATGAAACGGCTTGCAAAATTGAATTTAGTTTAAATTACACTTTTGCTAATCCTTTTTTAGAAAAAATTATCGCGCCAGTGTTTAACCATATTGCAAACACGTTTGTAGATGCTTTTGTGGTGCGTGCCGATAAAGTTTACTAGCGCCTAACCGCTTAAAACAACATAAAAATCTGAAAGTAAAAACATGCCAGACGCGCGTAAAATAATTGTGGAGGTGGCTTACGCTCTGCCACAAAAACAAGTCATTATTCCAGTTAAAGTAGAGGCTGGTGCAAGTGCTGAAGCGGCTATTTTGGCATCTGGCGTATTGCAAAAATTTCCTGAAATTGATTTGAATGTGAATGAAATTGGTATTTTTGGCAAGCTAACTAAACTTGAACAGCCACTGCGCCAAATGGATCGCGTCGAGATTTATCGCCCGTTGATAGCTGACCCGAAAGAAGTACGAAAACAACGCGCAGCGGACGGAAAAATTATGAAAAAAGGCGGCGGTGATTTAGAGTAATGAGGTGAATAACCAATAAAAAAGCCAGCCTAAAAAATAATTAAGCTGGCTTTTATTCAAATTTTTAGGCTAATAATTAAAGCTGGTGATTAAAGCCAATAAGCAAACCTAGCCATTAAACCCAAACAATTTATAACCTAGTTACAGTATTTATTTACTTCTTGTTGAGCAGATTTTCTACCGTTATTAATGTCTTGATCAGTCATGTATTCACGTTCGCCATTGTCTTTAGTTCTGTAAATTCGTCCACCGTTTGCTAAGCTTGCCATATTTTGTTTTGCAGTTTTGCAGTTTGCTTCTTTCATTTTTGCATCTTCAGCTTTTTGAGCATCCACTTTTTTCTGCTCTTCAGCAATTTTTTGGCGTTTCGCAGCCGCATCGTCTAGCTTGCTGTCGTCTTTCTTTTCACCTTCTTTGGCAGTTTCTTTGCCATCTTTACCAACTTCTTTAGCCACCACTGCAGGTGTATTAGGCACAGCTGGCTTAGCTTTTAAGTTGTCAGCCTTAATGTCAGCAGGTGGCGGCGTATCGGTATAGTTTATGCGGCCTTGTTTATCTTTCCACTTATAGAGATCAGCCTGCGCTAAAACTGGCAATAAACCGATAACTAAAATTGCAATGATTGTCTTTTTCATTTTTAAAACTCCGACTTTTTTATTAAATTTTTTATATTGTTCATTCAATTATTTCAACAACTTAGCAAATAGTGCTTCATATTGCGTAATTGATTTTGTCACTGGGTAACGCTCAATAATAGTGTTTCGTGCGTTAGCTCTAATATGGGCTAATTGTTCGTTATTTTCAAGCACCTCACAAATACTATCGACCATTTTTTGTGCATCAAAAAAGTCTGTTAAAAAACCATTTTTGCCGTGCTCTATAACCTCTGTTACTGGCGCGGTGTTTGATCCAACTACAATGCAGCCCACCGCCATAGCCTCTAACATAGACCACGATAATACAAATGGTACGGTTAAATACACATGCGCTGTAGAAATTTGCAACACTTTTAAGTAGTCCGCGTAGGCTAAATGACCCGTAAAGTGCACACGACTTTCATCTATCTTCACCTCTGAGAGCATTTTTTCACGATGATTTTTAGCGTCCAAAGGTGCGCGACCATAACTAACGCCATCGCTACCGATGATAATAACGTGGCAATCTGGGTCGCGTTTACACAAAATATCAACCGCGCGCATAAACGTGTGAAAGCCGCGATACGGCTCTAAGTTTCGCGATACAAAAGTTACTATTTTTTGCTGTCGGCTTAAAATACGGCCATCAGGCAGCGTAAAAGTAGCATCTGCCTTCGGACACATTAAGTCAGTATTCACACCTTCGTGTATTACAGATATTTTGGGTTGATATTCAGTTGGGTATAAGCTTTTTTGCCAATTCGTTGGGCTAATGCCTGCATCACAACCTTGCAAGCTTAATAAATTAACGATATTTTTAGTCCTAATGCGCAGAACATCATCGGCCGTATTAGGGAATTCAGGGTCAAAATCGGTATCTGCGCCGCGTGCGCGATAGAAAAACTCAAAGTAATTAATGAGTTTAGCATCGGCATAAACGTCGTGAGCGTAGAGCGTTTCACCCCAACCTGCATGGCCAATAATCACATCGGGCACAAAGCCTTTTTGCTTGAGTGCCTGCATGGTTTTTGCAACTGCCTGACCATTTAAAATTGAGGATTCAGTACCAATCAAATAGTGATGCATACCCTTTGTGGGCGGTCTTGATGGCTCATAAACTACCTTTGCAACATTTGCTAAACCCTTAGCTTGCTTTTGCGCAATTGCAACAATTTGATTGCCTGAAATACTGGCTAAATGCCCTGCAATGTGCGGGAATTGCCCTGGAAAATTTTGATGTAAAAATAGCGCACGCATATTGATTTTTTCAATTTAGGTACGCTATTTAACCACAAACACTTTGGTATTTAAATGTGATCTCTTAAACCATCAAACTAAACGCCATGGCGCTTTAACCAATCACGGGTTAATTGCCAGCTATAGTCAGCTGAAGTTTTATCGTAAGTTGGTCGATAGTCTGCATAAAAACCATGATTCACACTCGGGAATACAATAATCTCACTGGTACTGCCCGATTTCACCAACCCTTTTTGCATCGCCTCAACCACATCAGTTTTAATAAAACTATCAGTCCCTGCATAAAGCCCTAATACTGGTACTTTAATATTTTCAGCAATATCAATCGGGTCGCTCGGCTTAATATCCGATTTCATACCATTTAACAGGCCGTAGTAAGCAACACCAGCCTTGATTTTAGGGTTATGGTTTGCGTATAGCCAAACTGTGCGTCCACCCCAGCAGAATCCCACAACACCTACTTTGGCAGTGTTACCTTTTTTGCCTGTTTTTACAAAAGCGAGTGTGGCATCTAAATCACTCATTACCTGCGCATCTGGCACTTTAGCAACAACTTTACTTAAAATTTCACCAATATCAGACATCGCAGAAACATCGCCTTCACGCGTGAACATTTCTGGCGCTATTGCTAAATAACCTAACTTAGCAAACCGTCGGCATACATCTTTAATATGCTCATGTACGCCAAAGATTTCTTGCACAACCAAAACCACCGGAAAGTTTTTACCACGCGATGGCATGGCTTGATAAGCTGGAATTGTGCCATCTGCAACAGGCACTTTTACTTCACCAGCTTTAATACCTTTGGTATCTGTAGTGATTGCTTGGGCTAAAATTGGGTTAGATGCCAACGCAAACCCTGCTGCTAGCGTAGTGACTAAAAAAGTGCGTCGGCTAAAGCCAGCTTGCTCTGCCGCAGTAGTTGTATTGTTAAAATCTAGTGGCTTTAAGCCGTATTCCATCAGTTTCATACGCATCCTTTTTCATTTAAAAAATAATTCAACATAATTATGCGACAAAATAGACCTATCGGTCTAGTGTCATTAAAATTTAATATCGCGCTACTTTTGTGTGGCAAAATATTGCTTGATTGTTTATATAAAAGGAATAATAAAAAAATGTTAGAAAACATTATCAGCGCAGTGGCTAACTGGATCATGGGCGTGATCTCAGCCATGGGTTACGGTGGCGTAGTGCTACTTATGGCCATTGAATCTGCCTGCATTCCACTACCCTCTGAAATCATCATGCCGTTTGCAGGTTTTTTAGTGAGCAAAGGTGAAATGACGTTATTTGGCATTGCCATTGCAGGCGCAATTGGTTGCGTACTAGGCTCAATACCCGCTTATTATGCAGGCTTGTTTGGTGGCAGGCCACTGGCTGATAAATATGGCAAATATGTATTAATTAGCAAAAAAGATTTAGACATGGCAGACCGCTGGTTTAAAAATCATGGCGAAATTATTATTTTTGTTGCACGTTTATTGCCTGGCGTGCGTACTTTTATTGCCGTCCCCGCTGGTATGGCGCGCATGAATATGACACGCTTTATTGCTTACACTTTCGTAGGTTCATTTATTTGGTGTTGGGCGTTGGGTTATATCGGCATGAAAGCAGGCGAAAACTGGGAGTCACTTAAAGTGTATTTCCACCAATCGCATTACGTGATTATTGCCGGTGGTTTAGCTTTTGTGGCTTGGTATATTTGGCATCATTTTAAAGCTGAAAAATAAAACCTTGCTCAAATTTTAACGCTTTTCAAACTTTTTCAAGGCTTTAAACGATTGATTAGCATAGCCTTAATCGGTATAATTGCGTTTTGTAGGGAAGATATTTATGCGTTTACTGCAAACCGCGCTCACTTTTGATGACGTTCTTTTAGTTCCAGCCCATTCTAATGTTTTACCGCGTGAAGTTTCACTCGCCACGCGCTTAACAAAATCAATAACACTCAACATTCCATTGCTCTCCGCAGCAATGGATACCGTGACTGAAGCGCGCTTAGCCATTGCCCTAGCGCAAGAAGGCGGCATGGGTATTATTCATAAAAACATGACCATTGAGCAACAAGCATCTCGTGTTTCACGCGTAAAACGTTTTGAATCAGGCGTGGTGATTGACCCTGTAACGATACAGCCGTTTATGACGGTGCGTGATGTGCTGCAACTCACAAAATTTCACAAAATCTCTGGCTTGCCAGTGGTTGATGGCACTAAAGTGGTGGGCATTGTGACGAATCGTGACTTACGTTTTGAAACAAATCTAGACCAAACAATCAGCAATATTATGACCCCGCAAGACCGCCTAGTAACAGTTCGCGAAGGCGCACCGCGTGAAGAAGTCATGGCGTTGTTACATAAACACCGTTTAGAGCGCGTACTAGTGATTGACGAACATTACAACCTTAAAGGTTTAATTACCGTTAAAGATATTCAAAAATCGCACGACCATCCATTGGCCTGTAAAGACAATCAAGGCCGTTTACGCGTAGGCGCAGCGGTTGGCGTGGGTGACGGCACTGAAGAGCGCATTGCAGCCCTTGTTGAAGCAGGTGTTGATGCAATTGTGGTTGATACCGCACACGGCCATTCACAAGGTGTGCTAGACCGCGTGAATTGGGCAAAAACAAAATACCCTAACCTACAAGTAATCGGTGGCAATATTGCCACAGCAGATGCCGCGTTAGCGTTAGTAGATAACGGTGCTGATTGCGTAAAAGTGGGCATTGGCCCAGGCTCAATTTGCACAACACGTATTGTTGCAGGTGTTGGTGTACCGCAAGTAACGGCCATTGCCAATGTAGCTAAAGCGCTTGAAAAATCAGGTGTGCCATTTATTGCAGATGGCGGCATTCGCTTCTCGGGTGATATTTCAAAAGCGATTGCGGCAGGCGCACAATCTGTGATGCTTGGTGGCATGTTTGCTGGCACTGAAGAAGCACCGGGCGAAGTTGAGTTGTATCAAGGTCGCTCATATAAATCATACCGTGGCATGGGTTCAGTGGGTGCTATGCAAAAAGGCTCAAGTGATCGCTATTTCCAAGAGTCTGATGGCAATGCCGACAAGCTTGTACCTGAAGGTATTGAAGGCCGCGTACCTTACAAAGGTAGCGTACTAGCCGTGATTCACCAGCTCATGGGTGGCTTACGTGCATCAATGGGTTATGTGGGTGCTGCGAGCATTGAAGAAATGCGCAACAAAGCAGAGTTTGTGCAAATCACCAGTGCAGGCATGCGCGAAAGCCATGTGCATGATGTGCAGATTACTAAAGAAGCACCGAATTATCGGATTGACTAGCCACAAGGGACTAGGGGCTGGGATTCAGGGATTAGGGTTTAAATTTTGAGCGCCGTACTTTGACCATCGTTCATAGCTATAGAGATTTACTAGTATGGCAAAAAGCGATGGATTTAACTGTTCATATTTATGCCCTTACCCATCAGTTTCCTAAATCTGAGCTATTTGGCTTATCAAGCCAACTACAAAGAGCCTCTGTTTCAGTTGCATCAAATATCGCTGAGGGTCATGCAAGAGACTCTACTAAAGAATATTTACGTTTCATATCAATTGCGCTCGGCTCACTTGCAGAAGCCGAAACGCAACTGGTGATTGCCTACCGATTACAATTTATTCAAGATGAACAATTAGGCGAAGTGCTAGAGAAAACGGGGGAGATTGGTCGAATGTTGCGCGGTTTACAAGGCGCACTGAAAACCAAACTCACACCCTAGCCCCTAGCCCATAGCCCATAGCCCCTATGAAAAACCACTCAAAAATCCTAATCTTAGACTTTGGCTCTCAAGTCACACAGCTGATTGCGCGTCGCGTTCGTGAAGCGCATGTTTATTGCGAGATTCACCCTTGTGATGTGAGTAATGAGTTTGTCAGCAATTTTGGTGCTGACGGCATTATTCTCTCAGGCAGCCACGCCAGCGTGTATGAAGAAGAAACAGACATGGCTCCGCGAACTGTATTCGAACTGGGTGTACCCGTTTTAGGTATTTGTTATGGCATGCAAACCATGGCGCAACAGCTTGGTGGAAAAGTTGAGGCAGGGGCTAAACGTGAGTTTGGCTTTGCTGAAGTACGCGCACGTGGCCACTCTGCCTTATTTACTGATATTC
>JANNBX010000031.1:0-2268 GCA_031385945.1 Methylophilaceae bacterium | reverse complement strand
AAGGCAACAAGTCGTATCGGTTTAAATTCCAAGGTCCCCATCGTCTAGAGGCCTAGGACACCTCCCTTTCACGGAGGCGACCGGGGTTCGAATCCCCGTGGGGACGCCAAAAACTAAAACGCCACCGCAAGGTGGCTTTTTGTTTTGTAGCGATCTTATTGAGATACGTCGTTAACCTCATTTCGCCTTTTCTGTGAACACTGGAATTCAGTTGGAATTTAAAAAGAATTACAGTGTTACTCCTTTAGTTGCTGGGCAATTAACAATGGTATAAAGTTAAGTTCCCTGCTTGTAAAGTCTCTAATATGAATTTTTTAACGAAAAAATTATACCGATATTATTTACCTAAACTGGTTAAAAATAAATGTGATGAAGCAATACCAAGAAGTGGAGAAGCTGGCAAAAAAACAAACTGTTATATAGTTTTTTTACATCAAGGTGTTAAACCATATCTGGTAATAGAAGATACCTCAAATGATGAATTAAATTGCCTTAAATGGGATGGAAAACGCTTCAGTGAGAATGTGTCTATAAATATTCAAGAAGCTGATAATCTAAAACTCAACATTGAGCATTATTATGGACTATATCAAGTTAGTTACATTGGTATCTATGATTTCTTGATTGAACAAATCACTCAATTTAACTACTTAAAAATCAACGCGGTTAGATTTAAAGATTTTATCTTTCAATATATATTCAACCGGCGCAGCTTAGAAACGAAACAACGATTTGATTTCCTCAAACTATTAACAACCAAATTCATTGGTAGTGACAATGGATTTAGTTATGTAAGCGTAATGTCTGTGATGCACTCGGATAGAAGTTTTTTGCATCCAGAGTTTAATAAAGAAGCTAATAAAATCCAATCTTACTTAAATGGATTCGTTGATACAGGTGAGTTAAAAATCATCAATCACGATTACCATTTAACTGGATTTGCTTATAAAGCAATTAATGAATATGAGGAACAAGAGAGAAAGCACAAATCAGCAATACGAATTCAATACATAATGATTGTCTTGACGCTAGCACTCGTGTTTTTTACTATTGTTCAAGCTGGACTCATTAAATTACCGATAGTTTTTGATTTAAGATAGCCCGCGTAGGGCGTATTGGCTAAGCGTAATACGCCGTATGTTTTCTAATGTGCCCTACAAACATCTAAAACACCTGCCCTACCACCCGCATGGATATTGGCTCCCAGAGCATCTGTTTTTAGCGCTTGTAAATACTGTTATATAATCCTTCTCTTTAAAATTACCAAGCCAAAACATTAGGACAGCCATGATTGCAGCAACCAACATTAATCTAAAAGTGCCATTTAACGAGAAAGACCAAGCTAAATCGCTGGGTGCGCGCTGGAATGCGGAAGCTAAGTTGTGGTATGTGCCGCAGGGCGTGGATGCGGCGCCTTTTGAAAAGTGGGTGACTTCTACCACTAATGCAGCGGCAAATATTTCACCTAAGCAAGCTGCCGCCAAGCCTGCAGCGCAAACAAGCAAACCCTTAGGCGATGATTTAGATGCTATTAACGCTAGCTTGCGCGATGCTTATGAACCAAATGAGGATGCGTTTTAATATTGCATGACGCGCCGCAAGCATCACAACGTATATGTGATTGAGCTATCAAAAGATGTACTTTTTGAGGGCAAGTTTAAAAAGTGTAACCCCAACTACATCAATGGCAAACCCTGCGTTTATGTGGGCATGACGGGTTTAGACCCCGATGTGCGTTTTGATAAGCACAAGGTGGGCATTCAATCTAACCGCTATGTGATGCAATATGGCCTGCGCCTGCTGCCCGATTTGTATGAAGGTTTTAACCCGATGACTTATGACGAAGCGGTTGCCATGGAAATTGAAATTGGCATTGATTTGCGTAGCGCGGGTTTTGGCGTATGGCAAGCTTAAGTTTGCAGGCTTAGCTTGTTATAATGACAAATATGACAAGCTTAAACCCGCCCGCACAGCCAAAAAACCCGTTACACGGCGTTACGCTTGAGGCAATTGTGACGGCGCTGCATGCGCATTTTGGCTGGGAAGAGTTAGCGCAGCGTATTCCTGTGAATTGTTTTACGCATGACCCGAGTATTAAATCTAGCTTAAAATTTTTGCGCAAAACGCCTTGGGCGCGCGATAAGGTGGAGAGCCTTTATGCTTTTATGTTGCGCGACCTTAAGTTTCAACACATGGCGCGGGCTGCCGAGTCTTAAATTACCCGTCACTGAACTAAAGCATTTCAGGCAGGCCTACAACCCCCATGGA
>JANNBX010000004.1:0-4287 GCA_031385945.1 Methylophilaceae bacterium | reverse complement strand
ATACATTGCTGGGCCCTGAAATGAAATCGACAGGCGAAGTCATGGGCGTAGGTGCTACGTTTGCTGAAGCGTTTGTGAAATCACAATTAGGTGCATCCGCCAAGTTACCAAAAGGTGGTCGTGCGTTTATTAGTGTGCGCCGTGAAGATCACCAAAAGGTTGTTGATATTGCACAAGATTTAGTAGCGCTAGGATTTACTTTGGTAGCGACAAAAGGTACTGCAAAAGCATTAACTGACAGTGGGCTAACGGTGACTCCAGTGAATAAAGTGGCCGAAGGTCGCCCACATATTGTTGATATGATTAAAAACGGTGATATAAGCTTTATTGTAAATGTAACTGAAGACAAAAAAGCGGTAGCAGATTCTTATGAAATCCGTCGCAGTGCGTTACAAAACAAGGTGACCTATTACACAACGCTTGCTGGTGCAAAAGCCGCTTGTATGGGCATGGGCTATATGCAAGAGCTGAATGTGACTTCAATACAAGACTTGCATAAACAATTAGCATAACTTAAACTTAAATTAAATCTTAAAACCACGCTCGCAAGAGTGTGGTTTTGTTTTTATAAACGCAATTAAAGCTTAATCGTTTAAACCCTAATAATTTAACCCTGAATTAACACTAAATAATAAGTATGAAAGAGACTGCGGCATGGCAATTACCCAAATTCCTGTAACTGTAAAAGGTGCAGCACTACTAAAAGTTGAGTTACTAAAACTACGCTCAGAAGATCGTCCGGCAGTTATTTTGGCGATTGCTGAAGCGCGTGCGCAAGGCGATTTGTCTGAAAACGCTGAGTACGAAGCTGCTAAAGAAAAACAAAGCTTTATCGAAGGTCGTATTGCTGAACTTGAATCTAAATTATCTAACTTGCAAGTGATTGATCCAATTACGCTTAATGCTGAAGGCCGCGTGGTATTTGGTGCTACTGTGCGTTTTGAGGACTTAGATTCAGGTGATGCGAAAATGTACCAAATTGTGGGTGAAGATGAAGCGGACATTAAAGGCGGTAAAATTTCGATTGGCTCACCCATTGCACGTGCACTAATTGGTAAATCAGAAGGTGATATTGCCGAAGTTATGTCGCCTGGCGGTATTAAAGAGTATGAGATTATTGAAGTTCAGTACGTTTAGCTCACGCAAACTCAAATATGAATAATATTTCTAGTAAATTTAGCCTTATTTTAATTACCTTATGGGTAGGTGCGTTGTGGGTTATTGGTTTTATTGTTGCACCCACATTGTTTAATGTGCTGTCAGATAATAGAGCGCTAGCGGGTAATTTAGCAGGTGAATTATTTAAGTGGGTTGCCTATATTGGTATTTTTAGTGGCTTTTACTTAGCTATTCATCGTGTTAGCTCTACGGGTACGAATGCACTAAAATCCAGTATGTTTTGGGTGATTTTAGCCATGCTAGCAATTACACTACTCAGCCATTTTGGCGTATCCCCCATTTTAGCCAGCTTAAAAGCAGAAGCTTTATTAAATGGCGCAAGCGACGTGATGCAAAGCGTGTTCGCCAGCCGTTTTAAAACTTGGCATGGCGTATCTAGCATTGCTTATTTGATACAAAGTCTATTAGGTGTGGTGCTGGTTTTAAAAGCGCGCGATTAGATTGGATTTAGTGTGATGGCTGAGTTTGGTTGTTGCAAGTATTACAGCAATTAGCGACCAGCACTCAGTTGATTTAACTAATCGATAGATTAAACTTTTGGAATAATAACTTTTTTCTTATCCATTGGAATACTGGCATTAACACGATAAATAACTAATTGTTTGCCAATATGGTGTACTGCAATAGCGCCTGTTTTCTGGCAAATTTCAGTATAAATAGCAACCCGAGCAGCACGATCGTCACCCGCTACTTGTATTTTAATGAGCTCATGTACATTTAAGTTAAGCTCAATTTCTTTAATAACATTATCTGTTAAGCCGTTATTGCCTAACATAACAACTGGGCTTAAGTTATGCGCTAAACCGCGCAAGAAGGCTATCTGTTTAGGTTTCACGTAATTGTATCTGTGTTCGTTAAAAACGATATTTTAACAGATACCAAAGCTTTAAGTTTAAACTCATTAAATTCTGGGTACTGGCGTTAAAAAATGATTGGAATATTGTTCAACTATCCGTGAGTATCATTACAATGCAAATTGAAGGCCCGTATTGTTAAAATTGCGCAATATGAGTCACGCACAAATGACAAAATAAATAATTAAGCACGAAAAGAATATTTAAGCAAAATAGCTGTAATAAATAAAAAGTACATAATGAAATACACTCTCCTAATAAGGCGCGTTACGCTATGAAACGCACTAAAACCAGCAAAGCTTGGATGCAACAACATTTGAGCGACGAATATGTAAAGCGTGCGCAAAAAGAAGGTTATCGCGCCCGCGCAGCTTATAAACTGATGGAAATTGATGACAAAGATAAATTGATTAAACCCGGCATGACCATCGTAGATCTAGGTTCAACGCCTGGCAGTTGGTCGCAGGTGGCGGTGCAGCGTTTGTTAGATAAAGGTAGCGGCATGGTCAGTGGCAAGGTCATCGCACTCGATATTTTGGACATGCAAGGTATTCCACATGTTGAATTTATTCAAGGTGACTTTCGCGAAGATGCGGTGTTAAATCAGTTAGAAACTGCTTTAAATAACAAGCCAATCGACCTTGTAATTGCAGATATGGCACCCAATATGAGTGGTGTTGTTAGCGCAGATCAAGCTAATGCGATGTATTTAACCGAACTAGCCCTAGAATTTAGTGTGAAATGGTTGAAACCACAAGGCAATTTTTTGGTCAAGGTATTCATCGGTGAAGGTTTTGATGACATGATGAAAACTATGCGACAGCATTTTGATAAAGTGGTGTCGCGTAAACCTAAAGCATCGCGTGATAAAAGTAACGAAGTGTACTTGCTGGGGTTGTCTAAAAAAATGGCTAACAGTACTGGTAATGTTGAATCATTAGAAGTAACAAATAGTTAGATTAAATGGTTCTAATAGTACGATTTTCTTAGCTAATAGCTATTCACACGATTAGAATATTAATACGAATTAGTTTTACACAGCACAATTTAAAGGCTATGCCATGAACAATACATTAAAGAATATCGCCATTTGGGTGTTTGTAGCGATTACGCTCACACTGGTGTTCAATCAACTCGCGCCAAGCGGAGGAAATGCTGCGCCCATTACTTATTCACAATTTATGGATCAAGTGAAAAATGGTCAAATTGGCAAAGTGAAAATTGACGGCCGTGTGTTGCAAGCTGAGTCTCGCGAAGGTAAAAAAATCATTACTTACGCACCACCATCAGATATTTGGATGGTGTCAGATTTACGTAAATATGGCGTGAATATTGAGGCTGAGCCTGACAAACAACGCTCTATGCTGATGGAATTATTCATGAGTTTATTGCCAATCTTATTGATTGTTGGCGTTTGGGTATTTTTTATGCGTCAAATGCAAGGTGGTGGCAAAGGTGGTGCATTCTCATTCGGTAAAAGCCGCGCTAAACAACTAGATGAAAGCTCAAATAAAATTACTTTTGCTGACGTAGCCGGTTGTGACGAGTCTAAAGAACAAGTTTCAGAATTAGTTGAATTTTTACGCGACCCAGGCAAGTTTCAAAAATTAGGTGCGCGTATTCCGCGTGGTGTATTGATGGTTGGCCCACCAGGTACAGGTAAAACGTTACTTGCTAAAGCCATTGCGGGTGAGGCAAAAGTACCGTTCTTCACGATTTCAGGTTCTGATTTTGTGGAAATGTTCGTGGGTGTGGGTGCAAGCCGTGTACGCGACATGTTCGAGCAAGCTAAAAAAAGCGCACCGTGCATTATCTTTATTGATGAGATTGATGCGGTAGGTCGTAGCCGTGGTGGTGGAACAGGTGGCGGTAATGATGAGCGTGAACAAACATTAAACCAATTATTGGTTGAGCTAGATGGCTTTGAAGCAAACTCTGGTGTGATTGTGATTGCCGCAACCAATAGAGCGGACGTGTTAGACAAGGCGTTATTGCGCCCAGGCCGTTTTGACCGTCAAGTAATGGTTGGTTTGCCTGATATTCGTGGTCGCGAGCAAATTTTGATGGTGCACATGCGTAAAGTGCCAATTGATGTGGATGTACAAGCCGACATTTTAGCGCGTGGTACACCAGGCTTTAGTGGTGCTGACTTAGCTAATTTAGTGAACGAAGCTGCGCTAATTGCCGCTAACCGCAACAAACGCACGGTTGATATGCAAGATTTTGAAGATGCAAAAGACAAAATCTACATGGG
>JANNBX010000261.1:0-2119 GCA_031385945.1 Methylophilaceae bacterium | reverse complement strand
AAAATACCCACCGAACCCTACCAGCTTGTGAGTTTGGAGCTTGGTGCTGTGTTGCGTTTAAGCGGTGAAACACCACGTTTTATTATTTATAGTAACGCAGAAAATATGCCCGCTATTTGGCAAGCATTCAGCCAAACACATACGTATGCAGACAAAAATCTTTGGGAATTATTAGAAATTGAAGCTGGTATTCCTGATATTACAGCTGCCACACAAGAAGAGTTTGTGCCGCAAATGGTTAATTTAGACGCATTGAACGCGATTAACTATAAAAAGGGTTGTTACACAGGGCAAGAAATTATTGCGCGCACACATTATTTGGGTAAGGTAAAACGCCGCACTGTGCTGGCCGAAGTATCAACAGAAATTAGCCCGCAGTTAGCAGATGATGTGTTTGCAGCCGCAGGTGGCGAAGCAGTTGGCAAAGTGGTGAGGGTTGCAAAATCAACCCCCAACACGTATCAGTTACTAGTTGAAGTGCGGCTTGAGGCATTAGAGGCAGGGGGCATTGTTTGGCAAGGCAACGCACTCACTATGAGGCCGTTACCTTATACAGTTTAGTGGTGTCTAATCCATCCAATAACGCTGCCTAGTTTCACGCCAATTTTCGGTAGTCAATTCTTTGCTGATATTAAAGCTGACTTCACCAGTTTGATCCGTTCGCTCTGTGACCACATTCAAATCATCATAGCGTGCAGTAATGAGTGCTTTGGGGTGCCCGAAACGATTCAGATAACCCACTGTAAAAACTGCATAAATGGGATTCACCATCTCAACAAAATGATGGGTAGAAGACGTTTTGCTACCGTGGTGCGGCACAGTCATTAAGTCACTTTCAATTCGCTCACCATAGCGCTCAAGTAGCAATCTTTCGGCTTCTTTTTCAATATCACCAGTCAATAAAATGCTGCCAAATCGGCTAGTTACTTTAATCACACAACTACGATTATTATCTTTGAGTTGCGCATTTTCGTAATCTTGCAAACTGGGGTGTAGTACATCAAAACGCACACCATCCCAAGCCCAAGTTTGCCCTGCAAAGCACTTTCTATGTTTGGGCAATAATACAAATGGCTGATGTGTCGTGTCAGTAATTGAGCTAGCAACCCAATCTACTGGTGTAAGTGCTAAAACAGATGCTGCACCGCCGCTGTGGTCATTGTCGTCATGGCTTACGACTAAACCATCTAGCTTTGCAATGCCCTCACCGCGCAAAAATGGCACAATAATACGGCTACCCGCATCACTTTGGGCAGAATATTGCGCGCCAGTATCGTATAAAAGGGTGTGGCTTTTGGTTTGCAAAACGACGCTTAAGCCCTGCCCTGCATCTAGAACGCTGACTTTTATTTCACCGTTTTTTATGGCGGGTGCTTGTATTAGAAAAACAGGTAATACAAAAATAAACCCTAACCACTTTAGCGGGAAACCACGTGGCAGTAACAACCATAGCACACCAAACAAACTACAGATAAACGCCCAAATGGGCGGTGCTGCTTGGCTGTAAGTGGCAAGTGGCATTTGTGATAACCATGTGAGCAAATGCGTCGTTTCAGTCATCAACCAAGCTGCCAAATGTAGTACGCCATCTATTGGCAATAAGCTGCCCATTAAGCTTAAGGGCACAATCACCAAACTCACCAGCGGGATAGCAAACGCATTAGCCAGCGGCGAAATCAATGATATTTGATTAAACAACACAAGCAAAACGGGCGTTAAACCAAGCGTCACCGCCCACTGTGTTTTTATTGCGTCCCAAAACCAATGGCTTTTAGCTAGCCTACCGCCAAGTGCGTAAGCAATCACTGCCACCGCGCCGAATGACAGCCAAAAACCTGGCGCATTCACCGCCCATGGGTCTATCGCTGTCACCAATAAGAGTGCTAGCGCTAACACAGTAGTGATACTTAAATTGCGTGACGACCAGAGCGCGAGAGCAAATACGCTGAGCATATACAAAGTGCGTTGTGTGCGAATTTTCTATGGCGTAAAAGTACGCGTTTAACACTCAAGCTACCTGCCCGTAAAGCCGCTGTGGTGGCTGGGTTTGTGGCAGCACTTGCCTACTCCTTACTGGCAGGGTTTTCAATTCCCACACAACGCACTTTGTATATGCTCA
>JANNBX010000233.1:0-5172 GCA_031385945.1 Methylophilaceae bacterium | reverse complement strand
CAGGTTTAAGCGATTTCGCGCTTTACTACATTGGCGGCATTATCAAACATGCACGCGCATTAAACGCGATTACTAACCCAGGTACTAACTCATACAAACGCTTAGTGCCTCATTACGAAGCGCCAGTAAAATTAGCTTACTCTGCTAAAAACCGCTCTGCTGCTATCCGCATTCCATTCGTTCACGGTGAAAAAGCACGTCGCGTTGAAGCACGTTTCCCAGATCCAATCGCTAACCCATACTTAGCTTTCTCAGCCTTAATGATGGCAGGTCTTGACGGCGTACAAAACAAAATTCACCCAGGTGAGCCAGCAACAAAAGACTTGTACCATCTTCCACCAGAAGAAGATGCATTGATCCCAACTGTATGTTCTTCACTAGAGCAAGCACTTGAGTATTTAGATACTGACCGTGAGTTCTTAACTCGTGGTGGCGTATTTACAGATGACTGGATCGATTCATATATTGCCTTGAAAATGGAAGAAGTGACTAAGATTCGTCAAACGCCACATCCAGTTGAGTTCAGCATGTACTACAGCTGCTAGGATTTTTTAGCGCTCGTCAATATGTGTTAATTGCATGTAAAAAAGGTAGCTTAGGCTACCTTTTTTACTTTTTAAAAACACTCAAACAACACCATAACATGTAAAGCGTGCCTGATAAATGTCAACGCAGGCATGACAAATGGCGTTGTTTAAACTCTTGATATGACATAAACTATTGATATGAAAAAACTATTTTTATTAGCACTACCTTTTATATTGAGCATTAGCACTGAGGCTTTTGCAGCCATCTATAAATCAGTTGATGCAAATGGTCGTGTAACCTACACCAATATTCCAACCAAAAATGCAGAAAAACTGGATTTAGACGACGCTACGCCTGTAAACAATGGCCGCAGCTCTGGCGGCAGAACACTTACACTACCTGCTAACAATACCACTCCTTCTGATTTTCCAAAAGTGGATGCAGACACCCAAACACAGCGCGACGGTAAACGTAAAGATATCTTACAGCAAGAGCTAAATGCAGAGCGCAAAGCCCTAGAAGACGCTAAACAAGCGTATAAAGAAGGTGAAGCAAACCCTGAAATGTACTTAGGCGCAAACGGTAAGCGTTTTCGCAATGTGCCAAAATTTGAAGAAAAAATGCAACGTTTAGACGCAGAGGTTAAAGCCCATGAGCGTAATGTCAAATTACTCGAAAAAGAGTTGAGCAGCGCCAACTAGCCTGTATGGACTTTCTGCAAAATACAAATATCAAAAATTTTTAGTCTATTATCTTACTCAACTAACTTAAACTTTGGCGTGGGTTTTGCTTGTAATCAAATATGACGCTTAACTCACCAAACGCTTTTTCTGGCTTAGAACACCTTGCAACTGCAGTAATCTTGCTGAATCAAAAACAGCAGGTTATTTACGCTAACCCAGGCGCTGAAATTGTCTTTGGTTTTAGTGCGAATCAAGTAAAAGATCTTGCTATTTCGCAAGTATTTCCAGACTCCGAGGTCTTGCAAGAAGCGCTTACACACGCGGTTAAAAATAATAGCCCGTTTCGTGAGCATGAGTTTCATATTAAAACTATTCGTCAAAATACGCTCGCTGTTACTTGTACCGTTACACCCATTGATGTACCACCAGTGGCGCTCATGCTAGAGTTTCAACCAATGGACCAACAATTACGCATAGCCCGTGAAGAGCGCATGCTCATTCAACAACAAGCCAATGCAGAATTATTACGCAATTTAGCGCATGAAATTCGCAACCCACTTGGCGGTTTGCGCGGTGCCGCACAATTACTTGAGCACGAGTTACCCAACCCAAATTTACGCGAATATACTCAAGTCATTATCAAAGAGGCTGATCGTCTGCAAAGCTTGATGGACAGGTTACTTGTACCACATCGCGTACCAAAATATGAGCCCACCAACATACATGAAGTGTTAGAGCGCGTACGCAGCCTATTACTGGCTGAGTCTGCCAAAGATATTAAAATTATTCGTGATTATGATTTAAGCCTGCCAGAAATGATAGGCGATCGTGAAAAACTTATACAAGCAGTTTTGAACATTGCGCGTAACGCAGCGCAGGCCATGCAAAGTAGCAAAGGTAAAAGTGAAATTACTTTCAGAACCCGAGCTGAGCGCCAAGTAACGCTCGCTAAAATGCGTTATCGCGTTGCTATTAAGTTAGATATTATTGATAACGGTCCTGGCATACCAGATAGTATTCGTGATCGTATTTTTTATCCGTTAGTCACAGGTCGCGCTGAAGGCTCAGGCTTAGGTTTAACGCTCGCGCAAACCTTTATTACGCAACATCGCGGTATGATTGAATGTGAATCTGTGCCTGGACGTACCTGTTTTAGTATTTTATTGCCAATAGAAACCTCGGCAATTCACCCACAAAAAGTAATGAACTAAGAGTTAGGAAAAGCACCATGAAACCAGTATGGGTCATTGATGACGACAAATCGATACGCTGGGTGTTTGAAAAAGCACTCGCTAGAACCGATTATCCTTTCAAAACATTTTCATCCGTTCCAGAAGCACTCACAGCGCTTGAAACCAGCACACCACAAGTGGTTGTGAGCGATATTCGTATGCCAAACGGCTCTGGACTAGACTTTTTAGATACGATTAAAAAACGCTTACCCGATGTTCCAGTTATCATTATGACGGCATATTCTGATTTAGAAAGCGCGGTTGCCGCATTTCAAGGTGGCGCATTTGAGTATTTAGCTAAACCATTTGATGTAGATCAAGCCATTGAGGTAATCCGCCGTGCAGTTGATGAAAGCATGCGCCAAGCAACAGAAGTGACAGAGACTGAAGCTACGCCAGAGATTATTGGCCAAGCACCCTCCATGCAAGAGGTTTTTAGAGCCATTGGGCGGCTTAGCCGCTCGCACTCTACTGTGCTCATCAACGGTGAGTCTGGTACGGGCAAAGAGCTTGTAGCCAGCGCCTTACACCGCCACAGCTTACGTAGCAATAATACGTTTATTGCCATCAACACTGCTGCAATTCCTAAAGATTTGCTAGAGTCTGAATTATTTGGTCATGAACGTGGCGCATTTACAGGAGCAAACGTTCAAAAAAAGGGGCGATTTGAACAAGCAGATGGCGGTACACTTTTTTTAGATGAAATTGGTGATATGCCTTCAGAACTACAAACAAGGCTGTTACGCGTATTGAGCGATGGTCAATTTTATCGTGTTGGCGGTCACCAGCCAGTCAAAGTAAATGTACGTATTATTGCTGCAACACACCAAGATTTAGAAGATCGCGTTAAAGCTGGTTTATTTCGTGAAGACTTATTTCATCGTTTAAATGTGATTCGTTTGCGCTTGCCTGCACTACGAGAGCGGCGTGAAGATATACCATTATTAGTGAAGCATTTTTTACAGCATAGCGCTAATCAACTTGGCGTTGAAGTAAAACAACCGTCACCAAATGCACTCAGCTACTTATCAACATTGGCTTGGGGAGGCAATGTGCGTCAGCTAGAAAACGTATGCCACTGGCTTACAGTGATGGCACCAGGCCAAAACATTGATGTTAGCGACTTACCACCCGAGTTGAAAAACGATATTGCCAAACCTAGCAAAGGCGGCTCATGGCAAGAAACCATGGCGATAGATGTAGCAGATGCATTTAACAGAGGCGATGAGAATATTTTAGACGCGTTTACACAAGAGTTTGAGCGCTTAATGATAAAACAAGCACTTAAACACACCAATGGCAAACGCATAGAAGCGGCAACACAATTAGGTATGGGTCGCAATACACTCACGCGCAAAGTTCAAGAGTTAGGGATTGAAGATTAAAAACATATTTTTTGCGATTTTTACAACAAAACAATTAAATATCTATATTCTCTTGCCAACACATTGTAAAAAACACGCATACCGCCACCAGTTTCCCGATTATTAGTTGAGATTCTCAATCTTCTAGTTAAACATGTTCCACTCAAGCTACCGCTTAAGCCTGCTTCGCTCAAGCCTGCTTAGCTTAAAGTGGATTAAGTTTTAAATTTTTTTTACAAAATTACGCGCCAGCAACTAGTAAAACTAAATACAAAAACGATGCTTTGCACACTGATACTGCAGATAATTAGCTAGCAGTTCTGGGCGGCTCAACATCAAAAACGGCAATTTAAATTGCCGTTTTTAGCTTAGGCGTTAAACTATAATTAGGCACTATTTTTTTGAATTAACACTGTTTATGATCTAACAATGTTTATGGCTTAACAATAGATTGTTGTTTTAAATAATCTATTATTTTTATCACACAATCTTCCAAGCTAATGTTGGCTGTATCTAAAGTGAGTTCTGGCGAAATTGGCGCCTCGTAAGGTGATGAAATACCAGTAAAGTTATTAATATCACCTTTTCTAGCTTTAGCGTATAAGCCTTTAACATCGCGTGCTTCGCAAATTTCAATACCAGCGTTGCAATATATTTCAATAAAATCACCCGTCGCAACTAAATGGCGTACGCGATTTCGATCTGCTAAAAAAGGTGAAATAAAAGCGGTTAATGCAATAACGCCAGCCTGCAAAAACAACTGACTCATTTCACCAATGCGGCGAATATTTTCTTGTCTATCTGCTTCATTAAAGCCTAAATCACTACACAAACCATGGCGTACATTGTCGCCATCAAATACAAAAGTACGGCAGCCCAAATCAAACAAAGCTTTTTCAACAGCATGCGCTAACGTAGATTTACCCGCCCCAGAAAGCCCCGTAAACCATAAAATAACACTTTTATGTTGTGCTTGTTTTTGCCTATCATCACGCGAAACTTGCGATTTATGCCATTTAATGTTGTTCATTTTTATTATTAACACCTATATGTATTGATGACTATCTATTTTTAATCGTTACGAATCAGCTATATAGATTGATATTACTAAGAAAATTTTACTAAATAGAGTTTACTTAATAATATATGCAAAGTTTCATTAGCTAGGTTTTGCTAAGTAAGCTTATTAAATAACTTTAAACAATCTTAATTTAATTAGCCGTATTTAATTCACCGTATTTAATTCACTCAACATAATTAAGTCAGCTTAACCGTATCAAGTCAACCATCTAGCTTAGCCATCCTATAATTACCTTAGTAGTTTAATGCAATCATTTAACAGTTTTGCTAAGTGCATGCAACAAA
>JANNBX010000219.1:0-9242 GCA_031385945.1 Methylophilaceae bacterium | reverse complement strand
CGTGCTTTGGTGAATAAACCACAATTGATTTTAGCCGATGAACCAACTGGTAACTTAGATAGTGTCACCAGCGAGGAAATTATGGCGTTGTTTGGCGAGCTCAATAATGAAGGTATTACGATTGTGTTAGTGACCCATGAGGCCGACGTTGCAGAACATGCCAAGCGGCAAGTCAGATTTTTAGACGGAATAATCGTGCAAGATATACTCACAAAAGATTTGCCAAAACACAGTGTGAGCATAGTAAGTGGAGCATCAGTATGAGTCTTTTGAAAAATATAGCTAGCGAAGACCAAGCAAAATATAGTTTTAGACAAAAAGTAGCGCAAAACCGCAGCATATGGGTTATGTGTGAGGATTTTAAGCTGCTTTTTAACGACGTATTATCGAGCGTAGTAGTTTTGCAAAGGACTCATTATGTTTAGCGCGATGTTAGGTGAGGCATGGCAAGCCATGGGCGCAAACCGCTTGCGCACGTTTTTAACCATGCTTGGCATGGTAATAGGCGTAGGTGCCGTGGTGCTGATGATGGCGATTGGGCAAGGCGCTGAAGCCGCCGTTAAACGCTCAATTAGCGCGATGGGTAGCAACCTTTTTGTGGTGTTATCAGGCCCACCAAGTGCTGGTGGCGCAAGGTCTGCCACAGGCGGTGCGCCATCATTAAACGTAAAAGACGCAGATGCGATTGGTGAGCTTGACGGTGTACTTGGTATGGCGCCAGTCACTATGGGCAAAGCGCAAGTGGTGTTTGGCAGTAACAACTGGAACACCGACGTACTTGGCACCACCCCGGGCTACTTTGAAGTGCGCTCTTGGGATTTAACTGATGGCTATATATTTTCAGAGTCAGATATTCGCTCAGCCATACGCGTGGCGCTGATTGGCAAAACGGTAGCTGATAATATTTTTGGCGCAGATATTGATCCAATAGGTAAAACACTACGTATTAAATCAAGCCCGTTTGTTGTTTTGGGCGTGTTGGCAAGCAAGGGTCAAAGCTTAGATGGTCGCGACCAAGATGACATGATTATCGTGCCGTTGACCACCGCACAACGCAAAATTTTCGGTAACCAATTACCCGGTAGCGTGCTTCAAATTTTAGTAAAAGCCGAATCTGATAACGTGATGCCTATGGTTGAGCAAGGTTTAAACAGCTTACTTAACCAACGCCATAATATTCGCGAAGGCATGGATAGCGACTTTTCAGTACGTAACTTAACCGCCATTGCCAACTCAGCCGCCGAAACCACACGCACGATGTCGTTATTATTAGGTGCCATCGCCTCGGTTTCTCTGCTCGTAGGCGGTATTGGCATTATGAATATCATGCTTGTTTCAGTGACTGAGCGCACTAGAGAAATCGGCATTCGCATGGCCATAGGTGCGCGCCAACGCGATATTTTGCTGCAATTTTTACTAGAAGCCATTGTGATTTCAATCGTTGGCTGCTTAATTGGCATTGCTATAGGCGTAGGCGGAGCATTTGCGGTGAGTAAGCTCACGCAAGCAGAAGTGATTGTGTCGATGGATTCTGTGGTCATCGCGTTTAGCGTGGCAGCCAGCATAGGCGTGTTCTTTGGCTTTTACCCTGCCCAAAAAGCGGCTGCGCTTAATCCGATTGAGGCATTACGTTATCAGTAATGCTTTGTGTAAGCGCGTTGCTTAAGTGTTGTACAAGTTAGGCGTTAAACGCACGTAAAAAAGCCACATGGTTAACTACCACGTGGCTTTTTAATTTATAGCTAGTCTAGCTTTGTTTCTAGTTTTGATTCTGTGTCAGTTTTGGCAAGAGCCAGCTTCCACATACAGCTTTAGCGTCCAAATAAAGCTTAAGCGTACTCATTTAGTTGGGCTCGCTCACAAAGCCCAGTTTAGTCACACCTGCATTTTGCGCACTTGCCATGACTTCAGCTAATACTTGGTAGCGTGTATCTTTGTCTGCGCGAATTTGCAATTCAGGCTGCGGTTTTTGATCCGAAATAAGCGCTAATTTGGTTTTTAGTTGAGCTTGTGCAATCGGCAAATCGTTCCAGTACGTTTGGCCTGTTGCGTCAATCGCTAGCGAGATAATTTCAGGTTTGTCGATTACAGGCTGGCTAGTCGCTTGTGGTAAATCGATTTTTACCGCATGCGTGAGTAGTGGTGCTGTGATGATAAAAATCACCAACAACACTAACATCACATCCACTAGTGGCGTGGTGTTAATCTCACTCATGGGTTGCGTGTGGGCTTCAGAGCCGAATTGATTGCCGCTAATCATGCTGATACCCCATGTGCTGCCACCTCGCGTAATAGCGCTTTAACAGCCGCTGCTGGCTTTGCTTTTGGTTTGATTAAAAGCGCCGCACCTGTAGTGAGTAATGTGTGTAAATCTTGTGCAAAGTTTTCTAAAGTAGCCATCATCTCGCGGTTTTGTTTTACAAAGGTGTTGTAAGCTAGCACAGCAGGAATCGCCACTGCCAAGCCAATGGCTGTCATGATGAGTGCCTCACCAACCGGGCCTGCCACTTTGTCTAGCGTTGCTTGACCACTAGCACTAATACTCGCTAGCGCATGGTAAATGCCCCAAACGGTGCCAAACAAACCCACAAATGGTGAAACGCTACCAACAGAGGCTAAAACTGATAAACCAGACTCTAGTTTTGCGCTGGTGTGCGACATATTGCGGCGCATATTGCGTGCAATAAATTCATCATGGCTACAGGCTTCTGATATTGTTGTTAAATCATGATTTTTAGCATGTGTTTGATGATGCTGTGCGGCATTTACCGCTTGCTCTGCAAGTAAACCAGCCGGGCTTTGATTCATGCTTTTCAAGCCGTTTTGTAGTGCGTTTTGTAATGATGGTGCGTTCCAAAAAGCCGTAATATCCTCGTCAATTTGGCGCTTAAGTTTGATGGTTTGAATGGTTTTCACCACAATAAAATACCAGCTTGCCACTGACATGATCAGCAAAATAACGGCAACAGCGATAGAAACAAAACCGCCTTGCATAATAAATGCCACGCTGTTGAATTCAGTGGCGGCTTGTGTAGCTGCTAATGTTGGTTCCATGATGATTCCTAAATTTTAAAGTTTGATTTGTTTTAAATATTTGTTTTAAATATCAGTTGCTAGCGGTTTTATTCGGCAAGCGAAAATTTAATCGGCACCAGCACATAAGCGCTAAGTGGCTGGTTATTCTTAGTGGCTGGCACAAAGCGCCAGCGTTTTACGGCATCTACTGCTGCGTCATCTAATCGCTCTGATCCGCTAGATTTTGTCACACGCACCTCTTCAGCATTACCTTGTGCTGACACTAATACTCTCATCAACACGCGACCTTCCTCATTCAAGCGGCGCGAAAGCGGTGGGTAATCAGGCGCGGGATTATTCAAATACGACACGCCAAAACGTGGAGGCTCTATTTTCTCAGTGATTGGTTTTTCTGGCACTGGCTCAGGTTTGGCTGCTACTTTTGGTTCTTCAACTACTGGTGCAGACACAGCCGTCGGTGCTACTTCAGCAGGTTTTTCTTGCACCTTTGGTGGCTCAGTAGTCGCTTCAACCAAGCGTTCAGTTGGTGTTTCTATCGGGCGAATTTTCTCAACCACCAATTTGGGCTTAGGCTTTTGCTTAACAACTGGCTTTGGCGGCTCAATAATCGGCACTAATTCTGGCTTAGGCGTAGGTGGAGCAATTAAGCTTACCATCATGGGTGCGCTAAGTTTAGGTGGTGTTTTTTCAACAGTATTATTGAGCGCCAGCAAAGCAATCACACCCACGTGACAAAGCATTACCAAGCCCAAAGCTAGGTAATGCTTATTCATCGCAGGCTTTAAAGCCTTGGTCGGTGGCGCGCTAAACGGCCTCGTTAATAGCGTTTCAGCGCTAAATTCATTCACTAAAATAAGGCTCAACCTTTAGTCGTGTATGGTTTTCATTAAACGCTGCATCAACTCATCACGCGTTTGCATGGTTTTGTATTGGTCAAGCTTTTCATTGGCCTGGCCAATCATGCTTTCAAGCGACTTCATTGAATTCGGCTCAATGTTGACCCTAAATTCTGCAATTCTCAGTTCCGTTACATCGCAACGCTCGCAATATAAAATACGGCAACCGTCTTGCCCTGCAAGCTCAATCAATTGGTGTTTATTCGCGTTACTCATACAAGACTTTCCTAAATTCAATTAAAAAAAGTGGCCGGCTAACATGTTTGCAATCAAAAAAGACTGTTGACAAAGCGACCTTAGGGAGTGAGGAGATGCATGTAAATGCATGTACAACATTTAAAGCGCATGGGTAACTTGCTTTAAATTCTTGCGGCTTTTATCAACTTAAAATAAAGGCCAAATCTAATTAAATTCTATTCGAGTAATATTCCACCACTTGCTGCACATCAATCGGGAACGGAATATCAGAGTCCGCTGGTAAATGCGTTAATTTTGCAAGCTTGGTAGTTTCGTCCCAGCTCATCCACTCTGGGCGCGTTAAGGATGGCTGTTTTAATGTTTCAACCACAATAGGAATCGCGATACTTTTTTGTTTAACTGTAATTTCGTCACCCACGCTTAAGCGCATAGATGGAATATTTGCGTATTTACCGTTGAGCAAAATGTGGCCATGATTCACTAATTGGCGTGCGGCGATAATCGTTGGCGCAAAACCTGCACGAAATACCACATTATCAAAGCGGCGCTCTAGTAACTGCAGTAAAGTTTCACCAGTTGGCGCTTTACCTTTACGTGCGTCAGTCATTAAGCGGCGCATTTGCGTTTCAGTTAAGCCGTAGTTAAAGCGTAACTTTTGTTTTTCTTGCAGTTTTGCGCCAAAATCAGAAATACGTTTACGGGTATTTTTAGCGCCGTGTTGACCAGGTGGGTTTGGGCGTGCCTCAATCGTTTTGCGTGAAAGGCCAGGCAAATCTAAGCCTAATGCGCGCATTACTTTTAAACGAGGACCAGTAAATCTTGACATGTTGTAGCTCCTAAATACGCAGTTAAATTATTCTTGTTTGGTTCATTACTTATTGAATCGTACTAACAGACGGCATCATATTGGCCATCGCAGTTTGATAATCGTCAATCACATCTGCCCACTGGCGCATGAGTCGGCGCGCAACTTCTGTTACCAGTTTAGATTCGGCATATTCAGGCGCAGTGAGTTTTTGTGCTAAAGATGCCGCAAGTTTGGCCAAGTCTAGTGAAGGACTGCTTGCGTATTGCGTTGCTACGCAACAGATAGATGCCATGACTGCGTTAGCATTTGGTAAATCAGGATCAAAGTGCGTACTGTGCGGTAGAGTTGGTTTCATACAATGTACAATCAAATAATGTTAAAGCAAATGATAATGATTCTTATTTAATAAGTCAATAGTGATTTTTGAATGTGCTGTTAGATTAAAAGCAACAGCAAATGCCTATAAATCGGGCGGAAAACTTGACCAAAGCGTGCTCACGCGTTAATGTAGAGGGTTGAAAATAATCAGTTAAATCAAGCTTGTTTAAATGAGCAGGCTTGTTTGAAAACCATTAAATACCTATGACAAACCCCAATATTACTGGCGCAGAAATCGTTATTCGCTGTTTAAACGAGGAAAAAGTTAAATTCGTTTTTGGCTATCCTGGCGGTGCGGTACTACACATTTACGACGAAATCTATAAGCAAAATGGCTTTAAGCACATTTTGGTGCGCCACGAGCAAGCGGCTGTGCACGCAGCAGATGCCTTTGCACGCGCTACTGGTGAAGTGGGCGTAGCTCTTGTAACCTCAGGCCCTGGCGCTACTAACGCGGTGACTGGTATTGCAACAGCCTATATGGACTCAATTCCGCTGGTTGTGATTAGTGGTCAAGTGCCTGTGCCTGCTATTGGTATGGACGCTTTCCAAGAAGTGGACATGGTGGGCGTGACGCGTCCATGCGTTAAGCACAACTTTTTAGTAAAAGATGTGCGTGATATTGCCGCAACGCTTAAAAAAGCATTTTATATTGCCTCCACTGGCCGCCCTGGCCCCGTGGTTGTTGATATTCCTAAAGATATTACCGCACATTTTGCTGACTTTATTTACCCTAAAACAGTCGAGTTGCGCTCGTACAACCCAGTACTTAAAGGCCACAGTGGCCAGATTAAAAAAGCGGTTAAATTGCTGCTTGAAGCTAAACGCCCGATGATTTACACAGGTGGCGGTTTAGTCTTAGGTGACGGCTCACCTGAGTTGGTTAAATTGGCACGCGCACTAAATTATCCAGTAACAAACACGCTAATGGGTTTAGGTGGCTACCCTGCAACTGATAAGCAGTTTGTTGGCATGCTCGGCATGCACGGCACCTATGAAGCCAATATGGCCATGCAGCACTGTGATGTGCTCATCGCCGTTGGCGCGCGTTTTGATGACCGCGTGATTGGCAACACCTCGCATTTTTACAACAAAGATCGCACCATCATTCATATTGATGTTGATCCATCTAGTATTTCAAAACGCGTAAAAGTCGATGTGCCAATTGTCGGTGACGTGAAGTCAGTCTTGGCTGAAATGAACGAAGTTTTAGCTTTAGAGAATAAGCAAAATGATATTTCAGCTTGGTGGAAGCAAATTGATGAATGGCGCGGCAAAGAATCATTGGTCTATACCAATTCTGATACCGTTATCAAGCCGCAATACGTGATTGAAAAGCTTTGGGAAGTAACCAAAGGTGAGGCATACGTGACATCTGACGTAGGTCAGCATCAAATGTGGGCAGCGCAATATTACAAGTTTGATAAACCACGCCGCTGGATTAACTCAGGTGGCCTAGGCACGATGGGTGTTGGTTTGCCTTATGCTATGGGCTGTCAATTTGCTGATAAATACGCGCAAGTAGCCTGTGTAACGGGTGAAGGCAGTATTCAAATGAATATTCAAGAACTTTCAACCTGTGCGCAGTACGGTTTGCCGATTAAAGTCATTTTATTGAATAACCGATACTTAGGTATGGTCCGCCAATGGCAAGAATTCTTCTATGCAGATCGTTATTCTGAATCTTACATGGATAGCTTGCCAGACTTTGTGAAACTAGCTGAGTCATACGGCCATGTGGGCATGCAAATCACCAAACCAGGCGATGTTGAAGGCGCATTGATAGAAGCATTCGCCAAAAAAGATAAGTTTGTGTTTATGGACTTTATCACCGACCAAAAAGAAAACGTATTCCCCATGGTACAAAATGGCAAAGGTTTATCTGAAATGATTTTAGGTAAAGATGCTAATGGCGTGGAGATTCGCTCATGAAGCACATTATTTCACTCTTGATGGAAAATGAAGCGGGAGCATTATCACGCGTAGCGGGCTTGTTTTCAGCTAGAGCCTACAATATTGAATCATTAACCGTTGCCCCTACCGAGGACGCAACTTTATCACGCATGACCATTGTTACCGCAGGGTCTGATGACGTGATTGAGCAGATTATCAAACAGCTCAATAAATTAGTAGATGTGGTGAAAGTACTAGACCTCAACGATGGACGCTTTATTGAGCGCGAATTGATGTTGGTTAAAGTAAAAGCTACAGGTAGTTATAAAGACGATATGAAGCGTATTTGTGACATATTCCGTGGACGTATAATTGATGTAGCAGACAATAGTTACACCATCGAACTCACAGGTTCAGGCAATAAATTAGACGCGTTTTTAGAAGCGTTAGACAAAACGGCTATTCTAGAAACAGTGCGTACGGGCGCTTCTGGTATTGGTCGCGGCGATAGAATTTTGAAAATCTAAATTCAAACGTTTGAAATAAATTAAACATTAAAATTAAGCAAATGATAGGGAAAAGCAATGAACGTATTTTATGATAAAGACGCAGATTTAAGCATCATCAAAAGCAAAAAAGTAACCATCGTTGGTTACGGTTCACAAGGTCATGCACACGCGGCAAACCTTAAAGATAGTGGCGTAAACGTGACTATCGGCCTACGTAAAGACGGTGGCTCATGGGCTAAAGCTGTGAATTCAGGCCATGTTGTGATGGATATTGCTGACTCAGTAAAAGATGCTGACGTGATTATGGTGTTGTTACCTGATGAAACAATGGCTGGTATTTACGCGGCTGAAGTTGCGCCAAACTTAAAAAAAGGTGCAGCGCTTGCATTTGCACACGGCTTTAACATTCATTACAACCAAATCTTGCCACGCGCTGATTTAGACGTAATCATGATTGCACCAAAAGGCCCAGGCCACACTGTGCGTTCTGAATATTTAAAAGGCGGCGGCGTACCATCATTGATCGCTGTATATCAAAATACATCAGGCAATGCTAAAGAATTAGCGCTTTCATACGCAGCTGCAAACGGCGGCACTAAAGGCGGCGTGATTGAAACTGACTTCCGCGAAGAAACAGAAACAGACTTGTTCGGCGAACAAGCAGTATTATGTGGCGGCGCAGTTGAGTTAGTAAAAGCTGGCTTTGAAACTTTAGTAGAAGCAGGCTATGCGCCTGAAATGGCGTACTTTGAGTGCTTACACGAACTTAAATTGATTGTTGATTTAATGTACGAAGGCGGCATTGCTAACATGAATTATTCAATCTCAAACAACGCTGAATATGGCGAATACGTGACTGGCAACAAAGTAATTGCTGATCAAGCACGTGCGGCGATGAAAGAATGTTTAGCGAATATTCAAAACGGTTCTTATGCGAAACAGTTCATTTTAGAAGGTCGCACTAACTATCCTGAAATGGTTGCACGTCGTCGTTTAAATGCAGAGCATCCAATTGAAGTGGTTGGTAACAAACTACGCGCGATGATGCCATGGATTGCTAAAAACAAACTAGTAGATCAAACACGTAACTAGTTTATAAGGCAACTATAACTCTAAGGGCAATTCGTTTGACGATTTGCCCTTTTTTATTTGATTTTAATGAAGATTAAACACGGAACTCGCATGAATCTATTTGTTTTCGTACAATACGTTTTACCAAAACACGCCATCACTTGGCTGGCTGGTAAGTTTGCCAATTACCAAGGCGGCAAGCTAACAACCACGGTGGTTAGCTGGTTTGTGAAGCGTTATAACGTCAATATGCTGGAGGCTGAAAACGCAGATATTGCGAGTTATAAAACATTTAATCAATTTTTTACTAGATCCTTAAAACAAGGTGTTAGGCCAATCGCCGATGCACAGTTTATCTGCCCTGTTGACGGTGCAATCAGTCAGTTTGGCGCTATTAAAGAAGACCAAATTTATCAAGCTAAATTTCATCACTACTCAACATTGGATTTACTG
>JANNBX010000206.1:0-1964 GCA_031385945.1 Methylophilaceae bacterium | reverse complement strand
ATTGTTGTGTATTTTGCTTACTCTATGCACCATAGTAAATTAAACACGGCAAACTAAGTAAATAGCGACATTCAATCAACAAAAAAGCCAGTCAACTGACTGGCTTTTTGTTAGGGTTAAAAGCTCAACGCTTTATTAGCTTAATACCCACTGCACTTTATAAACTCAATACCCACTGCACTACGGTATGCAAATCGTCATCACTCACTTGCGGGTGCGGAGGCATTGCCATTGTTCCCCAAACACCACTACCACCAGCTTTAACTTTAGCAACTAATTTATCTTCAGCGCCTGCAACACCTTTGTATTTAGCAGAAACATCTTTATAGGCAGGGCCAATCACTTTTTTATCAATTGCATGGCAAGCTAAACAAGCATTTTTTGCTGCAATACTTTTTGCAGCTTTAGCGTCAACTGCTAACGCTTGATTCGATGCAACTAGAGCACCTCCTAACATCATTAAACCTAATAACGCTTTCATACTATCTCATTAACACTCACTGAATATTTTTGAATATTATTTTATGACCAACATTTGTAACTAAATGTATCACAACTAAAAACCTGCGTCCATACAACTCTTTATATTAACCTAACGCTTTTAACAGCGGCGCTAGCTCATAAAATACTGGCAAACATTCAACGCCGCTACACACCCATGCGTTGACAGGGTTTTCAGGTTTTCGATTCAAAGTAACTGGTAAATGTTGAATAGTTAAGGCGGGGTTTAATACCATTAAATGCGGCTTGTACTGTTCGTTAATAGCAGCTTGCCACTGGCTGATTTCAGCCACTTCGCCACGTAGCACTAGCATGGTTGGTGGCTTAACAAACTCTTCATAAGCCTGCATTAAATTCGCACATGCAGCTGGGTTACGGTTCATCACACCATCAAACGCTTGCAATGCACGCTCTATACTTTGCAAATACCTTGGCTCACCCAAGATATGTCCAAGCCGTTGTAGCGCGATTGCGGCAATGCCATTGCCACTAGGCGTGGCGTTATCGAAGGCTTGTTTAGTGCGCAAAATCAATACTTCGTGGTTGTGGCCGGTAAAGAAAAACCCACCTTGGGTGTCTTCAAACTCTTCTAATAATGCTTCAGCCAACTCTTCGGCAAAGGTCATATCTTGAGCACGATATTCAGCTTGCAATAGCTCAATTAGCGCATCTAGCAGAAAGGCATAATCATCTAAATAAGCATTTAAGTGCACTTTATAAACACCGTTATTATTAGCCTTTGCTGTTGCTAGTAAACGCTCACTTTTAAACATATAGTCACGAATAAAATCCACTGCATTTTGTGCGAGTTTTGTGTACTCAGGCGCATTTAAAACGCGCCCTGCTTTGGCTAACCCTTTAATCATTAAGGCATTCCAAGACACTAAAATCTTGTCATCACGCCCTGGACGCATGCGTTTCTCACGCGCTAAAAACAGCTTATTTTTTGCAGAATCAAATAATGCAATTTCGTCATCATGTGGTTTTGCCGCATCAAAAACATGCCAAGCGACACCCTCAAAATTTGGTGCACGGTCTAGCCCAAAGCAGCGCAAAGCTATAGAAAACTCTTCAGGTGTAAGTAAGCTTTTAACTTCTTGTACTTGCCACACATAAAACGCACCCTCTTCACTATGGCCATGCGCGTCTAATGAGTCAGCATCTAATGATGAGTAAAACGCACCGTTTGGGCTTAGCATTTCGCGTATTAGCCACGTAACGGTTTCTTCAATAATTTTTTTATAGCGTGGATTTTTGCTAATTTGATAGCCATCTGCATACAAGCCTAATAGCTGACCATTGTCATATAACATCTTTTCAAAATGTGGAATCGCCCAGCGTTCATCTACCGAATAACGACAAAACCCGCCACCGATTTGGTCATAAATACCACCCGCTGCCATGCTGTCTAACATCTGCAAAGCCATAGCTTCAGATTCTTTATTGCCCGCAAAACCTGCGCG
>JANNBX010000196.1:0-7534 GCA_031385945.1 Methylophilaceae bacterium | reverse complement strand
GCCATTAAAATACGGTCGCCGCCAGCTTGTACAGGCAAGTGTAACTGGACTGCTAATTTTGGAATGTTCGCAAAGCAATCAATTAAACGTTGCGACATTTCATTGGGGTGACTGGTGGTAAAACGAATACGTTCAATTTGTGGAATTTCAGCGATATATTCAATCAGCAACGCTAAATCGGCTTGCTCACCTTGATAACTAGCACGATACGAATTGACGTTTTGCCCCAGTAAAGTGATTTCTTTCACGCCTTGCTCAGCCAGTAAAGCGGCTTCAGTTAACACATCTTCAAACGGTCGCGATACTTCTTCGCCACGCGTATAAGGCACCACGCAAAAACTGCAATATTTACTACAGCCTTCCATAATACTTAAAAACGCCGTTGCACCCTCTACACGTGGTGGTGGTAAATGGTCAAATTTTTCAATTTCAGGGAACGTAATATCGACTTGCGAAACACCTGAAGATTGCGAGTTTTTAATCATCTCAGGCAAGCGGTGCAAGGTTTGCGGGCCAAAGACTACATCTACATAAGGCGCACGTTTTATGATGTTGTCACCCTCTTGCGAAGCCACACAACCACCCACGCCGATGACCAAATTAGGGTTTTTTGCTTTGAGCGGAATAAAACGGCCAAGATGACTAAACACTTTTTCTTCCGCTTTTTCGCGTACTGAACAAGTGTTTAATAAAATGACATCGGCTTCATTCACATCGTCAGTTTGCGTCATGCCGTTATCGGCATGCAGCATATCTGCCATGCGTGATGAGTCGTACTCATTCATCTGGCAGCCGAATGTTTTGATGAAGACTTTTTTGGGAGTTTGCGTGGGTAAAGACATAAATAGCATTTTAGCGTAATTGGCATAAATAGCCATTTAAAGCTATTTTTTTTCGTGATTTAGACTATTCAAATAAGTGCTTAATACGGTATATTAATGCTCGTTTTTAGCAACATTTTTTAAGCTAATTCATTATTTTTGGTCTACTATTTTGGGGTATTTATGAAGAGTATTTTTGCACTTGCTTTATTTTCAACATTTTTTGTAGCTACAACTGCTACTGCAGCAATCGACGAAACAATCCGTTTAAAAGAAACAATCGAAATTAACGCACCAGCTGACAAAGTTTGGGCAAAAGTGGGTGGTTTTGGTGATATGAGCTGGCACCCAGCGATTGCTAAAACAGAAATTACCAGCGGCAAAGCTGAAGAAGTAGGCGCAACCCGTGTGTTAACGATTAAAGATAACGGCGGCAATGTGAATGAAGTGCTCACAGCGATTGATGCAGCTGGCATGACCATGAAATATGAAATTACTGAAAGTGTATTACCAGTGCGTGATTATGGCGCAACGCTAAAAGTAGAGTCAGCAGGTGAGGGCAAAAGTATTGTCACATGGCGCGCTATGTTTAAACGTAAAGACCCAGCGAACCCAGGTGCTAAAGGCCAAGATGACGCAGCTGCTAAAGACGCAATTGGTGGTATTTTTAAATCAGGTTTAGAGAACTTAAAAAAGATCTCAGAGTAATTTTGTTTTAAAGCCAGTTAAAACCTCAATGCTTTTTAAGTGTTGAGGTTTTTTAATGGCTATTTCTCACATGAGTTCGGTTAAAATAGCCTTAAATCATTAGGCTTTTACATTCATGCAAGCACTCCCCATCTTTTTTAATATTAAAAACCGTCATTGTGTCGTCATTGGCGGCGGCGATGTTGCTACGCGTAAAGTAAGCATGTTGCTAAAAGCCAGCGCCGCAATTACGCTCTATTCACCTGAAATTTGTGCTGAATTGCTAGAGATGGCAGAGCTTGGCAAAATCAAATTTATCAATGCTCACTTTGAGCCTAGCCAATTAGCAGGCGCTTGTATGGTGATAGCGGCAACGGACGATGAAGCCGTCAACATTGCAGTATCAGAAGCTAGTAAAGCGTTGAATATTCCCGTCAATGTGGTGGATGCGCCCGATTTATGCACGTTTACCATGGGCTCGATTATTGACCGTAGTCCAGTTGTCATTGCGATTTCAAGCGAGGGTAATGCACCTGTTTTAGCACGCTATATTCGCGCCAAAATTGAAACCATGTTGCCAGCCACTTATGGTCGTATTGCGGATATTGCTGGTGAGTTTCGCGATAAAGTTAAAGCTAAATTCCCCACTACGCAAGCACGCCGTATTTTTTGGGAGGGTGTGTTACAAGGCCCAATGGTTGAGCGTGTGTTATCAGGCCAAGAGCAAGCGGCGCGTGAATTGCTGGGTGATTTAATTGAAGAAGCTGACGCCACAAAAAACCAAGGTGAAGTATTTTTAGTGGGCGGTGGTCCAGGTGACCCAGATTTACTCACGTTTCGTGCATTACGCTTAATGCAGCAGTGCGATGTTTGCGTGTACGATAAATTGGTCTCGCCCGAAGTAATGGAGCTAGTACGCCGTGATGCTGAGCTGATTTATGTAGGAAAATCGCGTGATCAACACACCATGCCGCAGGAAGAGATTAACGAATTATTAGCTAGGCTAGCCCTGCAAGGCAAACGGGTATTGCGTCTTAAGGGTGGTGACCCGTTTATTTTTGGGCGTGGTGGCGAGGAGATTGAAACGCTAATGGAGCATGGCGTGCCGTTTCAAGTGGTGCCTGGCATTACTGCTGCTAACGGAGTATCGAGCTATGCGGGTATCCCGCTAACGCATCGCGATTACGCGCAAGCCTGTTTATTTATCACCGGTCATCTTAAAGCCAATGCAAACAAAGAATTGACGCTAGATTTAGATTGGGTTGCAATGAGTCGCCCGCGTCAAACGATCGTTATTTATATGGGTTTGGTCGGCTTAAAACAAATTTGCGAAAAGCTGATTGAGCATGGTGTTGCCAGCACCATGCCTGTGGCCGTGGTGCAGCAAGGCACCACGCAACGGCAAACAATAGTCACTGCAACATTGGCTGATTTGGCTGAAAAAGTAGCACTAGCGGGTATGAAGCCGCCATGCTTAACGATTATTGGTGAGGTAGTTCAGTTACGTGAAAAATTAAATTGGTTCGAGCCAAATGTGTAAAAGGGTTAGTTTAGAGCTAAAAATTGAGGGCTGAGAGTTAAACCACCAATTACCCACTCTACACTCCGAAAAGCATCTACTAAACAAGCTTTTTAAAGTGGTAATTTCACTCTTGCCTCAAGACCGCCCTCAGGGCGGTTAATCAACTCTAATTCACTACCATGTAGTTGCGCGATTCTATTCACAATCGCCAAGCCTAAGCCGCTGCCGCTGGCGGCTGTGCGGGCGGTTTCTAAGCGCTCAAAAGGTCTAAATAAGCGGCTCATTTGTTCGAGCGGAATGCCTGGCCCGTTATCTAAAATACTAATGGTGATATGCGTTGCATTGACTGTAGTTCTTGCGGTTACTTTACCTTTGCCGTATTTGTAGGCGTTTTCAATCAGGTTATCTAGCATGCGTTGTATGGCTAGCGGGCGTACTGAAATTAAATGGTTATTAGATAGTTTTAAATGAAGCTCACGACCAGCACGGGTTTGGCGCTCTGCGCTGTTTTGCAGTAGGGTATTTAAATTAACCATTTGTGTGGCTTCGCCCTCAACGCCCCGCACAAAGTCTAAAAATTGATGAATGATATTATCCATATCGTTTACATCTTGTATCATACCATTACGCAAATCATTAGCTGATTCTGGCAACATTTCAGCCGCTATACGAATGCGTGCTAAAGGTGTGCGTAAATCATGTGAAACACCGGCCAATAATAGTTTACGCTCTTCATCTAATCGGCTTAGCGCGTTGTTCATTTCATTAAAAGTGCGGCTCACTTCGCGCATTTCTTTTGCGCCCTCAATCGGCAACTGATACGCTTTTTCACCTTGGCTGATTTTTCTAGCGGCCTCTGCTAATAAGCTTAACGGACGATTAATTCGGCTGGCAATCACGTAAGCTCCGAGTAATGACAAGCCTATCAGCAACATCCCCCAGCCTACCCAATCCCACGGCAGTTTACGCTCTTCTTGCAAACGGGGAATCACTAGCCAAAAATCGTCTGCGCCAATATGAAAAGTGACCCACAGGCCCGGAATATCAAAGTGATTGATGACAACTAACGTTTCTTGGCCAAGCGCACCACGAATTTTTTCGGCCACTAAGCGAATAAATGGCTCTTTGGGTAGCGGCTCAATTTCTTCTAATAAATCAGTTGGGTAAACACGTACGCCGTCACGCCCTGTTAGCTCTGTGAGGAGCGCTAAGCGCTTATCTTCATGCGATGCCAAAATAGCGGCACGTGTGTAATTAACAACAGTAATCACTTGCAGTGCAGCGGCTGATGCGCGTGTGTCGCGCTCAAAATATTCAAATAGTTTGAGTGTAGCAAGCTGACCTACCGCTAATAATAAGGCTATCAGCAGTAGTAGGCGAGCAAGTAGGTTGTGCGGTAAAAATTTCAATTAGTGACGCGGTTTGATTTATTACAACAGTATTTATTGTGTTTCGCCGTCGGGCACAAAAACATAGCCAAACCCCCACATGGTTTGTAAAAAACGTGGTTTTGCAGGATTGGTTTCAATTAAACGGCGCAGGCGTGAAATTTGCACATCAATACTACGATCAAATACATCTAAATCACGGCCACGCGCTAATTGCATTAAACGTTCGCGAGAAAGCGGCTGGCGTGGGTGATCGACAAACACTTTAAGTAGTGCAAACTCACCGCTGGTAATCGTGATTGTTTCGTTATTTTTAAGTAAAGATCGATTTGCTTGGTTAAATACAAAGTCACCAAATTTATAGTTTTCAGCATCAGCAACTGGGGCGCTCGGTGGAGCATTCACTTGGCGACGCATGATCGCGTTGATACGCGCGAGTAATTCACGCGGGTTAAATGGCTTGGGTAAATAATCATCAGCACCCATTTCTAGGCCAATAATACGGTCAACTTCGTCGCCACGTGCGGTGAGCATAATAATAGGCATGGTGTTGCCAGAGCCACGTAAACGGCGACAAATAGCCAAGCCATCTTCACCTGGTAACATTAAATCGAGTACTAATAAATCGGCATGTTCGTGCGAAAGTGATCGGTCCATTTCAATTGCATCTGCCACACAAGTAACACTAAAGCCTTGTTCTGTCAGGTAGCGCTGCAATAGCTCACGCATCCTTACATCGTCATCTACGATCAATATTTTTTTAATTTGAGTTTGCATATTTATGTCGTTAAATATTATGATTAATTCTAAGTTTACTGAATTTTATTAACTATTTGTGAGGTTTTTTTGATTACGTGTTTCACCCAGCCAGCTTTATGAAGTTTCAATTACATTTTTTTACATTTTAACCATGCAGTGAAACATTCCGTTTACAAAATTGCGCCATGATTACATTCCTTAAAAATAAACTTATCTGCAAAATAGCGCTCATAGTTAAATAATTATTTTTAATTTTAATTGCTACGATTAGGTATTTAAGTTAATTATTGCAAATGACAACACTTTATTCTCTATTTGATGCAAACAATCGGCGCTATGCCGATATAGCCATTAAAAACTGTGTCGTGCTGCTACTGAGTGTGCTTAGTGTTAATTTATACGCTAACGACAAATTGGTGATTAAGAGTCAAAAAAATACTGGTCAATTCACGGTTGCGAATAACAAAACCACCATCAAATCTACGGTAGAAGAAGACTATCAAGAGTCTGCAGGCAGTTCGCAGCCAAATATGTTGCAAGCAAATATCTCCCAAATTAACGCACTTCAACCTAAAGAAGCGTTAGAGCGCAGATTAAGTCCTGAAGCTTTAAATAAACTACAACGCGAGCTTTACGAATACAACTCTACAGTGGACCCGGGTCATATTCAAATTGAAGAACGGCGCAAGGTGCTTTACAAAAGATTAGTAGAGCGTTTTGAGCAGTGTGATCCAGATAACGATGGCACTATGTCGCGCGTGGAAGCAGCTGAATTTATGCCGCAAATTGCTCGACATTTTAGTTCAGTTGATACCAACAACGACGAGCTTATTTCACTCGATGAACTGGCAGCCGCACAAAACAAAGCGGTAGAGCGAAGAATGATCACTAGAGTTGAGCCCAGCCGAACTGAGCCTGCTAAATATGAAACACGCTTGGATAACGCAGATAACTTGACGGCGAAGCGCAAGCTTAAAGCGCAAAATTACAAAAGATAAAGCCAAGTGTTATAACCCTTTCTTGCAAGCGACTTTTCTGGTGATATCTTTTTAGCCCTTCTTGTCACTTTATTGCACTGAGTATTTACATTTCAACTGATTACCCTTCTCAAGTTGTGCGATATCGTTGCATAATCTAGGCCTATTTATTTATTGGGTTTCAAAACTAGCTAAAATGTATTGTATTGAACCTCAACATGTCTGATCTGGCACATATTTTCTCTGAAACAGGCGCGCTCTCAGAAACCATTCCGCAGTTTAAAACACGCACCCAGCAGCTAGAAATGGCGCTTGCCATTGAATCTGCAATTAAAAATAATCAGCAATTAGTGGTTGAGGCAGGCACTGGCACTGGTAAAACCTTTGCATACTTAGTGCCGGCGTTGTTATCTGGCGGCAAAGTGATTATTTCTACAGGTACAAAAACGCTACAAGATCAGCTGTTTAACAAAGACTTGCCCACCGTACGTGACGCGCTAAAAATTCCCGTCACAGTCGCTATACTCAAAGGCCGCGCCAATTACGTTTGCCATCATCACTTAGCACGCGCTGCCAATGAGGGCCGCTTTGCTAGCCGTGAAGATGCCCAATACATTCACGTGATTCAAAACTTTACCGAAAACTCAAAATCAGGCGATAAAGCCGAGTTGAGTAGCGTGCCAGAAACCGCTACGGTATGGATGAATGTGACTAGCACGCGGGACAATTGCCTAGGTCAAGATTGCACATTTTATAAAGAATGCTTTGTGATGGAAGCCCGTAAACGCGCGCTAGCGGCTGATGTGGTGGTGGTGAACCATCATTTGTTTTTTGCTGATGTGATGCTGCGCGATGAGGGCATTGCTGAAATGCTACCAAGTGCCAACACCGTAATTTTCGATGAGGCGCACCAATTGCCTGAAGTTGCAGGTTTGTTTTTTGGCGAAGATATTTCTACCAGTTTAATCATGGATTTATGCCGTGACAGCACTGCTGAATATTTAACCAATGCCAAAGACTGTGTAGCGTTGCCTGATTTAATTGCCGCGCTTGAAAAAGCCGTGCGTGATTTTAGGCTGCTATTTGCGTTAGAAGGCTCAAGATTACCTGTGCAAAAAGCGTTAGCGCTGCGGGGTTTTGACGATGCTTACACGAATATACAAAGTAAGTTGACTGACCTCGCCAAAATTCTTGAAACGCAAGCCAGCCGCGACCCCAGCTTAGAAAAATGCTATGAACGTGGCATGGATTTAAGCCTGCAATTAAAGCGTTGGATTAAAGCTGAAAATGCCAATTTAGTACGTTGGGTAGAAGTGTTTACGCAAAGTGTGCAGTTACACGCCACGCCATTGAGTGTGGCGGAAGGCTTTAGTAAACAAC
>JANNBX010000186.1:0-7292 GCA_031385945.1 Methylophilaceae bacterium | reverse complement strand
AAGAGAAAATTATGGCAAATACTGTTCATATCGATGTAGTAAGCGCAGAAGCAAGCATATTCTCAGGCGAAGCCGAGTTTGTGGTTGCGCCTGCGGGTGCTGGTGAAGTGGGTATCTACCCAAATCACGCACCAATGATTACCACAATCAAGCCTGGTGCACTACGTATTAAGCAAACTAACGTGGCTGAAGAAACATTGATTTTTATTTCAGGCGGCATTTTAGAAGTGCAGCCTGGCATGATTACTGTGTTGGCTGATACGGCTGTGCGTGGTCACGATTTAGATGAAGCAAAAGCGATTGCCGCCAAATTAGCAGCTGAAGAAGCGATGAAAAATCGCAGTTCAGATATGGATTACGCAAAAGCACAAGCAGAGTTATCAGAAGCGATGGCGCAGATTCATGCAATTGAGCGTCTTCGTAAGACACACTAAAACGCATTAATTGTAATATTGTGTTGGTAAAAAGGCAGCTTAGGCTGCCTTTTTTGTTTGTGTCATCTTTATACTTTACAATACACTAAGTTTTAATTTGGATCGCACTGTAAATGACTTCAAACAAACTCAACATTATCGTTTTGGCGGCTGGCAAAGGCACACGCATGGTGAGCGACACGCCTAAAGTGTTACATAAGCTCGCAGGCAAATCACTACTAGCGCATGTTATTGACATGGCTAAATCGCTCAAACCCAGCAAAATTATAGTGGTGTATGGCTTTGGTGGTGATGCGGTACCTAATGCTTTTGCGGATGAACAAATCATTTTTACTGAGCAAAAAGAACAATTAGGTACAGGTCATGCGGTCATGCAAGCACTGAACCTGCTAGATACAGATGCTAAAAGCTTGATTTTATTGGGTGATGTACCATTAGTGAATGCAAAAGCCTGTGCGGAGTTGCTGCAACTACCTGAGCAACTCAGTTTACTTAGTTTAGATAAGCATGACCCAACAGGTTATGGCCGCATTGTGCGTAATACTAAAAACCAAGTCACGGCGATTATTGAGCATAAAGATGCTAACGAGCAACAACGCCAAATTAACGAAGTAAACACAGGCATTATGGCGGTGGATAATGCGCAATTGAAAAACTGGTTAAGCCGTATCAGTAACCAAAACGCGCAAAAAGAATATTATTTAACAGACATTATTGCACTAGCCGTGGCTGATGGATTAAGTGTTTCAGCCATCAAATCAGATAATGAGCCAGATGTGACTGGCGTGAATAGTAAGCAAGACTTAAGTGGCTTAGAGCGCATTTACCAGTTACGCTACGCTACAAGCTTGATGCAAAAAGGCGTTACGTTACACGACCCTGCAAGAATAGATGTGCGTGGTGTATTAACCGTAGGTCGTGATGTAGAGATAGATGTGAACTGCATATTTGAAGGCAACGTCATTTTAGGCGATAACGTTAAAATTGCCGCTAACTGCGTGATTAAAAATGCCAACATCAAAGCAGGCGTACAAATTGCCGCTTTTACACATATTGATGATGCCGAAGTTGGTGATAATAGCCGCATTGGCCCTTATGCTCGCTTGCGCCCAGGTACTGTGCTGCAAAGTGAAACGCACATTGGCAACTTTGTAGAGCTTAAAAATGCGCAGGTAGATATTGGCAGTAAAATAAACCATTTAAGCTATGTGGGCGATGCAACGATTGGTAAAAACGTGAATGTTGGCGCCGGTGTGATTACCTGCAATTACGATGGCGCTAATAAATTCAGAACGGTGATTGAAGATGGCGCATTTATTGGCTCAGATTCACAACTGGTCGCGCCAGTGACGATTGGTGCAAACGCCACCATTGCGGCCGGCTCAACCATTACTAAAAATGCACCAGCTGATGCGCTGACGTTTTGCCGTGCTAAAGAACAAAAAACAATTGTGGGTTGGAAACGACCGCAAAAGATTAAAAAACCTGACTAAGAAGTAACTCTCTCGTCATTCCCGGGCAGGCGGGAATCCAGTCAAGCTGAAAAGCCCGCAAATGTTTAGGTGTGAGATAAGTAGAGAGTAAATGTAGTCTGCCTAGATTCCCGCCTGCCCGAGAATGACGGGTATTAGAAAATATTGTAAATAATTAGAGAGCATATTTATGTGTGGCATTGTAGGTGCAGTTGCAAGTAGAAACGTTGTTTCAACCCTTATAGAAGGGCTTAGCCGCTTAGAATACCGTGGTTATGACTCTGCTGGTATCGCCGTGTTAAACGCTAGCGGTATAGAGCGCGTACGTGCGGTAGGACGTGTAGCTGCCATGACAGAAAAAGCGCTAGAAGTAAACTTAAGCGGCCAAGTTGGCATTGGTCATACGCGCTGGGCAACACACGGCGGGGTGACTGAAAGCAACGCGCACCCGCACGTTTCAAAAGGTGAGCTTGCCGTGGTGCACAACGGCATTATTGAAAACCATGATGAGCAACGCGAAAAGCTTAAAAAATTAGGCTATGAATTTACCTCACAAACTGACACTGAAGTCATCGCGCATTTAATTCATTTTTACCACAAAGATTTATCGCTACTAGCTGCAACGCAAATGGCAGTTTCTGAGCTGACTGGCGCATTTGCCATTAGCGTAATTTCAGTCAAAGAACCTGAGCACATGATTACCGCGCGCCTGGGTTGCCCACTGTTAATCGGTTTGGGCGAAGGTGAAAACTTTATAGCTTCTGACGTTTCAGCTGTGCTATCAGTAACCCGTAAAGTAATTTACCTAGAAGATGGCGATGTGGCTGATATTCACAGGAAAAGCGTGACGATTTTTGGTCGCGATGGCAATACGGTTGAACGTAAAATCCACATGAGCGATGTATCACTCGCCAGCATGGAGCTAGGCCCTTACGCGCACTTTATGCAAAAAGAAATTCACGAACAGCCACGTGCGTTAACAGATACCATTGAAGCATTGATTGACGATAATAAATTTTCACCTGCACTATTTGGCGATGCCGCTAGTGATGTGTTTAATCAAGTAGATAGTATTTTAATCCTTGCCGCAGGCACTAGCTACTATGCCGCCCTCACGGCCAAATATTGGCTTGAGAGCATTGCAAAACTGCCTACCAATGTAGAAATCGCGAGTGAGTATCGTTATCGCACCTCTGTGCCGAACCCGAAACAATTGATTGTTACTATTTCACAATCGGGCGAAACGCTAGATACGATGGAAGCACTTAAACATGCTAAATCGTTAGGTCAAAACTTAACATTAGCCATTTGCAATGTGCAGGAGAGCGCCATTCCACGGGCTTCGCAGCTTATTTTTTATACCCGTGCTGGTGCTGAAATTGGTGTCGCTTCAACTAAAGCCTTCACCACACAATTGGTTGCGCTATTCACTTTAGCCGTCACTTTAGCTAAAGAGCGTGGATTATTGAGCGTTGAAACAGAGCAGGAATATTTAACAGCCTTGCGCCAGTTAGCTGGGAGCGTGCAATACGCGCTCAACCTAGAGCCACAAATCCGCGAATGGGCAAAAGCTTTTGCCAATAAACAGCACGCACTATTTTTAGGCCGTGGCATACACTACCCAATCGCGCTAGAAGGCGCATTAAAGCTTAAAGAGATATCTTACATCCATGCCGAAGCTTATCCAGCAGGCGAGCTTAAACACGGCCCATTAGCGTTGGTAGATAGCGATATGCCTGTGGTAGTGATTGCCCCAAATGATGCTTTGCTAGAAAAAGTAAAATCCAATATGCAAGAAGTCAAAGCCCGTGGTGGCGAGCTATTTGTATTTGCTGATAGCGATAGCCACTTTACAGAGTCTGAAGGAGTACATGTGATTCGTACGCCGCGCCATGTGGGTGTGCTTTCGCCAATTTTGCATACCATACCTGTGCAATTGCTCGCTTATCATGCCGCTTTACTAAAAGGTACCGATGTCGATAAGCCTAGAAACTTGGCAAAAAGTGTTACGGTAGAATAGCTCTTGGATGAAAAAGGTTTTTTAGTACCTACATTTATACGCTAATGTAATTTTTTATTAAGTTACTTACAATATGACAAGCGTAGTGTTATAGAGCGCGTTCTAAATTAAAATCATTTAAAAACAACATATTAAGTATAGTCCAAATGGACCATTGTTAGGGTTAAGCTAAATCGTTACATTGATAATATCTAGAAGATTCGAAAGATATAACCATGAAACGTACGTTAAAAGCACTAATTTTGTCACTTAGCATGCTGGCATCTACGTCAGCGCTAGCCACCACTGAACAATATGGCACTTTGCTATCTGGTAGTTTCCAACCAACCAAAAGTTTTGCCAGCTTAAGTGTTACTGGCAGCGGTTCTGTATATAACTTCACGCTAAATGCATTTGGTTTGAATAGCTTATTCACGAAAGATGCGTTTATCGGTGTGATTGCGGTAGACATTAATGCTAAATTAAAGCCTGTTATTAGCAATGTTACTGGTGGTTCACCAGTGAGTATTGGCAATGGCAAAGGCCCTAAAGGTGCTTTTGAATTCAGGTTTGATTTATCTGGCTCTATGGGCACACGCTTAACTGATGGTGAATCAGTTTCATGGACAGCAACATTTGCTAAGCCAGTTACATTTGAAGGTGAGCAGTTTGCCTTGCATGTGCAAGGCCTTACTAATGCACAGGGAAGAAGCGGTTGGTATGTAAACAGCGCTTCGCCAGTGCCTGAGCCAGAAACATTAGGTATGTTGCTATCAGGTTTGGGTTTAATTGGATTTGTTGCTAGCCGTAAGAAAAAAACCAATGCTTAACTTAACTGTTGAGTGATAGTAAATATTAAAAAAAGCCTGACATGTCAGGCTTTTTTAATGCTGTTGTTGAATACAAAAGCTTAATAAGTGCTGGGTGCTTTGAGTAGCACAGGCATAATGTCCACACTGCCGCCATCGTATCCCACCATGATTTGCCCGTCTTGTATGGTGCAGCTAATATTCATGCCACGCTCGGCTAAATTTGCTAACGGCTGAGTTTCTGGCAAATTGATCACAGTTAGATTATTAGTTTTTAGTAGCGCTTTGCTATTAGCCGCCCACCACATATCGGCGATTCTGCCACCATAAAGCACTACTACAACTTGTTGACTACGCCCACAAGCTTTACGTATGTCTTTTTCTGTAGGCAGGCCTACATCTATCCACCGTTGTATTGCGCCAGTGAGATCTTTTTGCCACAAGTCTGGCTCTTCGTCGTCACTCAGTCCTTTGCCAAAAATGAGTGAGTCTGTTGCATAAAGCGTAAAGGCTAATAAGCGTACCATCAGCCGTTCGTCAGTCTCAGAGGGATGCCGCGCTAAAGTGAGCGTGTGTTGGCCGTAATATTGTCGGTCCATATCGGCAATACTAAGGTCAATTTTATAAATAGTAGATTTTAAAGCCATGAGTTTGCAACGATTAAAATGGTCAGAAGAGCATTTTAACTGCATGCACTGTTGATAGATAGCCAAATGCTTGAAAGGGCTTTAGTTTGCATGTTGACTAATGTAGACAATAAAAAAGCGGCATTGCCGTTACCAGGCAATACCGCTTATTAAAGCAAGCAAACTTATTTTTTAGTTGGCTCTGATACTGGTTTTTCAGCCGTTACAATGACGTTTCTGTAGCTTTCTAAGTCGGCCATTAGTTGGCTGATTTCGTAGTCAGGAATATTGTACGTATAAAAAGTTTCTAAACATTCATTTAAAATAATATTGAATTCACGGTTAGAGATATTCAAATGTGGGTGGCTATCTTTCATTGACTTACCGCGACCAAAACCATCTGGTTGATAAACTTTAGGGCCGCCCGTTTCTTGGATAACCCAATTGGTTAACATCACTTTAAAGCCAGCTTTGGTCTCTGGTCTGTCGTGAATAGCTTTTAAGCGCGGGTTCGCGTTTAAGCCACGGTTTAAATAGATTTTGTCGACTAAATGGTCAACAGTTTGCGCAATATTATAAGTGCCGCCTAAGCGATCAAATAACGAGTCTTCAGCAACGGCTGCTGTAGAAAAACTTAAAGTTGCTGCTAACGCCAATAAACTGCTAAATAATGCTGACACTTTAAACATGCTAATTCTCCTCAGAATTTATAATTAAGTAGTGCTTAATTTTGTGTAATGCTCAATATTTGATTTAATCAACATGGTATTAAATTGCTCGATTAAAGCATTACATATATTTACATTTGTTACACATTTGTAAATATATGTAATTATTAACTTATAAATGATTAGTGCGCAATGTATATTTTTGTGTTTTAACGCAGTTATGGCGATTATTAACGGTAAAGTAACGCCAAAATCGTACAAATAGGCGAGTAACTCGGTTTCTGTTAAGCTTTCATCTTTCAAATAAGTAAGCACTCATCATGGCTCAATATGTAATGTCTATGCTCCGCGTGAGCAAAATTGTTCCCCCTAAAAAGCAGATTATTAAAGATATTTCATTGTCTTTTTTCCCCGGTGCCAAAATTGGTTTGCTGGGTTTAAATGGCTCGGGTAAATCGACCGTTTTGCGCATAATGGCGGCAGCTGACAAAGAGTTTGAGGGCGAGGTGCAGTGGCAACCAAATATGCGTATCGGCTATTTGCCGCAAGAACCGCAACTAGATGCAGATAAAACCGTGCGTGAAGAGGTTGAAAGCGGCATGGGTGACGTGATGCAGGCACAAGCGATGCTTGAGGCCGTGTATGCCGCTTATGCTGAGCCAGATGCAGACTTTGAAAAGCTGGCAGAAGAACAAGCCAAGTGGGAAAACATGATTGCCGCTAGTGGCTCAGACTTAAGCACGCAACTAGAGATTGCCGCCGATGCGCTACGTTTACCGCCATGGGATGCAAAAATTGGCCCATTATCAGGTGGTGAAAAGCGCCGTGTGGCCTTGTGTAAACTATTGCTTTCTAAGCCGGATATGTTGCTGTTAGACGAACCAACCAACCATTTGGATGCTGAATCGGTAGAGTGGTTAGAGCAGTTTTTAGTACGATTTACAGGCACGGTGGTCGCGGTGACGCATGACCGATACTTTTTAGATAACGCCGCCGAATGGATTTTAGAGCTCGATCGCGGTCATGGCATTCCTTGGAAAGGCAATTATTCAAGCTGGCTAGACCAAAAACAAGCGCGTTTAGCACTGGAAGAATCGCAAGAGTCATCACGCCGTAAAGCCTTGAATACCGAGCTGGAGTGGGTGCGCCAAAACCCAAAAGCGCGCCAAGCCAAAAGCAAATCGCGTATTGCACGCTATGAAGAGCTAGCCAGCGCTGAATACCAAAAACGTAACGAAACGCAGGAGATTTTTATACCCGCTGGTGAGCGTTTGGGCGACCAAG
>JANNBX010000154.1:0-2120 GCA_031385945.1 Methylophilaceae bacterium | reverse complement strand
TTTAGGCTAGCTTTATCGGGAACTGGTTTGAGCACAAAAGCTTCGCGTAAAATGCGCACGGTTTCCTTCATATTACTGGCACCCACACATTGCAGGCTTAAAAATTTCAGCATGGTCAGCATGTAATCGCGCTCAACATCGGCACCGAATTTTTCTAAATTTTGCAGTAATACACCACATGACCAATCGTCAGTCACGGTAAACTTAGGTGTAGCGCCAACTAGTACTAGCTTGCTAATTTTGCCAGGCTCACTTAGCGCTATTTGCATGGCGATTTGACCACCCAAAGACCAACCTAGTAAGTGCGTATTTTCGGGTAATAATGCACTAATTTCTGCGCTTAAATTATCCAAAGCATATGGCGAAATAGTTTCGCTTAAACCCATACCCGGCAGGTCTATGCAGTGCACATAATACTGTTCAGTTAACGCATGAATCACTGGCTGCCATACACCAGAGTGCATACCCCAGCCATGAATTAAAGTGAGCGCTTGCTTACTTGACGAGCCATATTTTTCAACATGAAGTGCCATTTAAGCAAATGATTTTTCTGCGTTACTTAATGCATCAATGAGCTGCTGAATATCAGCAATTGTATGGCTACTTGAGAGCGAAATACGTAACCTTGCCGTATCTTTAGGCACAGTTGGCGGGCGTATTGCTGGCACTAGAATACCTTGGTTTTGTAAGTGTTTGGCAAGGTTGATAGCCGCCAAATTACTACCCACAATCAGTGGCTGAATGGCAGTTTTCGAGTGCATCAATTGCCAGTTTTTCAAATGCAAATTCGCTTGTAAATACGCAATATTCGCTTGTAGTTTTGCGCGCAAATCGTCACCCTCAGCAATCAATTTGACTGATTGAATCAAGGCCGCAGACATGGGCGGTGGTGCTGGTGTTGAGTAAACATAGCTGCGCGCGTGTTGAATTAAATAATCAATCACCACTTGCTCGCCTGCCACAAACGCACCTGCAACACCGGCTGCTTTACCCAGCGTTGCCATCACAATGACACGGGGGGATTTAATGTTGAAGTGGCTTAAACTACCCTCGCCATGCTGACCCAAAACACCAAAACCATGCGCATCATCCACGTATAAATAGGCGTCATACTGTTCACAAAGGCGTAAATATTCAGGTAATGGCGCAATATCACCATCCATACTAAATACGCCATCGGCCACTATCAGCTTGCGTTTTGCTGTCGATTTTTTAAGTTGGCTTTCAAGTTGCGCCAAATCATTATGCGCAAACCGATTAAATTCCGCGCGACTTAAAATCGCGCCATCATTCAAGCATGCGTGGTTAAGCTTATCTGCAAAAATCGCATCATCACGCCCCATGAGCGCTGAAATCGCACCGATATTCGCCATGTAACCTGTGCTAAATAATAGCGCTGCTGGCATATTTACAAAGCTAGCCAACTGTTTTTCTAAACTGTCGTGATAGCGATGATGACCCGTAATTAAGTTCGAAGCACCGCTACCAACACCTGATTCTTCAGCCGCTTGTTGCATGGCCGCAATCAATTCTGGGCGATTAGCCAAGCCTAAATAATCATTACTGCAAAATGATAGGTAAGATTTACCATCTGCAATAATCTGCTCAGCTTGGGGTGAGTCTAACAGGCGGCGATTACGCGTTAAATTAAGGCTAGCGCGCTCGGCTAGTGACTTTTCTAATTCAGCTAACATGCACTATTTGCCGTTAATACCAAGCTTAGCGAATAAGTTTTTATCTGCTTCAACTTCAGGGTTACCGGTAGTCAACAATTTTTCGCCATAAAAAATACTATTCGCGCCCGCAATAAAACATAACGCTTGAATACTCTCACTCATTTGCTGGCGGCCAGCTGACAAGCGTACATAGCTTGCTGGCATAGTAATACGAGCAGCGGCAATGGTGCGTACAAACTCTAGCGGATCTAATGCATCGGTGCCGAATAATGGCGTGCCTTCTACTTGCGTAAGCAGGTTGATTGGTACGCTTTCTGGTGGTTGTTCCATATTGGCGAGTTGTGCAAGCAAGCCCGCACGCTGATTACGGCTCTCGCCCATGCCAATAATGCCACCAGCGCAAACATGAATATCAGCACTGCGCACACGGTCTAGCGTGTCTAA
>JANNBX010000098.1:0-5482 GCA_031385945.1 Methylophilaceae bacterium | reverse complement strand
CATGGGTTAGTCGCGCGAATATTCTCGCAGAACCAGTTATTGTTCATTTCGTTTACGCGGTCAATCAAGATAAAGCCTGGCTCAGCAAAATCGTAAGTGCTGCTCATAATTACATCCCACAAGCGGCGCGCCTTAATGGTTTTGTACACGCGGCAAGCTACTTTACCTGCATCTAAACCGTGGTCTTGCGTTAAGTATTTGCCTTTTACCGGCCACTCACGCCACACCACTTGGGTTACATCATTGGTGTTTAAGCCATCAATAATCGCTTCTTTTTCAGTCACTGGGAAAGCTAATTTCCACTCGCTGTCTGCTTTTACGGCTTCCATAAATTCTTTGGTAATTAAGCAACTTAAGTTGAATTGGCGTAAACGGCCATTTTCGCGCTTAGCTTTAATAAAATCAGTCACATCTGGGTGTGAAATATCAAACGTTGCCATTTGCGCACCACGACGGCCACCCGCGCTAGATACGGTAAAACACATTTTGTCGTAAATATCCATGAAGCTTAATGGGCCGCTGGTATAAGCACCTGCGCCTGCTACAAATGCGCCTTTTGGGCGCAACGTAGAAAACTCGTAACCAATACCGCAACCTGCTTTTAGGGTTAAGCCTGCTTCATGTACTTTGCCCAAAATATTATCCATGCTGTCTTCAATGACGCCTGAAACGGTGCAGTTGATGGTTGAAGTGGCTGGTTTGTGCTCTAAAGCACCAGCGTTTGAGGTAATACGACCTGCGGGAATAGCACCACGACGCAACGCCCACAAAAACTTTTCGTGCCATTCTTGACGCTTATCTTCGGTGATTTCTACATCTGCTAAAGCGCGTGCCACACGTGCGTATGAGTCGTCTATATTTTTATCAACATGCTCACCAGTTTTAGTCTTTAGGCGATATTTCTTATCCCAAATATCCAATGAAACGTCTTGCAGTGGCACGGTTTGCGCGGCATCTAAAAGGCTTTCTAGCGGTGTGGTTGACGTGTTTGGCACGGCTTTAAGTGTGGGCTGCATAATGGTAAAACTCCCTTTTATTTTGTAGCAAATATTCTGATTAAACTTTATTTAAAGCACTTTTAGTAAAAACTGCTTTAACACAATATATAGTGGTTAAAACATGAATTTATGTCATTAGGTTGTGTTAGTCAATGTTTATTTTTACATTTTGTAATGGTTTTTTTACGTATTATTCGTACTAAATTTTAGGCTCAATACAGGCTTGGCTAAGCGTGTTGGTTAGTGCTTACTTACATAAAATTTAAAGTTGGTAGTGGTGAATAAAACAAGCTGTGAGAAAATAACAGAATGAACCGTTTTGTTTACACACTTTTGTTATGCTTGGTGCTACCTTTTGTGCCGCTTAAATTACTTTGGCGCGGGGTTAAGCAGCCTGAATATCGGCAAAACTGGCGTGAGCGGTTTGGTTTTTATCGTCTAAAACTACGCTTACCTGTTATTTGGCTGCATTGCGTTTCAGTTGGTGAAACCCGCGCGGCAGAGCCTTTGGTTAATATGTTACTGGCAGAGTACCCTAACCACCAAGTGCTCATAACGCATGGCACACCAACAGGACGTGAAACTAGCCTAGCGTTATTTGGCGTAAAAGTGAGTAGTGTTTATTTGCCTTATGACTTGCCTATTTTTGTTTCGCGATTTTTGCAGCATTTTAAACCAGTTTTAGGTGTTATTTTAGAAACAGAGTTATGGTTTAACCTGTTACACAATGCTAAAAAACAGCATGTGCCTGTAATATTGGTGAATGCGCGTCTTTCAGAAAAGTCTGCATTAGGTTATGCAAAATTAGGTGCTTTAGTAAAAACAGCATTAAATAGTTTGGTGCAAATAAGCGCTCAAAGTGAGCAAGATGCTGCACGTTTAATGCAGTTGGGAGCAAATCACGTAAAAGTATTGGGTAATATTAAATTTGATATTGCCCCGCCTATCAATTCAAGAGAGTTGGGTGAGCAACTGCGCGCGTTAATTAACCCGCAACAGCAGATTGTTTTTTTAGCCGCCAGCACGCGAGAAGGTGAAGAGGCGATTATTTTAGATGCGGTAAAAGATCTAGAGCTCATAACGATTATCGTGCCACGCCACCCCCAACGCTTTAATGCGGTGGCAGCGCTACTGGATGCACAAAATTTAAAATATATTAGGCGCAGTGAGTTGGCGGCTGCTACGGCTAAGCTACGTCAGCCTAGCGTAGATGTGGCTATGCAGCATGTAAAATTCATACTTGGCGATACGATGGGTGAAATGTTTAGCTACTATGCAGCTTGTGATATTACCTTAATTGGCGGCAGCTTATTACCTTATGGCTCGCAAAATTTAATTGAAGCAATGACAAGTGGCAAGCCTGTGTTGATTGGTGAGCATAGCTTTAATTTTAAACAAACCGCTGAAATAGCGGTAGCGCAATGTGCCGCGTTGCGCGTGAAAGGTGCGGCGGATATTAAACAATCGCTAATAACGCTGATAGATAACCCACAAAAGCAGCGCGAAATGGCATTGGTAGGCTTGGCTTTATGTAAAGAGTCTGCGGGTGCGACAGAAAAAAATATGCAGTTAATACGGGCTTACTTAAACTAATTGTTTAGCGTTTAAGAGTACCTTATTGTACTCAAGCATAAGTGGCTGTTTGAGAGACAGCCGATTCAAAATACAGCTTACCGAAAATAAGCGGTAAAAATACTTTCAATTAAATATTCGCTAAAAAACGCCTGTAAAAAAACTCGGGTGCACTATTAGCTAAAAAGTGCCTGTTAGCGTATTAACTGACTAATCGTTTTAAACGCATCGCCATCAGCTTTGCCTAGCCATTCAAAACAAATAGATTCAGTATTGGTGATAATACAGCCAGCTTCGCGCATGCGTGCAATGGCATTGGCTTTATTGGTCGGGTTGCGCGAGATAATGGCATCTTCAGCGACAAATACTTGGTAGTTACTAGTTACTAAATCGAGCGCTGTTTGTAGTAAGCAAATATGCGCCTCCATACCGCTCAACATAATTTGTGGTTTATCGCGATTAAGTTTAGCTTTGAATTTTGGCTCACCCAAGCAAGAAAACGCAGTCTTTTCAATAGCAGAGTTGGGCTCTAGAAATGGCAATAATTCGCTAACAGTATGGCCCAAACCTTTAGGGTATTGTTCAGTATATAAAGTACTTACAGCCAGTATTTTTGCTGCTTGCAGCAGTATGGCTGTATTTTTTATAACCAATTGCATGGCTTCAACTGGCATGACATTAGCTAGCCTGGTTTGCAAGTCAACCACCACTAATTGGCTGGCATATGTAGTTGCAATCAGGCGTTGACTCACAATTTAGTTGCTCACAAAAAACTGGCTAGTAGCCACAATGTCAGTTTCAGCGATTAAACCGGTCGCTTGTTTTAGCTTCATATAATTTAGCAGCTGATTGTAGCGTGATTGTAATAAATCGCGCTTCGCTGAGAATAATTGTTGCTGTGCGTTGAGTAAATCGACACTGGTGCGCACGCCTACTTCGTAGCCCAGCGTAGTTGCATCTACTTGGCTTTGGCTTGAGGTCACCGCTTGCTCATAAGCGCGCACTTGGGCAATTGTGCTCATCCAGTTTAAATACGCTTGTTGCGTTTCAAGCGAAACTTGGCGGCGTGTGGCTTCTAAATCATCTTGCGCTTTTTGTTTGTTAAGCACAGCTTGGCGCACGCGTGATGAAATACCACCACCTTGATACAATGGAATCTGCAATTGCAAGCCAATTTGTGCAGATTTGAGCTCGTTACCAAAGCCGTTTGGGCTGCCCGTAGCCGTATTATCAGAGGCATTTGCAATGGCATCTAAGGTTGGGTAGTGTCCTGCATTTTGGCGATCAATTTCTAGCGTAGCTAACTCAACGCGCTGCTGTTGCAGTTTTAGGCTAGGGTTGTTTTGCTCGCTCAACGTTACCCAGTCTTCAAGCGTATTAGTTGCTGGCGTTGCTTTGTCTTTAAATAAGTTTAGGTCGAGTGTGACTAAATTAAGCGCAGGCGGTAAGTCGCCAATAATGGCTTGAATTGAGCGGCGTCTAATTTGCAAATCATTTTGGGCGGCAAGCTCTTGCGCGATGGTTAGGTCGTAGCGCGCTTGCGCTTCGTTTACATCGGTAATCGTACTGGTACCTACTTCAAAGTTAGCCTTGGCTTGCTCAAGCTGTTTTAATATAGCCTGTTTTTGTGCGCCAATTAAGGTGATACGGGCTTCTTCATTGAGTGTATCAATATAAGCTTGCACCACGCGTACCATTAAATCTTGTTTGGTAATTTCTACTTGCACATCAGCTTGTGAAACTTGGTTTTTTGCAATATCGCCTTGCACCCAGTTAAGCTTGCGATAAATCGGCTGATTCACGTTAATACCATAACCATAGTTATCAAACGCTTCTCGACCACCGTTTCTAAACACGTTACCCGTACCAATGTACTCAATATCAGACTCAGTATGGCTTAAATTAACACTGGCAGTAACCGTTGGCCGATGCAGCGCTTTAGCCTGTTCAATTAACTCTTGCGCGGCCATTAAAGCGCTTTGGCTAGAGGCCAATATTGGGTCTTTTGCTAAAGCGCGTTGATAAATATCGATCAGTGATTGCGTTGATGCAGGCGTAGCTGCACTTTGCGCTTGAGCATTTATTGAAACACTCATTAACACAACTACCAACATTAAAGCCTTTGGCAGCAAAAGCAATAGCACATTCAACTTAAACGGTTTTATAGATAACATACGCTAAAACTCAAACTTTTCAGCTGGCGTGCAAAGCGCTAAATACGGCAAACTTGTTTCAAAAATCACGTCTGTTTTAAAGCCGGTTTCACTAATACGCCTAATGAGTTTGGCTTGCATGGCTGGCGCCTCACCCACTACGGCAAAAAGACGTCCACCAATATTAAGTTGTTGTTTAGCAGCATCTGGCTCAACTTCCAAGCCACCAGTAAACACAATGACATCATATTGATCAGTACCCCAGCCGTTAGCACCATTACCTGACACGCAATCAATATTATTGAATTTTAAATCATTAAAAATCACGTTAGCGCGTGCTGCAATTACTAAGTCTATTTCAACTGTTGTTACACTTTTTGCAAATGCTGCCATGAGCGCTGTTAAGTAGCCGCTACCAGTGCCAATTTCTAGCACAGTTTCATGTGGTTTAATCTCTAAAGCCTGCAAAATACGGCCCTCTACTTTAGGCGAAAGCATCAACTGGTTATTCCCTAACGGAATTTCTAAATCAGCAAAAGCTAAACCTTTATAAGCATCTGGCACAAAGTTTTCACGTGGAATTTCATTAAGTAAATCTAGCACCTTAGGGTCAAGCACCTCCCAAGTGCGAATCTGCTGTTCAATCATATTGAATCTAGCGGTTTCGCTAGGCATATTGAATCGCGCGGTAGCGCTAGGTGTAATGGATGTTGTATTCATAGCTGTTAGGTGCTCAGTAACCAAGATTTAATAATGATT
>JANNBX010000090.1:0-12931 GCA_031385945.1 Methylophilaceae bacterium | reverse complement strand
CAGCTTGGCGCGCGAAGCTGTAAATAAGCGCAATTGGCTCGCGCAGGCGCTTAGGCAGTAAAACAGACGCAACGGGAAAGTTTTCGTAATGCTGACTTGCATGCTTTATGCTGTCATTAATTTCAGTTTGTATTAAGGCGTTTTTCATTTAGCCAAAGTATGCCATAAAAGTATGCTGTCTTATCCAGTGACCAGGGCTTTGCGCTACAATATTACTATTAAAAACTGAGGCAAAAAATGTTAGCAATTATTGGTGGTACAGGTCTTACACAGCTCGAAAACTTAAATATTACGAGCCGAAAAATTGTACGCACGCCTTATGGTGAACCATCAGCGCCGATTATTGTGGGTGAGTTAGGCGGAAAGACTGTTGCGTTTTTAGCGCGGCACGGCGGTGGGCATACGATTCCGCCACACATGGTTAATTATCGCGCGAATATTTGGGCGCTTAAAAGTGTGGGGGTTTGCGATATTGTGGCGGTGGCGACTGTTGGCGGTATTCATGCTGATTTAGGCCCTAGCGTAATTGCGCTACCAAATCAGCTGATTGATTATACGTATGGCCGCTCACATACTTTTCACGATGGGCTGAGCGCAGATAAAGAGCTAGCTGCGGTGCGTCATATTGATTTTACGCACCCATACAGTGAAAAGTTACGTGCGCTTTGCTTGCGTGCGGCTAAACCAAATCACGTCAAGATTATTGATGGTGGTATTTATGGGTGTGTACAGGGCCCTAGATTAGAAACAGCGGCTGAAATAAACCGTATGGAGCGAGACGGTGCAACCATGGTTGGCATGACAGGCATGCCAGAGGCGGCACTGGCTCGCGAGCTAGAAATTGGCTATGCAGCCATTTGCCCTATAGCCAACCACGCGGCAGGGCGCGGCTCAAGTAGTGATGGCATTGCTTTTGAGCAAATTGGCATTGTGCTGGCAGAAACTATGCACTATGTACGAAAATTGTTAGAAGAGGTGGTAAAACAATATGGCGATTAGAACGGTATTGCGTATGGGTGACCCACTATTGCTGGCGAAAGCACTGCCAGTTACTGAGTTCAACACGCCTGAATTACATGCTTTAGTAACTGATTTAGAAGACACCATGAAGCACATGCGTGGGGCAGGTATTGCCGCACCGCAAATCGGTGTGAGCCTACAAGTGGTGATATTTGGCCAAAAACTTGGCGACACAAGTAAAAACGAACGTTATCCTGATGCCGATATAGTGCCTTACACCGTACTGATTAACCCAGTATTAAAGCTACTCGGTGATGAAATAGAAGATGGCTGGGAAGGTTGCTTATCTGTACCTGGTTTTCGTGGCATAGTGCCGCGCCATGTGCGGCTGCATTACACTGGGTTTGATCAGTACGGCAATAAGATAGATCGCATGGTCAGCGGCTTTCACGCAAGAGTGGTACAACACGAATGTGACCATTTAATAGGGGTGCTTTACCCAATGCGCATTGAAAATTTAGCAAATTTTGGCTTTACCGACGTTTTATTTCCAAATCAGGATATTCAAGACGATTAAATGTTTGCTATAATATGCGCCTTGCTTGATTAAGCAATCCGCAACAAAGTTGTTTTATGTTTGAAAAGTGTAGGAAGAGTGGCAGAGCGGTTTAATGCTACAGTCTTGAAAACTGTCGTGGGTGCGAGCCCACCGTGAGTTCGAATCTCACCTCTTCCGCCAATAACCCCTTAGTTGGGGATTTTTCTTGTCTAAATTTTACCCGTTACATTTTTTTAATTTTTTTCTCAAACTTAACTTTTGAAGTGCTCAAAAAGTTAAAATCTCGCTAAAAACCTCTGAAAACTACTACTTTAAAACGCTATGTAAATTTGCATGGGTTTATCTAAAAAGTTAATTTCATAAATATAGATTTTTATAAACACAAATTTTGTGTAGCAATATTGATGAAACAGCTTAATAGTTAAGCAGATTGTTGCCAAAATGATTGTATTGCCAGTAATTTGATAAAATAGTAGGCTTACTGACGCATGAAAAACTGCCTGCAAACTTAAAATCTTAATTATTTAAAATATAAATTACTTAAAATATAAATTACAAATTGCAGGCAAATTGTGTGTGTCACATGCGCCAAGTCCAATGGCTAAATCTAATGATGATTCAGCGTGATTGAACTCTACTTTAACTTTCTAGCTAAATGCTTCAGCGCAAACTGTAGGCAGTGATTCAAAGCCTGGACGTGCAAAATAATAGCCTTGAAATAAGTGTACGCCTTCAGTGTACAAAGTGTCGCGCTCTTCTTTACATTCAATACCTTCTGCAATAATCTTGATGGATAGCTCTTTGCAGACCGCAATAATACCAAACACTAAAGCACGCCTGACGCGGTCGTTATGAATGTTTCTGGTTAATGACATGTCCAGTTTAATGATATCTGGCTGCCAATCGGCTAGTAGGTTTAGGCCTGCATACCCAGCACCAAAGTCATCAATCGCGGTAGTGAAGTTTTGCTTTTTATATTCAACAAAAATATTCTTGAGGTGGTCATGGTCTAAGACTTTTTCACCTTCAGTAACTTCAAACATAATGCGATTAGTTGGGAAATTTAGTTCTGCTGCAGCTTCGAGCGTTGCTCTGATACAGGTTTCTGGCCGATAAACAGCGTTTGGCAGAAAATTAATGCTAAGCATGCCTTGTAAATTAAGTTTTACGGCTAAATCTAGCGCTTTTACACGAATGGCTTGATCAAATTTGTACCTATTTAAGTCTGTTAATTGAGAGAGGATAAAGTCAGCTCCTTCTTCATTTGGGCCACGTACTAAGGCTTCATAACCAAATATTGTTTTCTCGTGATAATTTACAATTGGCTGAAATGCCATCGTAAAGTCTATGCCTAGCTGATTTAAATCGCGGCAATCTTTGCAACCTACAGATTTAAAGTTTATTACTGTACTCATTACCCTCACCCCAGTTTTTTTTATATGTATAAATTTTTATTGGCTAAATTATTTAGCTGTATTTTGTTGCTTTTTAGTACTATTAAATACTTTTACTACTTTTTAATACCGTTTAAATACTTTATTTATGGCCAAGTTTTTAATATTTAGTCATGATACTTAGAAGCTAGTCGCTAAAATTATTAAATGTTACGTGCAGTTTTTAATAAATAACAATGAGTTAGCTTAAGTTATCAGTGCATATAAAGAAATAATTAACGCAACAATAGCTATGGCCAGTGCGATATTAGTTTTTGTTTGCGAAACAAAAGGTATTACATTATTTTGTTGCTCTAAGCCCAGCGCGGCTTGCACTGATTCAGGTAGTTTTAAAATGGTACTGTAGTCGTTTGCGCTAAATAATAGACTCATAAATTTATCAGTAATTTCTGGCGTGAATTGATATGGGTCAAAACTTTGTAGCCCATTTTCTTTTAAAAATTGCGTTATTTTTTCGTCGAGTGGGGTAAATTTCATAGCCCACACACCAAAAGACAGCTCATCAATATTTTTTCTAGATAATATTTTAATATCTTTGTGACGTGGATCAGTTTCTAGTTTGGTCAGTAACGTAACGACCGCTTCTTCTTCGCCTTCTAAACATTGAAAGAAAGCGCCATCACCAAAATAAAGTACTCCAACCAAACCGCTCTTACGGTTGTTAACCCTTGATTTAGCTAAAATTCTCGCCACATTAGGCTCGATTTGGTTAACACTTTCTAGCGACTCAAAGGTTGAGCGACTAATATATATGACCTGGATTAACTTTTTCATCATCAACTTTCAATGTTTATTTACGTGCTTTTAGCATTCACTAAAGCTGTATCAAATACTCAACATTATACAGAAGTGTATACGTAATTTATCTGTGTTGATTGATGCGTTTTGATACCTAGATATTACGCTATTTAATCGCTTGTATATTTAATAATGCACTATTTTAACTTTTCACGAGTAGTTAGCAATCATCATAATCATTAAGTCAATACAGAGCGTAATAGTTTTTAACTGGGCTTAACATTAAATACACTCAGTTATGACTAAATTTAGCTAATTAAATCTCTATTAGTATTAAAAATGATGCATAAAATTTTGCTTTTAGTGATTAGAGCAAGGCTTAGTAATTCTTCACACACTAAGTAAAATACTGAATTTATCAGTGATTCGTGTAAAAAACTAGCGTGTTCAAGCTTGCAAAGTTAAGATGTTTAGATGAGTTTACGCTTCAGATTAAATTTACTAATCACCACCTTACTGCTTATTTTTATGGCGGCAGTTGGCTACGTGATCGTTAAAGGTATGAAATCTTCTATACAAGAAGGGGTTGAGGCGGCCACTAGAGTGACTGTGCAACTGCTTGATACGGTGATTATTGTTTCTATGCAAAACCCACAATATGGTCTCACACATGATGTTATGAACCGTTTTCTACGCTCGCTTGGTAATGTGCGCAGTAATACTATTACGCTTTACGATATTTCTGGCAAAGTGATGTACGTGTCTCCACCATCAAAATACCGTAAGAATGAGCGACCACCAGACTGGTTCATTAAAGTAATGACCCCCGAAAAAGAAACAGTGATTAGGCCGCTGCGTTTGGGCAGATTAACTGTTGAATCTAACCCAAGAGGCGCGTTACGTGAAGCCTGGGCTGGTTTTAGCCACTTAATTTGGATTGGTGGTGGCTTTTTTGTATTACTAAATTTAGCCGTATATTGGATGCTTGGGCGCTGGCTAAAACCGCTGCAGACCATGCAAACAGCTATGAATCAGCTTGAAAAAGGTGATTTAACTGCGCGTTTGCCAGATTATTCTTTGCCTGAGTTTGACAAAATCTCACATCATTTTAATTTAATGGGCGCATCACTACAAAGTAGCACTGACGAAAATCGGAAGTTAGCATTGATTGTGAAACAAGCCGCCGAAGCTATTATGATCCACGATTTAGAGGGAAAAATCTCTTTCTGGAACCCGGCAGCGCAAAAGATATTTGGCTTTACTGCAGATGAAATGATTGGTCAATCAGCCAATAAAATCATTTCTACTCAGCAACAGTATGAATTAGCTGAAAACCTAGCAATGACTGCTGCAGGTAAGTCTGTTGAACATTACGATACGCAGCGTATGGCTAAAAATGGTCGCTTGGTAGATGTTTCGTTATCAGCTTCACCACTGATAGACCCCGCTAGTAATATGGTCATTGGCGATATTTGTATTATGCGTGATATTACAGAGCGTAAACTAGCTGAAGCTGCTGAAAAAAAGCTTGAAGAATCAAGGCTTTTTACGCAAGTAATACAAAAGCATATTGAGGATGAGCGCCGCAGTTTAGCGCGAGAGCTGCATGATGAATTAGGCCAATATGTAACGGCTATTAAAACTTTTGCGGTTGCAATTGCTAATAAAGCTAAAACACAAATGCCAGAAGTAGAAGCCAGCGCAAACGTGATTGTGGGTGCTGCAAACCAAATTTATGATGGTATGCATAATATTATCCGCCAGCTCAGACCTGGCTCTCTAGACAATTTAGGTTTATCAGAAACGCTTAAAGATTCTGTTAATGGCTGGCAAAAACAAAACCCTGATTTGCAGTTTCATTTAAAGTTGCAAGGCAAGCTAGACAACTTAGGTGAAACAGTTAATATCAATTTATATCGCATTGTGCAAGAAGCGGTAACAAATGCCATACGCCACGCGCAGGCAACGCAGCTTGATATTAGTTTAAAGGCTGACAAGCTTATACAACTAACCATAAAAGATGATGGTGTTGGTATGGTGCTAGATGAAGTAGATCAAACGCAGCACTTTGGTTTATTGGGTGTACGTGAGCGAGCGCAGGCGTTACACGGCGTGTTTGATGTGGTTTCACAAAGTGGTAGGGGTACAGTCATTAGCGTGACTATTCCATTATTTAATCATTAAATAAGTTTGAAGAAATTAAGGAACAACAATAGATGAGCGGAATTAATATCATGCTAGTTGATGACCATGCTGTAGTGCGCATGGGTTTTAAAATGCTACTTGAAAGTGCATCAGACATTAAAGTGATTGCTGAGGCTGAAAGCGGTGAAGCAGCCATAAAAGCCTATATGGAACATAAGCCGCAAGTAGTAGTGATGGACATTACTATGCCAGGTATTGGTGGTATGGAAGCCATCGATCGTATTATGGCGAAGGATAATAATGCGCGTATTTTAGTGCTATCTGCGCATGAAGACTCAGTACACCCAAAGCGCGTTTTAAATGCAGGTGCAATGGGTTATTTAACTAAACGAAGTGCTGCAGAGGAGCTAATTAAAGCAATTCGTACGGTGGCTAGTGGCAAAAAGTATATTGAGGCGAGTGTCGCACAACAAATGGCCATACAGCAATTGTCTGGTGAGCAAAACCCAGTTGATGTACTAAGTGAGCGCGAGTTTGAAGTTTTTATGTCGCTAGCTAAAGGTAAAAGTACCAATGAAATTGCTGATACGCTGTGTTTAAGCCCGCGCACCGTTGGCACGCATTTATACAATATCAAACAGAAGCTTAATGCCAATAACTCAGCAGAAATTGCTTTGATAGCCATGCGAAGCGGCTTGATTGATACCTAAGCTTAGTTCTGATTTGATGCTATTTTGTTGCTAGCTCGGTAACGCGCAATATTGATTTCGCCTGGGCTTGCTAGCTCAACAATGAGATGTTGCCCACTTACTATATGCGTAAATTCGTGATGCTCAGACCCATATCGCTCAAAATCAGGTGGAATCAAAAATATAAGTGGCTTTTGGGTGGCTTGTTGCTTGCCACTGTTATCAACCAACTCCCCTAAACCTATTTGCCAGTGCTGCCACTGGCTCCGAATTGGCAACTGGCTTGCGCCCATTAAGCGTGTATCTTCAAGTATCGCGTTTTTCTCATGTCCAATAATTAAGCTCCATACTTCAATAGTGACTAGCATGGTACTGGTTGCTTGCGCCGTTTTTTTTATACGTACTGTATTGGCTTGTGGAGCACTAGAAAATACTGTGGATTTGCTCACTAGCTCAGTATTGTTAGGCTGCGGTGTTGCTAGAATATTGACATTTGTAGGCATGTTGTCAGTATCCGTATTGGGTAGCGCTTCTACTTTGGCGGTAACTGTTTCAAACCCAGCGCTGTGTAGTGCAAACCAATACTCATCAGGCTGAGTATCTGGTAATTTGCGCGTTCTATCTTCTTCGCGTAACTTGGCTTTGTAGGCATTTGTAATTATGCGCTCTGCTGAGTGGGTAATCACCGAAGAAGCAACTTGTGTTGCCACCGCAACGCAACTCGCCAAATGTAACCCAATCACTACTAAGCTAAACTGTTTTAGCACAGTAATTACTAGATAATTTTTTTGTATCGGCTTATACATACCGCGTAAAAATTAAGAACGGTCTATCAGGTTATGACTAATTAAAGCGATTGTCTAGTGTTATCAATTGCTTTGTTATGCTGGCTCACTTAGCATAGCCACTGTATTGAGCTAAAAGACTTAAATTGTGAGCCTGTTCAAGCTTATTTTTTGAGCTGATGAGTTCCACTAAACACGCTAATAATGCCTGCAATAATAATTACCGCTATGGCTAACCAGCGGTCATAACTAATAGGCGGATCACCAATCAATACACCAAACAAGCTTGCTAATATTACCGTTACGTAAGCTAAGCTACCAACCACTAATGGGCTGCCCATGCGATAAGCGCGCGTCATACATAGTTGGCCTATAGTGCCTGAGATACCCAAGCCTAAAATTATGATTAAGTCTTTTAATTCAATTGCTTGAAAGCCAGCACTTAACATCCAAACAGCACCGCCTAGCGTGCAAATAAGTGTAAAGTAAAATACTGTACGCCAATCAGGCTCACCAATACGGCTTAATTGAATGACTTGTACATAGACATAACCAGCGGTTGCGCCAGATAATAAACCTAAACCCCCAGCAAGTAATTCATCCGCATGAAAGCTAGGTTTTAACAATAATGCTACGCCTATAAAACCTAAAATAATCGCAAAAATAAGTGCTTTTCTGGGCCGCTCGTGCAAGCTTAAACATAAAAAACTCGCCATAAATAATGGAGAAGTATAGTTAAGCGTCATCGCAGTAGCTAAATCTAGGCGACTAATCGCGTAAAAAAACATGAGTAGTGAGATGAAGCCGAGCGTGGCACGTAGCATTTGTTGCGGTAAGACAGGTGTTTTTAGCGACAAACCTTGATAACGCGTCACTATAAAAATGACAATCAGACCAAAAAATGAGCGGTAAAAAACTAATTCAGCTGTGCTAAATTTAGCTGAGCCTAATTTTACTAAAGTGCCCATCAGGGCGAAGCTTAAGGCAGCTACTAGCATCCATAAACTACCCAATTTTGACTGTTTGCTCAAGAAATAACAGCCTTATCATGCCCGTTAAACGCCTCAGTATGCGTAATCAAGTCGTTAGATTCTGTGAGCAAATATTGTTTTTGTAGCCACTGGTGAAAGTGCGCTAAGCCTGTTTCTAATGGGTGCTGATAAGGGCCGCGCTCATCTTTTCCATCATCATTGAGCGCTAAACGGCCATGATGCATACGCTGGCAAATTTCCTTATCTTCTAATGCCGTTTCAAAATACGCAGCTTGATGCGCTTTAATAAAATCTGGCTCAAACAGCACAATATCCTCGGGGTAGTAAAACTCAACAATATTGCGACAAGCATGAGCGCCTTGTGGCAATACATGTGAAATCACTAAAACATGTGGGTACCATTCAATCATTAAATTAGGGTAAAAAACCAACCATATCGCGCCAATATCATTAGGCCTATTACCCGCATAGGCGGTTAATGCTGCTTGCCAAGCTTGATAAACACTTGAGCCAGACTGTGCTAAATCTGGCCTAATACCCACAATCTGCGCGCTAAAGTGTTCGCCAAAATCCCAGTGTAAATTATTACAATCTACAAATTGGTTTAAGCCTGGGTGAAAAGGACTCACGTGATAATCTTCAAGGTAAACTTCAATAAAAGTTTTCCAGTTAAAGTCATAGTCTTCAATCACCATATTGCTATATTTAAAATCAGCAAAATTAAAATGCTCAGCACTCTTTATTTTGCTCAACTCTGCCGCTACATTTCGGTGGCTTTCAAATAACAAACCCTGCCAAGACTGTAAATGGCGCTGGGTCAAGTGTAAGCAGGGCGTTTCGGTGAATTGCGGAGCACCTAATAGTTGGCCATTTAGCTGGTAAGTCCAGCGGTGTAGTGGGCAAACAATTTGCTCTGCATGACCAGAACCCCTAAACATAACAGCTTGGCGATGCCTGCAAATATTACTACTAAGCTTGATACCATCTTCGTGGTGTATGAGCATTTTGCCGTTATGTGTGCTTGGCAACACAAAATAATCACCAATATTTGGTGTCATTAAACTATGACCAACGTATTTTGTCGCACTCAATAGGCTTTGTTGCTCTATTAAATAAAAGGCTTCATCTACATACCAAGCAATAGGAATAGGGCTAAAGTCTAAGTTTGGTGTGTGTGCTTGACTCGTTAAACGCAAAGAATGTTGCTCGCTAACGGCAAGCTGATTAGTAACAATTGAGACCATAAATGTAGATGTTTAGCGCGCGTTTTGGCGAAAATTTAAAGGTGCGGAATTATACAACATAAGCGCATTTACCAATTTTAAGCAACGTAATTTAGCTGAGGTTTTTTGTGCCAAATCTGCTTAAGCTCAGCGTCTAAACTTGCTTAAAATAGGCCGATGCGCTAAGCTACGGCTATACAAATGGTAGCTTTAATAAAACAGTTTGTAATAAACATTACTTGTTTTACAGTTAGCATAAGCAACTGATGGCGGCACGTGCCGCTTTTTTCTTTTTACTTATAAGTTAATCCATGATGAATCAGCCCGTTGAAGCACATTTAATGTCGCATTTAATGAACAATTATAGTCGCCAGCCAGTTACTTTTACCCACGGTGAAGGCGCATGGCTACACGGTACAGACGGTCATCGCTACTTAGATGCGCTATCTGGAGTGGCGGTTAATGGCTTGGGTCATGCGCACCCAAAATTCGTCAAAGCCTTGCAAGATCAAATCGCTAAACTGATTCACGTATCAAATGTTTATGAAGTTGCCGAGCAAATTCAGCTCGCTAATGAGTTAGCCAAAATCTCAGGCATGGATAACGTATTTTTTTGCAACTCAGGTTGCGAGGCAAATGAAGCAGCTTTTAAAATTGCACGACTTTTTGGGCACAACAAAGGTATTGAAAACCCTGAAATTATTGTAATGGAACGCGCTTTCCACGGCCGCACTATGGCTACATTATCTGCTACGGGTAACCGCAAAGCGCAGGCAGGTTTTGAGCCGCTGGTTACAGGTTATATTCGTGTGCCATTTGATGATTTAGAAGCTGTTAAACAAGTCGCAAACCGTAGCAAAAATGTAGTGGCTATTTGGGTTGAGCCAGTGCAAGGTGAGGGCGGTATCAATGTGCCAGCTGATGTTGCAGGCTACTTAAAAGGCCTTCGCGAAATCTGTGATGCCAATGACTGGCTTTTACTTTTAGATGAGGTGCAAAGTGGCATTGGCCGCACTGGTACTTGGTTTGCTTATCAACATACCGAGATTATTCCAGATGTAATGACTTTAGCAAAAGGTCTGGGTTCAGGTGTGCCAATAGGCGCTTGTTTGGCTAAAGGTAAAGCCGCCCACGTATTTACTTACGGTAAACACGGTTCTACCTTTGGTGGTAATCCACTCGCGAGTACCGCTGGTTTAGCCACATTAAAAATTGTAGAAGAAGAAAATTTACGCGAAAACGCTCGCAAAATGGGTGACTTAATAGGCGAGCTTTTTAAAGAGCGTTTGCAAGGCTTGGCTGGCGTAAAGCATATTCGCAATGCAGGTCTTATGATAGGCATTGAGCTTGATAGGCCATGTGGCGAGCTGGTTAAAGAGGCACTAGCAGCTAAATTGCTTATCAATGTAACTTCAGACACGGTCATTCGCTTGCTACCATCGTTGATTATTAACGAAGCCGAAGCGCGCGAGATTGTCGCTAGACTAGCACCGTTGGTAATTAAATTTTTGAGCAAAAAATAAAATGGCTAATGTGCATGCACCCATTAAACATTTTTTGCAGTTTAATGATTTAACAACTGATGAGTTGATTCATATTTTTGCGCGTGCGCAGTGGATTAAAAAACAGTTTAAAACTTATCAGCAGTATTGGCCTTTACAAGATCGTACATTGGTGATGATTTTTGAAAAAGCTAGCACTCGCACACGTTTGAGTTTTGAGGCTGGCATGCAGCAATTGGGCGGCTCGGCTATCTACTTAAATACGCGTGATTCGCAGTTGGGTCGAGGTGAGCCAGTAGAAGATGCCGCGCAAGTGATTTCGCGGATGTCAGATATTGTGATGATACGTACGTTTGAGCAAGAAATCATCGAGCGTTTTGCAGCAAACTCGCGCGTTCCAGTGATTAACGGCTTAACTAACGAGTATCATCCCTGCCAAATTTTGGCAGATATTTTTACTTTTATTGAACATCACGGTGGTGACATTACCAGCATTAAAGGCAAAACTGTTGCATGGATAGGCGACAGCAATAATGTGTGCAATACATGGCTACAAGCCGCTGAGTTGCTAGATTTTAATGTACACGTTTCAACGCCACCTGGCTACGAAGTAGAGCCTGAGCGCGCAAATTTATATGGACACGACCATTTTGAAACATTTGCTGACCCAATGGAAGCAGCGCTTGGCGCTGATTTGGTGACAACGGATGTATGGACATCAATGGGCTTTGAGGCCGAAAATGAAGAGCGTTTAAAAGACTTTGCTGACTGGCAAGTGGATGCCGACATGATGAAAGTAGCGGCAAAAGATGCATTGTTTATGCACTGCCTGCCAGCGCATCGGGGTGAAGAGGTGTCAGCAGAAGTGATCGATGGTCCGCAAAGTGTGGTGTGGGACGAAGCAGAAAATCGCTTACATGTACAAAAAGCGCTGATGGAATATTTACTTTTGGGCAAGATTTAGACTGTTAAGCAATGGCAGTTAAAAATACCGCACACCATATATTGCCAGTTTCCGCCACTATGGTTGGCGTATGCATGACCGTCATTTCGTTAGTGCAGTTAGTCCCTAAAGATGCTGTGTCTTCATGGGTTGACCAAATACTGGCTATTGATGCCTTGATTTTCTTAGTCAGCACCATACTTTCATATTGGACACTGCGCCATGAAGTGCAAGCAATCAGGCTTGAAATAGTTGCTGATAGACTATTTTTAGTGGGTTTGAGTGCTATGTGTTTTGTAAGCGCACTAATTGCTTTTGATTTACTTTTGAACTGAACGTAATTAGCTACAAATGTGAGTTTTAAATGAAGAATTTTGAATTAGGAATATTGTTGAATGAGTAACGCAAAAAAAGACGTGAAAAAAGTTGTATTAGCCTATTCTGGCGGCCTAGATACGTCAGTCATTTTGAAATGGCTGCAAGACGAATACAAATGTGAAGTGGTGACTTTTACAGCCGATTTAGGCCAAGGTGAAGAGCTAGAGCCTGCGCGTGCTAAAGCCAAAGCGGCTGGTGTAAAAGAGATTTATATTGATGATGTGCGTGAAGAATTTGTGCGTGATTTCGTGTTTCCCATGTTTCGCGCTAATACGGTTTATGAAGGTGAATACTTATTAGGTACTTCAATCGCACGCCCGTTGATTGCCAAACGTTTGATTGAAATCGCCGCTGAAACCAATGCTGATGCTATTTCACATGGCGCAACGGGTAAAGGCAACGATCAAGTACGTTTTGAATTAGGTGCCTATGCGTTAAATCCGAATATACAAATCATTGCGCCATGGCGCGAGTGGGATTTGTTAAGCCGCGAAAAGCTAATGAATTATGCTGAAAAGCATGGTATTCCAGTAGAAATGAAACATAAGCAAGGTGGTAGCCCA
>JANNBX010000021.1:0-1850 GCA_031385945.1 Methylophilaceae bacterium | reverse complement strand
GAGGTGATGGATAACTCGCTATTTGGCATGATACGTAACACCCACAAGCTTAACCCGGGCAACACTGTGGTGGCTTATTCAGATAATGCTTCAATTGTGGCAGGTCAAAAAACCAAGCGTTTTTACCCGCAAGATAAAGGTGCATATGCCTTTGTTGAAGAAGACATGCACTACTTGATGAAAGTAGAAACACATAATCACCCAACTGCTATTTCACCATTTGCAGGCGCTGCGACTGGCGCTGGTGGCGAAATTCGTGATGAAGGTGCAACTGGCTCAGGCTCTAAACCCAAAGCGGGTTTGGCTGGTTTTTCAGTTTCCAATTTGAATATTCCTGGCTTTAATCAAGCGTGGGAACAAGACGCTTACGGTAAACCAAGCCGCATCGCATCTGCCTTGCAAATTATGGTAGATGGCCCACTTGGCGGTGCAGCGTACAACAACGAGTTTGGTCGGCCGAATATTGCAGGGTATTTCCGTACTTTCGAGTTAGAGCATGCTGATGAAGTGCGTGGCTACCATAAACCAATTATGTTGGCAGGTGGCGTAGGTAATATCTCAGCCAAGCATTCAAAGAAAAACCCAATTCCAGCGGGTGCAGCACTCATTCAGCTTGGCGGCCCTGCCATGTTGATCGGCTTGGGCGGCGGTGCCGCGAGTAGTATGGATACAGGCAGTAACATTGAAAATTTAGATTTCAACTCAGTACAACGCGGCAACCCTGAGCTTGAACGTCGCGCACAAGAAGTAATTGATCGCTGCTGGCAAATGGGCGACAAAAACCCAATTTTGAGCATACATGATGTGGGTGCTGGCGGTATTTCAAATGCGTTCCCCGAGCTAGTGAATGACGCGGGCGTGGGTGCTAAATTTGAGCTACGTAATGTACATAACGAAGAGCTAGGCATGTCACCCCGCGAGTTGTGGAGTAACGAGGCGCAAGAGCGCTACGTGATGGCGGTGCTACCAGAAAATGTAGAATTATTCAAAGGACTCTGTGAGCGTGAGCGTTGCCCATTTGCGGTGGTTGGTTACGCTACTGAGGCGCGCCACTTAACGGTGGCAGATAGTCATTTCGGCAATAATCCAGTTGATATGGAGCTAAGCGTCTTACTAGGTAAACCACCTAAAATGACGCGTGATGTGAAATCAACCACCAAAAAATTAAGTAGTTTTGATACAACTAATATCACATTAAAAGAAGCCGCAGAGCGAGTATTGCGCCTACCTGGGGTTGCGGATAAAACATTCTTAATTACCATTGGCGACCGCTCAGTAACAGGCTTGGTTGCGCGTGAGCAAATGGTTGGCCCATGGCAAGTGCCAGTGGCTGATGTAGCTGTAACGCTTGCAGGCTATGAAACTTACAATGGTGAAGCCTTTGCCATTGGTGAACGCGCCCCGCTAGCCTTGATTAACGCGCCAGCATCAGGCCGTATGGCAATCGGCGAGGCGATTACTAATATCGCCGCAGCGCCAATTATGCACATTAGTGAGCTAAAATTATCAGCTAACTGGATGGCGCCAGCAGGGCATGCAGGTGAAGATGCAGCCATGTTTGAAACGGTAAAAGCTGTTGGTTTAGAGCTTTGCCCAGCGCTTGGAATTAGCATTCCAGTTGGTAAAGATTCCATGAGTATGAAAACTGTGTGGGACGACAAAGATGGTAAAAAAGCCGTCACATCGCCGATTTCATTAGTAGTCACTGCGTTTGCAGGTATCACTGACGCGCGCAAAACGCTTACGCCAGTGATACAGAATGTGGATTCAACATTGATTTTAATTGACTTGGGTGCTGGTAAAAATCGCTTAGGTGGCTCAAGTTTGGCGCAGGTTTATTGTCAAGTTGG
>JANNBX010000008.1:0-6160 GCA_031385945.1 Methylophilaceae bacterium | reverse complement strand
CCACTGCGGGCACATTTTTGAGATTAAAACCAAAGCGCTTGCCAATTTCATCAATCATGCCTGTTTTTGGTTTACGGCAATCGCAATGCTCATCTGCCGTATGTGGGCAGTAAAAAATAGCATCAATACGTGCGCCAACTTGGCTAGCTGCGCGGTGCATTTTGTCGTGAATCGCATTCAATGTTGCCATATCATAAAGCCCGCGCCCAACGCCGGATTGGTTAGTGGCTACCACCACGCGAAAACCATTTTGATTCAGTAGCGCAATTGCCTCTAAACTACCAGCAATCGGCTGCCACTCAGCAGGGCTTTTAATGAAGTTTGGCGACTCAACATTAATGACACCATCGCGGTCTAAAATGACGAGTTTCATGCGATTTTGTCATTCCGACAGAACAAAGTGACGAGGAATCTCAAAACAACCACTAGATTTCTCACTGCGTTCGAAATGACAGTGAATGTTGGTTGGTTTGTGTGCAAAAAGTAAGTCATTTTGTTAGCTTGCCAATTTAGATAAATCAGCCACGCGGTTCATGGCTTGGTGCAATGTGGCTAGTAAGCCTAGGCGGTTTGCTTTAAGTGCAGGGTCGTCTGCATTTACCATTACGTTATCAAAGAAATCATCTACTGGCGCTTTAAGTGCTGCGAGTGACTTGAGCGAAGCGGTGTAATCACCCGCTTCAAATAGTTTATCCGCTTCAGGTTTTACTTTGCTCAATGCTTCGTTTAAGGCGATTTCGGCAGGTTCTTGTAGTAGCTTGGCGTTCACTTCTGCTTTTACTTCGCCTTCTACTTTTTTGAGTATGTTGCCTACGCGTTTGTTAGCAGCGGCTAGGGCGGGTGCTTCTGATAATTGTGAGAAGTTTCTGACCGCTTCAATTCGAGTTGGAATTTCCGTAAATGTGATTGGATAAATGGATATCAAAGCATCAACTTCTTGTGTCGAGTATCCTTGTTCTTTCAAGTAACCGATTAGTCTGTCTTCAATAAAGCTTTCAAACTCATGTTTTGTTTTGATATGGTCAAATTTTAATGTCGAAAAGCTGTTTGAGTATTGGGAATTAACTTCACTCCATAAATGCTCTAGTCTGAGATCTAGTTTTGCTTCTATCAGAATTCGAATAATACCGAGTGCTTGTCTTCTAAGAGCAAATGGGTCTTTATCTCCAGTTGGTTTTTCACCAATAAAAAACATTCCAGCCAACATGTCTAATTTATCTGCTAACGCAAGACAAACGCCAACTAAGCTACGCGGTAGTTCATCGCCAGAGAATCGCGGTTTATAGTGGTCTTCAATAGCAAAAGCAATATCGTCGTTTAAGTTTTCGTATTGTGCATAGTACCGCCCCATAATGCCTTGTAGTTCTGGAAACTCACCAACCATATCTGTAATTAAGTCGGCTTTAGCCAACTCAGCAGCAATATAGACATTAGATGAAAATGTTTCGTTACCACCAATTTGACGGGCAATATTAAACGCTATTTGCTTTACTCTTTCAGTACGCTCACCTTGCGTACCTAATTTGTTGTGATATACAACTTTATTTAACCCTTCTAAACGGCTCTCCAAAGTTTTCTTACGGTCTTGATCAAAGAAAAATTTCGCGTCAGCCAAACGTGGGCGAACTACGCGCTCATTACCTTGAATCACAGCACTTGGGTCGGCTGGGCTAATGTTTGAAACGATTAAAAATTTGTTAGTGAGTTTTCCGTTTGCGTCCAATAGTGGGAAGTATTTTTGATTCGCTTTCATAGTAAGAATCAAACATTCTTGCGGCACTTCTAAATAAATTTCTTCAAACTGGCCTAGCAGCACATTCGGGCGTTCAACTAAGGCGGTCACTTCATCTAACAGTGCGTCATCTTCAATCGGTTTTAAGTTTTCTTTCGCCGTTGCGGCAGATAATTGCTGTTGAATTTCTGCTTTACGCTCAGCAAAACTGGCTATTACAGCGCCTTCGGTTTTGAGTTGTTCGGCATAGCTATCGGCATGGTTAATGAACACAGGTGAAACGCTGGCCTCAAAGCGGTGGCCAAGGGTAGCGTTGCTAGCCGTTAAACCCAGCGCGGTAACGGGCACAATTACACTGCCGTGTAATGCAATCAAGCCATGCGCAGGGCGTACAAAATTCACGCTGCTCCAGCCATCGGCTAATTGGTAAGTCATCACTTTAGGAATCGGCAATTTAGTAATGGCTTCATTGAGTGCTATTTGTAAGCCATCTTTGAGTGAAACACCAGCTTGAGTGACTTCTAAAAATAACGCTTCTGCTTTGCCATCTAGTTGTTTGGTGAGTTTGCCAACAGCTGACTCATCTAGACCCATGCCATTTAAGCGTTTAATGAGTGCTGGGGTAGCGTTGCCGCTAGCATCTAAGCCTACGCTCACTGGCATCAATTTTTGATTGCTGGTTTTGTCTGCGGAAACGTCTGAAACGCGCATGATATGCACCGCTAAACGGCGAGGCGAAGCAAATGAAGTGAGCGCTATATCATTGACTAAGCCTTGTGCTTTAAGTGAATCTGCTAAAACGCTTGCAAATGCATCGCCTAGTTTTTTCAGTGCTTTTGGGGGTAATTCTTCTACGAATAATTCTACTAATAAGTTCTTTGTGGTCATGTTATGCGGCTTTCTTTGCCAATAATTCCAGCACTTCTGCCACGTGATCTTTATGCGCCATGGGGAAGCCAAGTCTAGCGCGGCTATCTAAGTAACTTGCCGCGACTGAACGCGCTAAGTTGCGAATGCGCCCAATATAACCAGCGCGTTCGGTGACTGATATTGCGCCTCTGGCATCTAGCAAGTTAAACGTATGTGCGGCTTTTAATACTTGTTCGTAGGCTGGTAGGGCTAATTTATTTTCAATTAAATTCAGCGCTTGTTTTTCGTGTGCGGTGAAGGCTGTAAATAAAAATTCGCTATCAGAATGCTCAAAGTTGTAAGCGCTTTGTTCTTTTTCATTTTGCAGGTAAACGTCACCGTAGGTTAACACTTCACCATTTAAACCAGTTGTCCACGTTAAATCGTAAACATTATCCACACCTTGTAAATACATGGCTAGGCGCTCTAAGCCGTAGGTAATTTCGCCAGTAATTGGCTTGCAGTTAATGCCGCCTACTTGTTGAAAATAGGTAAATTGCGTGACTTCCATACCGTTTAGCCAAACCTCCCAGCCCAAGCCCCATGCGCCTAGCGTTGGGTTTTCCCAGTCGTCTTCTACAAAACGGATGTCATTTTTTTTGAGGTCAAACCCGAGTGCTTCTAGTGAGCCTAAATACAACTCTAAAATATCAGCGGGCGCTGGTTTAAGCACCACTTGAAATTGATAATAATGTTGCAAACGGTTTGGGTTTTCGCCATAGCGGCCATCTTTTGGGCGACGGCTTGGTTGCACGTAAGCCGCTTTCCATGGCTCAGGGCCTAGGGAGCGCAAAAAAGTAGCGGTGTGGCTAGTGCCTGCGCCAACTTCCATATCGTATGATTGCAAAAGCGCGCAACCTCGGTCTGACCAGTAGTTTTGCAGGGTTAAAATGATTTGCTGAAAGGTTAAAGCCATGGTTTTTCGGACTAAATACTAAAAGTGTAATTTTACCTTAAAACAGTAGGTTTTTCGTTATTCGTAGCAGGGTGGTTTCTCTATCTCGTCATTCCCGCGTAGGCGGGAATCTAGGCAACCATGATGCCTAAAGTGGGTTATTCAAATCTAAATTGATCATATTGATGCTTGTCTGGATTCCCGCCTACGCGGGAATGACGGTAGTCGGTAAGCTCAGTCGTTAGTTATGAGGTTTTTTTACGCCAAATAATTAACAAACCCAAAATAGTAAAAATCACCATTGGCCAATTGCCAAAACGCACGTATGGCGTTGTGCCTTCATAACCTTGCGCCTCGCCCTCAAGCACGGTTTGGATGAAATGTGGGGCGTGCTTTAGCGCGATGCCGTCTTTATCGATAATGGCAGTTGCACCTGTGTTGGTGGCGCGTAGCATCATACGGGCGGTTTCAATGGCGCGGGTTTGCGATATTTGCATGTGTTGATAGGCAGCGATTGACTCGCCATACCAAGCGTCATTACTGGCGTTTACTAAAACGGTTGCAGCGGGCAATTGGCGGGCGATTTCTTCACCAAAAACGTCTTCATAACAAATATCTACTGCCACTTTTTGACCTGCAATATTCAGTGGTGGTTGCGTAATATCGCCGCGTGAGAAATCTGCCAATGGCATATTTAAATAATCGCGATAAAAGAAGCCAAATAATTGTTTTAACGGAATAAATTCGCCAAATGGCACAAGGTGAGATTTGGTGTAGGTTTGCGTTGGCGAAACACCAAGGCTGAACATATTGTTAAAATATTGCTGCGGTTTGGTATCTACCACGCCGACTAATATGTCACTATTATTCATGACTGCATGTTTAGTGAGTGCTTCTAAATATTCGTTTGGCACGTCTGCAAGGCGCATAGGTAGGGCGGTTTCGGGCATCACAATTAGCTTCGCGTTACTCGATTTTACTTGATTCCAATATAAATCGAGCGTGTTTTGCGCGTTTTCAGGTAGCCATTTTTGGTCTTGGGCAATATTGCCTTGCAACAAAGCCACGCTAAATTTTTCGCCAATTGGTGTGCTCCATGGTACAAATTTTAAGCCGCAGCCAACAAGCCAAATAATCACGAATACTGGCGCAATTAACGTGGCAACTTCACGTTTATTGTGAGTTTTAAATACGATAAAACTGTAAGCCAATAAAGCCGAAACAGCTACACTAATGAGCGTTACGCCATATACCCCCACGATAGGCGCGTAGCCAGCTAAAGGGCTGTAGGGCGTTTGGGTGTAGCCCAGCGTTAGCCACGGGAAGCCAGTAAAAATCCAGCTACGCGTCCAATCGCTTAGTGCCCAAAGTAGCGGTATTGCCCAAAATATAGATCCTAGTTTTTTTGCAAAATAGCCACTTAAGCCAATAAATAACGCCATAAATGCACATAATAAAAACGTAAATATTGCCGCCATCCAGGCTGGCATATTGCCGAATGTATGCAGGCAAATAAAAATCCAGTAAATACCTGCAATAAATAGCCCTAAGCCAAAACTAAAGCTCAGCTTAAAAGTATCGCGTGGGCTGGTGGATTTTTCTAAGAAAAAAATTAGTGTTGCAACCGCCAATATTGGGACAGGATAAATATAAAATGGCGCAAAGCCTAGCACCGTGATTGCGCCTAAAGTAAAGGCTAATAGCGTAGTTTGATAAGGTTTCATAAGCCTGACTTGTTTTTGAGTTTTTGTAAGTTTACAGGGTTTAACTTGACAGTTTTTTTTCAACATCGCAATATGGTTATCTGTTAAATATAAATTTAATATCTAAAAGGGGTTTCCAATTGAGTATGCGTTCAGAGTTTAAAGATTTTGTACTAAAAGGCAATGTGGTGGATTTAGCTGTCGGCGTGATTATTGGCGCTGCGTTTGGCAAAATTGTCGACTCATTAGTTAATGACATTATTATGCCAGTGGTTGGTCGCATTATTGGCAATGTTGATTTTTCAAATATGTACGTCAAACTAGCTGATACAGCTCTGCCAGCGGGCACTGCAGAAACATTAACCTCACTTAAAACAGCAGGTATTCCGGTATTAGCTTATGGCCACTTTGTTACCATTGTGATTAACTTTGTTATTTTGGCATTTGTGATTTTTTTAATGGTTAAACAAGTTAATAGATTGCGTAAATCAGAGGTAGCAGCGCCAGCGGCACCAGCAGAAGATGTTGTATTGTTGCGTGAGATTCGTGATGCTTTAAAAAAGTAAGTTTTTATAAAGCTTACTAATATCAAATAGAAAGGCGCTAAAAGCGCCTTTTTAAGTTTAATTACATAGATGGTAATGGTGCTTCAGGTGCGGGTGGTGGCGGTTCTACATAAGGTACTTCAATGCCATCATTATTCATAAATACCACAACCTCAACATTATCACCCGCAAAATCCAGCTCTGTAGTTGGGTAAAATTTACCTTCAACATCTGTGTTGATATTATGGTAGTGCCAAATTGATGCAACAATTTTTCCGTTCTTTTTGTTAGTTACATCTTCTTTTTTAGCTGGCTCACCTAGCTGCGCTAAGATTTTTTCTTTGCTCAAGCCTTTCATGGCTTTTACAAACTCATG
>JANNBX010000001.1:0-3088 GCA_031385945.1 Methylophilaceae bacterium | reverse complement strand
GCCACCTAACGACTCCACAAATGTCGCGCCCATGCTCTCTTGCAAGATGATAACGAGATTCAATGGTTTGGCGCGTTTAATGGCAGGCGTGGCAATAGTTTCAGTGGGTATTTCCACATTATTGGTAAATGTTTGGTTGCTGTTTTTACGCGCATTTTTGACTATTGCTAGCACTTTTTCAAATGGCATTTTGCCGTAAATCGCACTTGATTTTGCCTCATGCTTTAAATTATAAATCGCGTAAAACACGCTCCAAGTGGAGTTAATCACAATCGAATTCACCATAGAATCAGACGTAAACGCAAAAAATGCAGGGTTGGCTGGGCGGTGTTGCGTGGTGGAGCGAATCGCGAAAACAGTGGCGAGTAGCACAATCGGCCAACTTAACCATAGCCACAAATTAGGCCAAGTTGCAGGCTGCGCGGCAAATGGCAGCATGAGTTTATGAATAATATAAACCGTTAAAACCGTGACAATCACGCCCGCGAATACGTGTACGCGAAAGCCTTTCCACAACATTGGCACGACTTCTTTGGGGTATTTTAAATACTCCACAAATAGCCTGTTTGGCCGTGCGTCATACTCGGCAATAAAGCCAGGCGTGGCGGCTTCTAAAAAGAACAGTAGCGTTAAGCAGGTTGTTACCCAAATAATAGTGAGCTGTTGCCAAAAGCCCCACGTGTAGCTGGTGGCTAATAACGGCGCGACTAAAATCAGCGGTAAAATAAACAAACAAAGCTGAATTAAGTCAGCGCGTATGCCTTGAATGATGATTTTTGGCCAAGCGTTGGTAGCGCACACGCGCGTTTTTTGCCAAATCATTAAGCCTAATCTCGATAAACTGAGCACCACCAACCCCACTAAAACTAGCATCAATAAAGGTGCGTAAGGCCCTGCGTGATTGGTAAGTGCCCAAAGGTTAGTAATAATGCAGGTAAAAAATTCAGTCATGATGGCTTGTTGATTAAAAACTAGATGCTTATTTTATAGCAAGCCTAGCTTAAACGCTTATTTCGTTGGCTTAGTTTGGGCAAGCTTAAACAAGCAATATGTTAAAATATGATTTATGACTACGACAAACACCACACCTACTTTGAATACGAATAACCGCGAGCTTGCAAAATCATTTGACCCTGCTACCGTTGAAGCGCATTGGTACGCTTTTTGGGAGAAAAATGGCTACTACGCAGCAGGCTTAGACCCAGAAGTAAAAGAAAACTTCTGTATTCTACTGCCGCCACCCAACGTGACTGGCACCCTGCACATGGGCCACGGCTTTAACCAAACTTTGATGGATGCGCTAACCCGCTACCACCGTATGCGTGGTGACAATACGCTTTGGCAACCAGGTACAGACCATGCAGGTATCGCGACGCAAATTGTCGTGGAACGCCAATTAGATGCACAAGGTGTATCACGCCACGACTTAGGCCGTGAAAAATTCTTAGAAAAAGTATGGGAATGGAAAGAATACTCAGGCGGTACGATTACCAAGCAGATGCGACGTTTAGGTTCGTCGCCCGATTGGTCACGCGAGCGCTTCACCATGGATGAAGGCTTGAATAAAACGGTGACTGAAACTTTCGTTCGCTTATATAACGAAGGTCTGATTTACCGTGGCAAACGCTTGGTGAACTGGGATGTAAAATTAGGCACAGCGGTATCTGACTTGGAAGTGGTGCAGGAAGAAGAAGATGGCTTTATGTGGCACATCAACTATCCGCTCGCGGATGGTTCAGGCCATTTAACGGTTGCCACTACACGCCCTGAAACCATGCTGGGTGACGTTGCCGTAATGGTGCACCCTGAAGATGAGCGTTACGCGCACCTCATCGGCAAAAATGTAAAACTGCCGCTCTGTGACCGTGAAATCCCGATTATTGCAGACGATTATGTCGATAAAGAGTTCGGTACTGGTGTAGTTAAAGTGACACCAGCGCATGATTTTAATGACTATGCTGTTGGTCAGCGTCACAAGCTACCTATGATAGAGATTTTGTCATTGACAGGCTTGGTGAACGAAAATGCGCCAGAAAAATATCGTGGTTTAACCACTATTGCTGCACGTAAACTAGTCGTGGCTGATTTAGAAGATGCGGGCTATTTGGTTAAAACTGATAAACATAAACTTAAAGTACCAAGAGGTGACCGCACAGGTGTGATTATTGAGCCTATGCTAACCGACCAGTGGTTTGTAGCTATGAGTAAACCTGACGAAACAGGTAAAAGCATTACGCAAAAAGCGCTTGATGTTGTCGCCAGTGGTGAAATCAAGTTTTACCCTGAAAACTGGGTGAACACTTACAACCAATGGCTCAATAACATTCAAGACTGGTGTATTTCACGCCAATTGTGGTGGGGTCATCAAATCCCTGCTTGGTACTCAGATAGTGGCAAAGTTTATGTGGCGACAGATGAAGCCACAGCAAAAGCGTTAGCTGCCAAAGACGGCTACACAGGTAATTTAGTCCGCGATAACGATGTGCTGGACACTTGGTATTCGTCTGCTTTATGGCCGTTCTCAACCTTAGACTGGACGGGCGATGAAGCGTTAGATGCGAAAAACCAAGCTTTGCAACAATACTTACCTTCTAGCGTATTGGTGACGGGTTTTGACATTATTTTCTTCTGGGTGGCGCGTATGGTGATGATGACCAAACACATCACTGGCAAAATCCCATTCAAGCATGTGTATGTGCATGGTTTGATTCGCGATGCTGAAGGCGCAAAAATGTCTAAATCTAAGGGTAATGTTTTAGACCCGATTGATTTGATTGATGGCATTGGCTTGGATGATTTAATCAAAAAACGCACAACTGGTTTGATGAACCCAAAAGACGCTGAAAAAATTGAAAAGCGTACGCGTAAAGATTTTCCAGAGGGCATTGCTGCTTACGGCACCGATGCGCTGCGTTTTACGTTTGCCGCCCTTGCGAGCCCGGGCCGCGACATTAAGTTTGATTTGCAGCGTTGCGATGGTTATCGCAATTTCTGTAATAAATTATGGAATGCCACGCGTTTTGTGTTGATGAACACACAAAAAGAAGATGGAACGCCTCAAGACAATGGTTTTGGTGCTGAAAGTTGC
>JANNBX010000237.1:0-2919 GCA_031385945.1 Methylophilaceae bacterium | reverse complement strand
AGGTGCGTAATCAGTACCTGTGTAATATTCCGTAATCCACACCAATGCTGCCGTTAACACCAAGCCAACTGCGCACGCACCAAATAATTGGTTGGCAGTCACAATTAAATCACCAGCTGTTAAACCATTTGGGAATAAATGCTGCGTCACAAAATAAAACGCAATGAGTGACAACACACCAGCAACAGCTAAGCCTCTGTAAAGCGCAGGCATCACGTTTTTCATGGTGGGTGAAGCTTTTACAAAGAAACAGCCAATAATAGAAGCAACAATAGACACCGCACCTAATAACAATGGGTAAATGACCGCATTTGCACCTGCATTGGTAATTAGCAAGCCGCCTAACACCATGGTTGCAATCAAGGTCACCGCATAAGTTTCAAATAAATCAGCGGCCATACCAGCGCAATCGCCTACGTTATCGCCTACGTTATCAGCAATTACCGCTGGGTTACGTGGGTCATCTTCAGGGATGCCAGCCTCAACTTTACCCACTAAGTCAGCGCCTACATCAGCCCCTTTAGTAAAAATACCACCACCTAAACGCGCAAAAATTGAAATAAGTGATGAGCCAAAAGCTAAGCCAATGAGCGGGTCTAAGTTGGTTGCGTTTTCGCCACCTAAAAAGGCATAAAAACCAGCTACACCAATTAAACCTAAGCCAACAACCAACATACCTGTGACTGCGCCGCCCTTAAATGCCACATCAAATGCTGGGGCAATGCCGCCAGTCGCTGCTTGAGCCGTGCGCACATTGGCTTTAACGGACACATTCATACCAATAAAACCGCACGCGCCAGATAACACCGCGCCAATAACAAAACCAATAGCGGTTGTGGTGCCTAAAAATATGGCAACTAATACAGCTAAAACGACGCCAACAATTGCGATTGTTTTATATTGACGGGCTAAATAAGCTGCCGCACCTTGTTGAATTGCACCAGCAATTTCTTGCATACGCGCGTTTCCGGCTGGCAAGTTAGCGATCCATCTACTCATTAGCACACCATACAACACAGCTAACACAGCCGCGCCTAAGGCGATATATAAAGCGTTTGACATACGTTCTCCCGATCTTGATTTTTAAAATAGTTAAGTTACATTTTTAAGCGTAAAACAATTTTTAAAACATAGTGGAACAAACAGCGGTAAAACTAGAATGATGAAGCTGAACGATAACGAATTGATTTGGTTGAGTATTACCTTGTTAATCTGACAAAATAGCCACAATATTAAAAACGATAGTATTTGTTAATAAATTGTAACTCAACTGCATTATTGCACTAATTATGACGAGCCACAACACGTGATTGTTGATGAAAATTCAGGAGAATATCATTGTAGTAATAGTTGATTAGCTAAAAAGTGCAAGCAAACAAATCTGTAAAAAACAGCTTGCAACCCATGCCAACAATAGCGAAAGTATTTATGTAAATTAATCTTTTTTAGAATGGTCAGCCAAGCGCTGCAAGCTCTCTGCTAAATCTGAACCCTGCATGGTTTTAGCGAATGCTTCTAATTGCTGAGCGGTTTGCAGACTTAGTTGCCGGCGAGGCTTGATTTTTTGCGGCTTTAGGGCTGATATAACTTGCACTTTTACTTGAATTGCAGTAACTTCTAGCCCTTGATTTTTTAATTGAATCAACAAGCTAGGTGATAATAGTTTGATTTTAGCTGCAACAGCATTCTGTGTAGCAGTAACAGTTAACAAGCCATTCGTTAATTGACTCGCCATACTGTGAGCGCGTAGATTTTCAGGTAAATTACTCAACCATAACTGGTTAATTTTGTGTAAAGCTGATGCTTGGCGTTGCATTTGCGCTAAGCTTGAAGGCATATTTTGGTTGAACGAATGCGGTATCGCCTGATTTAATACGTTTTTGAGTATTTGCATTCAATAATTTTACGCCTAAAACGCATTAAAAAAATCGATCTAAAAAGATCAATTAAAAAATCAGTTAAAAAGTTGTAGGGGGTTATGCGATGAATATTATTTTTGTATCTAACAAAATGACAAAAGCTAGAACACTAAGTGTGTTTCAGCTTTGCTCAGTGGTGGCAGGTATTGTGTTATTGAGTGCATTTGTGACGGCTACCTTAATTGTGCCAGCCGACGTGAGCGAGCGCAAAGGCGTCAAAGCGCTGCTGCCAGCCTCATTAAGCTTATCCAAGCTTAACAATCAAGCACATTTAGATGCATTAGCTATGCAGTTAGGTGAGTCACAAGCCCGTTTAATGCGCTTAGACGCAATGGGTAATCGCCTAGGCAAGCTAGCTGGCGTTAAAGAGCCACCATTAGACACTAAAAAACCAGGCCAAGGCGGCCCACAAATTAGCCCTAAACGCATGACCGAATTACAAATTCAAGCTGATATTACACGCTTGCTACTTGAAATTGAGCAAAAAAGTGACTATCTAGGTGATGTTGAATCAGCGTTGCTAAAAAAGAATATGCAGCAAAATATTTTACCGAATGCGGCTCCTATTGAAGCCGCGTTTAACAGCTCAAGTTATGGCTGGCGGGTTGATCCGTTCACGGGCAATTCAGCTTTCCATGAAGGTCTGGATTTTTCGGCAGATATGGGTTCGCCTATTTTTGCAACAGCTGAGGGTATTGTCACAGAGTCTGACAACACCAATGCGTATGGTAATTTAATTAAAATTAGCCATGGTTCTGGGCTAGAAACACGCTATGCACATTGCTCAGAGCTAATTGCTAAAGTGGGTGATCGCGTAGTAAAAGGCCAGTTAATTGCGCGCGTTGGTAGTACCGGTCGCTCTACTGGTCCGCACTTACATTATGAAATACGGCTTTACGGCGCAGCGCTTGACCCGCGCAAGTATTTAAATTAAATGCATGGTAACCGTTTAAGTGCACTGGCTACATACACGCTCAATGAGCAAATTTAGCAATTAAAG
>JANNBX010000230.1:0-1531 GCA_031385945.1 Methylophilaceae bacterium | reverse complement strand
CGCCTTTCATTTTGCGGCCAAATTTTTCGCCCATCGCGTCATCACTCAAATAGGTAATGTGCCCTAACATCCGTGCGATGCGTAAGCCACGGCGTGGCACGGTGTTATGCGCGTAATAATCGCCACCGTAAAACTCAGGGTCGGTAATAATCGCTTGGCGCGCCACTTCGTTAAATGCCATGTTTTGCGCGGTTAAATTAGGCGCACTGGCAATCACCAGCGCATGTTTAACGCGTTCAGGGTAGGCAATCGTCCATTGCAAGGCTTGCATGCCGCCCAAACTACCACCCACTACAGCGGCCAGCTCTGTAATGCCTAGCGTATCCATTAACGCAGCCTGTGCATTCACCCAATCTTCAACAGTAACTACTGGAAAGTCTGCACCAAATGGCTTTTGTGTTACGGGGTTAATGGTTGATGGCCCAGAGCTGCCATGACAGCCAGCCAAATTATTCACACCAATCACAAAGAAGCGGTTGGTATCTAACGGTTTGTTTGGGCCAATGAGGTTATCCCACCAGCCTGCGTTTTTATCTTGCTCGGTATATTTACCTGCTACATGATGGTTGCCCGATAACGCATGGCAAATGAGCACCGCATTAGTTTTTGCGGCATTTAATGTACCATAGGTTTCATACACCAAGTCATAAGCGGTTAAGATTTCACCACTTTTTAACGCAAGCGGTACTGAAAAATGGGCTGTTTGGGGGGCTACAATGCCAACTGAATTGTTATCTAACATGCCACTATTATACTGGAACTATTCACACGTTTAAAATGCTTGAAGCCATTGTTTAACGCTTTGATTTGCAAAGTCATTTTTTAGATTGAAAAGCATAATAAGTAATTTTGCATAGAGTGAATAAACGGTGTAAACTCACGCGTTATTTGAATTTTAGCCCAATTTTTAGTGTTTTTAAGCGCATTTGCGTGGATTTACGAGGCAACGATGGCAGAAGTTAAGTACAAATTTATCCCTTACGTCACAAAAGCTGACGAAGAGTATATGAATAGCAAACAGCTCAATCACTTTAAGGCGATTTTGAACGCTTGGAAATCTGAGTTGAGCGACGATATTGACCGCACCGTGCACACGATGCAAGAAGAAGTCACGATGTTTGCAGACCCCAATGACCGCGCCAGCCAAGAGTCTGACATGGCGCTAGAGTTGCGTAACCGTGATCGTGAACGCAAGCTGATTAAAAAAATTGACGAAACATTACGCCACATAGAAGCTGAAGAATATGGCTATTGCACAGGTTGTGGTATTGAAATTGGCCTAAAACGCCTAGAAGCACGCCCAACGGCAACGCAGTGTATTGATTGCAAAACTTTGGACGAAATGCGCGAAAGACAGGTTGCCAAGTAACTAAGCTGGCAAGTAAAAAAGTCGATAAATAGTTTTAGCTTAAGTTAATGCCATAACAACTGAATGTTATGGCGATAAAAAAGCCCGCTTTCGCGGGCTTTTTTATTGCTCAATATTACTCAGCAGCTGGGTTTTCTTGCACGCGCTCTTCTTTAACTGGCG
>JANNBX010000211.1:0-15761 GCA_031385945.1 Methylophilaceae bacterium | reverse complement strand
AGCCATAAAATTGGCGGCCCACAAGGGGCTGGCGCGTTAGTTTTAGATAAGCGTGTAGATATACAGCCACTATTACACGGCGGCGGGCAAGAAAAAGGTTTACGTAGTGGCACTGAAAATGTAGCTGCAATTGTCGGTTTTGGCCGCGCTTGTGAATTGGCAGTCGCTAATTTGAAAAGTTATGCTAACCACACTAGCCAATTAAGAAGCCAGCTTGAGGCTAGTTTAAATAAAATCAATGCTGTGATTTTTGGTGCAGAGGCAATGCGCATCCCCAACACTAGTTTTTTTGGTTTTGATCAAATTGAAGGCGAAACACTCGTAATGGCGCTAGATCGCAAAGGTTTCGCAGTCGCCAGTGGCTCTGCTTGTAGCAGCGATAGTACTGAGCCGAGCCATGTGTTACTAAGTATGGGAATTGCAGCTGACTTAGCCCGTGGCGCGATTAGAGTAAGCTTTGGTCAGACAAATACTGCCGAACAAGTCGCCCATTTTATGGTCGTACTTGAACAAGAGTTGAAAAGATTAAGACAAATGGTGGCGTTAGCGGCATAAGCAGTTAAATGCAACGCAAAAAAGATTAAATTATTGAGAGATGCAAAGTGAATACAACGACTGATTTAGCAACACAAGAACTACACGAACAACACCACCGCGAGCCCATTTATTTGGACTACTCAGCCACGACGCCTGTTGACCCGCGCGTAGCCGCAAAGATGATTCCGTTTATCACCGAACATTATGGCAACCCTGCGTCACGTAGCCATCCATTTGGCTGGACAGCAGAAAAAGCAGTTGAAGAAGCTAGAGTTGAGGTCGCGTTATTAGTAGGTGCTGATCCACGCGAAATCGTTTGGACATCAGGTGCGACTGAATCAAATAACCTAGCCATTAAAGGTGCAGCAAACTTTTACGCAACGACTAAAGGTAAACATATCATTACCATTGCGACTGAGCATAAAGCCGTGATCGATGCTGTGCGTGAGCTTGAGCGCCAAGGCTTTACTGCTACTTACCTAGAGCCAGAGCCAAATGGCTTAGTCGATTTAGATAAGTTTAAAGCCGCTATTCAGCCAGATACTGTTTTGGCTAGCGTCATGCTCGTGAATAACGAAATCGGCGTGATTCAAGACATCACAGCTATTGGCAATATTTGCCGTGAAAATAACATAATCTTTCATGTAGACGCTGCGCAAGCAACAGGAAAAGTGAGCATTGATTTAAACGAGCTTCCTGTTGATTTGATGAGTTTTTGTGCACACAAAACCTACGGCCCTAAAGGCATTGGTGCTTTATATGTGCGCCGTAAACCGCGTATTCGTATTGAAGCGCAAATGCACGGTGGCGGCCATGAACGTGGCATGCGCTCAGGCTCTTTAGCCCCACATCAAATTGTGGGTATGGGCGAAGCGTTCAGAATTGCGCGTCTTGAGATGGAATTAGAAAACGTGCGTATCCGTAAACTACGCGACAAGCTCTTGCACGGCTTAGAAACCATTGAAGAAACCTATGTAAATGGTGATTTAAATCACCGCGTACCGCATAATCTAAACATTAGTTTTAACTATGTTGAAGGCGAATCACTGATTATGGCGATTAAAGATATTGCCGTATCAAGCGGCTCAGCATGTACCTCTGCCAGCCTTGAGCCTAGCTATGTGTTACGCGCACTTGGCCGCAGTGACGAATTAGCACATAGCTCAATTCGCTTCTCAATTGGTCGTTTTACCACTGAAGCAGATGTGGACTACACCATTGAATTATTGAAAAGCAAAGTACATAAATTACGTGAATTATCCCCACTTTGGGATATGTTTAAAGACGGTATTGATATATCAAAAGTGCAATGGGCAGCGCACTAATAGCGCTCATTCAGAAGTTTAAAGGTTAATTAAGGAGTACGTATCATGGCATATTCAGACAAAGTATTAGATCACTACGAAAACCCACGCAATGTTGGTTCGTTAGATAAAAATGACCCAAATGTTGGTACGGGCATGGTTGGCGCACCAGCTTGTGGCGACGTAATGAAGTTGATGATTAAAGTAAACGATGATGGCATTATTGAAGACGCAAAGTTTAAAACGTATGGCTGCGGCTCAGCCATTGCCTCTAGCTCACTTGTAACCGAGTGGCTAAAAGGCCGCACGATTGATGAAGCTTACGCCATCAAGAACTCTGAAATTGCTGAAGAGTTAGCGTTACCACCAGTAAAAATCCATTGTTCAGTTTTAGCTGAAGATGCAATCAAAGCAGCTGTAGCAGACATTAAAGCCAAACAACTAGCGGTTAAAGAGGCAGCATAAAGCATGGCGATCACACTGACTCAAACTGCTGCAAGCCGTGTTGAAAAATTCCTAGCTAATCGTGGCAAAGGTATCGGCTTGCGCTTGGGCGTTAAAACCACAGGCTGCTCAGGCATGGCTTATACGTTAGAGTTTGTAGATGACATGCAGGCAGACGACATGGCGTTTGATAGCCATGGCGTTAAGGTGATTGTTGACCCAAAAAGCTTGGCTTATATTGATGGCACTGAGCTCGATTTCACCAAAGAAGGCTTGAATGAAGGCTTTAAATTTAACAACCCAAATGTTAAAGATGAGTGTGGCTGTGGTGAAAGTTTTACCGTTTAAACCGGTTGGTATTGTTTTAGTTTTTAATGATGCGTGAAGAATATTTTGAATTATTTGAGCTTAAACCAAGTTTTAATATTGATTTAGCCAAGCTAGAAACCAATTACCGCGCCATTCAATCTGCCAGCCACCCAGACCGATTTGTAACGGCTTTGAGCGCTGAGAAACTAGCTTCGATGCAAACAGCTACTTTGGCGAATGAAGCGTATTTAACGCTTAAAAACCCTGCAAATCGCGCTAAATATTTATTAAGTTTACAAGGCATAGACGCAGTTAAAGAAACCAACACGCACATGCCTGCTGAGTTTTTAATGCAACAAATGGAATGGCGTGAAGCGATTGACGATGCGAAAACAGCACGAGATGTAACCGCTTTAGAAAGCTTGCTAAGCGAAATGCAGCAAGCAGCAAAGGTCTTGCAAACTGAACTCACCAGCTTAATTGATGTTAAAAAAGATTATGTTTTAGCCACAGATGCAACGCGCAAGCTCATATTTATTGATAAAGTCTGCACAGATATAAATAAAATCATAGAACTCATTGAGTGACACGCTCAAATTACACATTAAAAATTAAACGATGGCACTTCTACAAATATCCGAACCAGGCTCTTCAAGCGCACCGCACCAACATAAGCTAGCAGTTGGCATTGATCTTGGCACCACCAACTCTTTAGTCGCTAGTGTGCGCAGTGGCTTAACCAGTGTGCTGCTAGATGACGATGGCCACAGCTTGCTACCAAGCGTAGTACGCTATGTAGATGATGCTAGTATTGACGTTGGTTACAGCGCGCAAACTGCGCAATCAACTGACCCGCTGAACACCATTATTTCTGTCAAACGTTTTATGGGACGTGGCTTAAAAGATATTGATGTTTCAACTCAGCCCTACCATTTTGTAGATGATGGTATGCTTAAAATTGAAACCCGTGCTGGTATTAAAAGCCCTGTTGAAATTTCTGCAGAAATTTTAAAAACCCTCAAAACTCGTGCTGAAAAAACACTGGGAGGCGAATTAGTAGGCGCAGTAATTACCGTACCAGCTTACTTTGATGATGCACAGCGCCAAGCTACTAAAGACGCTGCAAGGCTTGCGGGTTTAAATGTATTACGTTTACTCAATGAACCCACCGCTGCTGCTGTTGCTTATGGCTTAGATAATGGCGCTGAAGGTACGTATGTGATTTATGATTTAGGTGGCGGCACATTTGATGTTTCTATTTTAAAGCTAGCCAAAGGCGTATTTGAAGTACTCGCGACCAACGGCGATAGCGCTTTGGGTGGTGATGATTTTGACCGCCGTATTTTTTGTTGGACACTTGAAACAAGCCACTGTTCACCTTTAAATGCAGGCGACACAAGGTTATTACTCACCAAAGCGCGTGAAGCAAAAGAATGGCTTACTGACCACGCTTCAGCGCAAATCACCTGTAAATTAAGTAGTGGTGATGTGATTGATTTAACGCTGACGACCAAGCAATTTATTGAGCTAACACAAACGCTTGTGGCTAAAACGCTTACCCCAATTAAAAAAGCCCTGCGTGATGCAGCCCTATGTATTGACGATATAAAAGGTGTGGTGATGGTAGGTGGCGCTACGCGTATGCCGCAAATACGCCTTGCTGTGGCAGATTACTTTAAGCAAACACCACTCACCAACTTAGACCCTGATAAAGTCGTAGCCCTTGGCGCCGCAATACAAGCAAACACCTTAGCGGGTAACAAGAGTGATTCTGATGTATTGCTTCTAGACGTGATTCCGCTGTCTTTAGGGTTGGAAACCATGGGCGGCTTGGTAGAAAAAGTGATTCCACGTAACAGCACTTTACCAATCGCCCGCGCACAGGAGTTCACCACATTTAAAGATGGTCAAACAGCCATGAGCATTCATGTGCTGCAAGGCGAGCGTGAATTGGTTGCAGATTGCCGCTCACTGGCAAAATTTGAGTTACGCGGTATACCTGCGATGGTGGCAGGTAGTGCACGTATTCGTGTGACTTTTACGGTAGATGCTGACGGTTTATTGAGCGTTTCGGCGCGCGAAACTTTGAGCAATGTAGAGGCCAATATTGTGGTTAAACCAAGTTATGGCTTGAGTGAAGAACAAATACTCGCCATGCTAAAAAGCAGTTTTGGCGCGGCAGAATCTGATAAAAATGCCCGCATGTTAGCTGAAGCAAAAGTTGACGCTACTAGCTTGATATTAGCGATAAAAGCCGCCTTGCAGCAAGATGCTGATTTATTAAGTACAACAGAATTAGCCGCTATTGAAAGCCAATTACAAGCCTTTGAAACGCTCACCCAAAGTGGCGATGCCCATGCTATACATACGGCAACAGAAGCACTGAACACAGCCACAGAAGCTTTTGCCGCAAAGCGTATGGATAAGAGTGTAAGCGCTGCACTTGCCGGCAGAGATTTAACTACTTTAGAAATATAGAGCTTAGAGATACAAAATGACACAAATAATTGTTTTACCACACGTTGAGCTTTGCCCCGAAGGCGCCGCTTTTGAGGCTACTCCTGGCGTTTCTATCTGCCAAAGTTTACTCGATAATGACATTGAAATGGACCATGCTTGCGATCAAGTATGTGCATGTACAACCTGCCATGTGATCGTGCGCGAAGGCTATAAAACGCTCAATGCTGCCAGTGATAATGAAGATGACTTGCTCGACAAAGCTTGGGGTTTAGAGCCTAATTCACGATTATCGTGCCAGGCAATTGTTGGCAACACTGACTTAGTGATTGAAATACCTAAGTACTCTATCAATATGGCTAAAGAAGGACACCGTTAATTTAAAAATATATAAAACAGAATTTGCTGTGCGTTTAGAGTTTATTTATTTGCAATAAATAGATACAAATAAATTAGATTAGACAATGGTTGCTAGCGTATTAAGCACAATACATTCAAGGTAAAACTCTCACTTGCAAGCCGCTAATGGCGAGTAGTTTCTGCACTTAAAAACGCTACAAAATCGTCATTTGTGAGTGGTTTGCTGTAAAAATAACCCTGTATTTGATCACAACCATAATGCTTTAAAAAGTCCCATTGCGCTTCAGTTTCTACACCTTCTGCTACCACTGTTACTTGCATATTGTGCGCTAGCGAAATAACCGCTTGAGTAATGGCCATATCATCTGCGTCTGCGGGAATATCCTTCACAAATGAACGGTCAATTTTGAGTGTATCAATCGGCAAATGTTTTAAATAACCGAGTGAAGAATAACCTGTGCCAAAGTCATCAATTGACACTTGCGCACCTAAATCTCTGAAGTGTTGCAAGACCTTAGTTGCATCTTCAGGGTTTTGCATAATCAAGCTCTCGGTGATTTCTAAATCCAGACAGCTTGCCGATAAGCCTGTCGAAACGAGTGCTGAATCAATCGTTTTAAGTAAATCGCCATCAATAAATTGCCGCGCAGATAAATTGATACCGACTTTGAGCGGCCAACCTACTAATGTTTGCCATAACATACCTTGCTTGCAGGCTTCTTCAATGACCCAGTTACCAATTTCTACAATTAAACCTGTTTCTTCCGCAATGACAATAAAATCGTTGGGCGACAACAAACCCAAATCAGGATGTTGCCAGCGCAATAGTGCCTCAGCACCAACAATTCGGCCTAATACTAAATCATATTTTGGTTGATAATGCAGTACCAATTGCTGCCGACTCACCGCACGGCGCAAACCGTTTTCTAGTGCTAAACGGGTAGAGTCTAAGGTATTAGTTTCGGCAGAGTAAAAACTATACATGTTTTTACCGTTACTTTTCGCGCGATACATCGCTACGTCAGCATGTTTAAGTAGTAGCGTGCCATCTAGGCCGTCGTCTGGATAAATACTAATACCAACACTTGCGGTAACGTGCAACTCGTGCAAATCAAGTGCGTAAGGCTGTTGCAGCATAATGAGTATTTTTTCTGCCAGCGTCATCAAATAATTAGTGTCTACAAATTCATCAATCAAAATAACAAACTCGTCACCACCTTGACGAGCAACCGTATCAGACATTCTAAAACAAGACTTCAAGCGCTTAGCAACCGCTTGTAACAACTCATCCCCAATATGGTGGCCTAGCGTATCGTTGATATTTTTGAAGCGATCTAAATCAACAAAAAAGATGGCGATTTTGTTTTTGTTACGTTCAGCACGCAGTAAGGAAAAATCTAACCGTTCGCGCAATAAAGTTCTATTCGGTAGCCGCGTAAGTACATCATGCGTGGCTAAAAACTGTAAATTAGTTTCAGATTTTTTACGGTCAGAAATGTCGGAAAAAACAGCAATATAGTGTTGAATAACATCAAACTTACCGCGAATAGTAGTGATTGAAACCCAATTAGGATACGTTTCACCATTTTTGCGCCTACACCATACCTCGCCTGACCAACGACCTGTTTTTTTGAGTACTTCTAGTACATTTTTATCTCGCTGTTTTTCGTGCAAGGCAGCCTGAATCACAAGCGATACAAAGCCAATCACCTCGCGACGTGGAAAGCCAGTAATACGCGTATGGCCACGGTTCGCCTCAACCACTAAAAAGTCTGCATCGGTAATGACCAAGCCTTCTTCAAGACGCTCGCAAGCTTGTTTATATAAATTTAAGCTAAGTTCAGAGCGTTTACGCTCTGTAATATCTACCATCACACCCAAGAAATCAATCACCTTGCCTTGTGGGCTGCGCTTTACTTTAATATTGTTTTGAAGCCAAACAACATTGCCATCCATACTGATCATTCGATAATCAACGATAAAACTTTCGCTACTACTCGCTTCTTCACGACAAAAACTGGGTACCCAAAGCCTATCTTCGTGGTGTAAATGATCTATCCAAAAGTTATTGTTTTGCGTCCATTCGGTTAAGGGGTAGCCTAAAATTTGTACCGCTTCTTTGCTAACAAAAGTAAAATTAAAGTCTGGTGTGGCACGCCAAATGATCGCGTTTACCGACTCAATCATTTCTACCACTACTTTTTCAGCACCTAGTTTAGCCATGTTAATCGCGGCTAAGGCAAGACCAGAACAGCTTAGTGTGACGATAAAAAACCAATACTCATCGGCCATGACAATATTGCGATTTGCAAAAAAGCCGAGTTGTTGTGACTCGCTGATAACAGCTGCCATACCAATAATGAATGCGGTGATGACGCTACCACGCTGATGAAACCGATAAGCGGCCCACATTATGCAGGGAAATACTAAATAAAGCCCAACAATATTAAATACTGCCGCATTCAACACAGCTGAATTAAATATGACTGCATTTAAGATAATTGATGGATAGTGGCTTAAAAACGCTAAGTAACTCGCCAAAAGCGCGAGTAAAACCAGCACAACAAACTCAACCGATATAAATACTGTGGCGCGATTATTAGCTGAAACTTGCTGAAACGCTGGCTGTTGAATAGGTTGGTCGTTATGATTGAGCGGCTGGTGACGATACGCATACAAACACAAGATTAACGGCGTAAATAACAAATAGCCGAGCGAATCTGCCATCCAACAATGTAGCAGTGTATTGAGCCAAGACGTTGACGACACCACGTTACCCGCCACAAAAGTGAGTGTAGCAACCGTTGCGCTAAATAAACCACCAACACCGACAGCTATCAATACTAATGCAGCTAAATCGCGTGCTTTACTGAGACGTATATCTAGCGGGACGAAATACCTTAGTAGATAAGATATTGTGAAAATTTCTATGGTGTTGCCGAGCGCTAAACTTAAACCCACCAATGTATTATTAGTGCTGGTGAAGGCTACAATGAGCGCACCTACCAAAACGCTAGGCCATAATCGAGTGCCTAAAATAAGTAGCAGCGCAAGAGAAACGCCTGAACTTGGCCAAATCAGCGGTATAAGCTGATCTGGTGGAGTAAGGAACAAACCTAATTGAGCTGCCAGCCAATAGCAAAAAGCTATTAAGCAAAGCTGTACTAGGTAATAGAGATGATTTTTACTGACAACATCAATCGACATTTTTGCATTGTAACCTTAAACAAAAGCGATAGCAGGAATAATTCGCCAGCAAACTTTATTTTTGTAACGTACTATTTATTATGCTGAAAAATACCTAGCGTACTACTTTTAACCCCAGCAGATTAAACAACCACTGGGTAACTTTATTTAAAGTTAATGTACATGTTTGGCTTACACATGTGAATATCAGTCTTACTAGCTTGATAATTGACTAAAACTGCAAATTTACTAGACTGAAATTTAATAGGTTAAAAATTTAATATACTAAGAGTACATGCCCCAGCGAGCTGTATACATCAGCTTACTAGGGCATTATTGTCGGCATTAGCAGACGAAAGTATCTTCTAAGAAATTCACTCGGCCAGTATTCAAATCATAAGTGGCGCCAATGATACCAATTTCATGGTTAGCCAACATATCATCAATAATTGTGCTCATGCGTACGATGGTTTCAATTTGATAACGTACATTCAATACATTGATTTTCTCAACAAACTCAGGGTTTTTTGAGGTTCTATCTTCAATGTTAATAACAGATTTTTCATGCCGAATAGATGGCTTAATTAAGTTGATAATTTCACCAATATGCCCATCTTTAAAGTCATCGCAAGCTGCCTTAACTGCACCACAGCTACTATGCCCCATGACAACAATCAATTTGCTGCCTAAATATTTACTACTGAACTCTAGCGAACCAATTGCTTTATCTGAAGCAATATTACCAGCTAGACGCACACTAAAAATATCGCCCAAAGCTTGATCAAACAATAACTCAACTGGCGCTCTTGAATCACTACAGCTTAAAAAAGAGGCAAAAGGATGTTGTTTTTCTTTAATAATTTGCACAAGACTTTGCATGTCTTTATTAGCAATGTAGTTGTTTACAAAGCGATTATTACCTTCTTTTAAGATGTCTAATGCTTCGGTTGGAGACATTTTATCTCGGTTTAGTAAAGGATGTTTGTACATAAGTTGACCATATAAAAGATGACTGGGTTAGTGTGTTAAAAACTTGTAAATTCAAATCATATAAATGTTATTGCTTAAAAGTTACGGCTTAAAGCTTAATAAGTAATATTAAGTAGCAGTTATCAATTATCAAGAGCTTGGCAAAAAATTTTGGTTATAAACCGCTACCAACTAATCTGTACTGCTGCGCCACTCATACACTGCGCTGCTAATACACCACGCTACTAATACCTAGGTGTAATAAAATTGATGGTTTCAACTTCAATACCTTTAATTTGCGCATGCAACTGATAATCGCGAATAAACTCACGTACATCATAGTCAATCGCGCGACTATTGCTGCAATCAATCACCACTTTAGTGTTGCTTGGAATCTTCTCTAACACTTCAATAATACTGGCTTTATTAAAGAAAGAAACCTCTTCTGCCAACACCAAGTGATAAACCAATTTTCCGTTATCAACTGTTTGTGTGTTTTTAATATAATGCGAATTGCGATAGCTGTGATGCAGCGTAAACACAATTGCCACTGCCAAACCAATAGCAATACCAGTTAATAAATCTGTGAATATAATCGCTATGACAGTGACTAAAAATGGAATGAACTGTTCCCAGCCTAGTCCATACATTTGCTTAAATAAACTCGGTTTAGCGAGCTTATACCCTACCATAATTAAAATAGCAGCTAAGCTTGCTAGCGGAATCATATTCAAAAACTCCGCAATAGTAATCGCGCTGATTAACAAGAAAATGCCGTGCAAAATAGCAGATAATTTTGTTTTTGCACCAAACGAAATATTCGCCGAACTGCGCACAATCACTTGAGTAATGGGTAAACCACCAATTAAACCAGAAAACATATTACCAATACCCTGCGCTTTTAACTCTTGGTTAGTAGGCGTAACACGTTTTAGCGGGTCTAGTTTATCGGTCGCTTCAACACATAATAAAGTTTCTAGGCTGGCTACAATTGCCATAACAACCGCAATTTTTAGCACCGCAGGGTTAGACCACTGCGTAAAGTCTGGGTAAGTAAATAGTTTGACAAAGCCACCAATACCATCAGCAACAGGTAGCTCAACTAATTGATTAGGCTGCAACATCAACCCAAAAAAACCTTTCAAATATAGGTAGTTAAAAACAATACCAATGAGTACTACTACAATTGGCCCTTGCAAAATTTGAAAGAAACGATGCTTTTTAAGTAAAACAACATCCCAAAAAATTAAGATTGCAATTGAAACTAAAGCAATAACAACTGCACCGCCGGTTAAAAAATCCCAAGCGCTCATAATGCCCGTGAAGGTATTTTCACCACCCATTTGTGAAAAAGATTCATCACCCTCAAAATTTGAATCGTAGCCCAGCGCATGGGGAATTTGCTTCAAAATAATCAGCAGACCTATGCCAGTTAACATGCCTTTAATGACAGATGACGGTACAAAATAAGCAATAAAACCTGCCTTAAAGTAACCTAACAAAAATTGAATAACCCCTGCTAGTACTACAGCCAGTAAAAAAGCTTCATAAGTACCAAGGGTTGCAATGGCCGTGAGTACAATGACCGCTAAACCAGCTGCAGGGCCACTAACGCCAAGTTGTGAGCCACTGGCAAAACCGACAACAATCCCACCGATAATACCTGCAATAACACCAGCAAAAAGTGGCGCACCTGACGCCAAAGCAATGCCTAAACATAGCGGCAGTGCTACAAAAAATACGACGATACTGGCTGGTAAATCACTTTTTATTTCGCTTAACAATCCTTTTGGAAACATATTTTTAGCGCGCCTTTTAGTGTTTTATGAGTTGTTTAAAACTGGGTTTTATCATTGCTTTTATCAATCAAATTTTAGTCAATCACAATTTTTAAGCTTAATTCAAAGGGTGATTAAAAATCTTTAATTAACATGCTAATTGATTAGTTTAAGCTAAGCAAATTGTAAACCATCATTTAATTATGATTTTAAAAGCGTAGTGCAGAGTATAGCTAACAATGTAGTTAATAATGCCATACAAAGCCTTTATTAAGTTGCAAGCAAATAAATGCCTGCACTACTAAATCATGCAGGCAATATTTAAGCACAACTATAAGTCAACTTGATGAAACAACCAGCACTGTTAAACTGATTTCAACCCGATGAAACCCAAGTATTTGGTGCGCTCAATCAGTGTGTATATGGACGTCTATCTAAAAACATAGTTTTCAAAATATCATGTTTATTATGTTTTTTAACCACTTTTTCAGAAGTCTCTTTATTGTTTTCTGCTATTGCACCAACATCTTCTTTGCTACTGGCTATTTGTGTGGTTTCTGGCGATTTTTTAGTAGGCTCGATATTTGCTGGCTCGGCAAATGCAATACTTTGCGCTAATAAACCAGTAGCTAACGCTACACCTAACAATGATTTTGCCAAAATGCCTGTGGTTAAAGCTGAGTTGAGCTTATTAGTAATGCCTTGTTTTTTAATGCTATTCACGTTTAAATCTCCTGTTCATTTTTAATGAGTCACTCATTTAACTTTTTATTAAAGTAGCGATTTTTTACACTAAGACGCGATTACACATGGTGTTACGTTGCGCTGGCGTTTCGTTAGTGGACGTATTATGTATTGACTAATAGTTACTAAAATCTACCAAAATGGACATATCGGTATATACTAAATGGCATATATGAATGCAACCGACAGCAAACTTAACTGCGCCCAAAGTGCCCGTGAACTCCGCGCTTCACTCAAGTTATCGCAAGCTAATGAAGCGCATATCAGGCTATATAAAAACTTGGGTGCGCAATTATTTAATGATGGTTGGCAGCCGCAATCTGCGCAAACTACTTTATTAGAGCTTTGCGAGTTGTTTGCCGCTGACCATGGTTTGATTGCTATTGAGCATGCAGGTGTGCTGACCACTACAGCCGCTAAAGGACACGCGCTACCCATTGGTACGCGTATTCCAATGATGGGACATATTGCGCAACTACTTAAAACACCGGTGCAATTTAATTGCGTGCCAGCTGAAGGCACGCGACTTTGGACCACGCATACAGATCAACCGATGCAAACTTGGTTGTTACCAATTGCACTGCAACAAAAATCTGTTGGGCTATTGGTTTTATCTGCCCCTCATTTGCAATTTTTAGCGGCAGATTTGCCAATATTGCAGTCAATTTGTGGTTTATTAGGCTTAGTCCTCCAAAAACATGACCAAAAAACCACGACTAATACTGATAAAACATTACTTGACCAGCTCACCCCGCGAGAGCGCGAAATTTTTGCATTATTGCCATCCGGTTTAAGTAATATAGAGCTGGCAGCAAAGCTGGGTATAGCGCCAGGCACAGTTAAAATTCATGTTGAGCGTATTTTTAGCAAACTAGGTCTGCGCGACCGCACACAAGCCGCGATTAAAGCTGTAGAAATGGGTTACAAAAGTCATGTTTAATCTAGCTTTATAACTTGAGAGCTTTATAACTTTTAAAATGTATATTAAACGACAGCCTTTACTGCCCTACTGGTTTGGTATTGCCGAGCAAACTTGGCAAAACTTAAGCTTAAATAAAAAAGGCTTTATTGTTATTGCTCTACCGCTAGCTATTTTACTTGCTTCGCTAACATCACTTTATGCACATGAAAAAACAGCCGCCACACTTGAAAACAAGTTACGCTCAGCTTTGCTAAACCAACGCAACATTCAAGCGATTCACACACAATTGCTTGAAGCCTCTACTGGTGTACGTGATTATTTACTCACTGGTCAAAAAAGTTTTTTAATTATTGTGGTGCAAGCAGAGAAAAAACTACCGCTGATTATTCAAGAATTAGCAACGCAACTAGACGATAAAGTACAACAAACACGCCTGCAACGTATTCAAGTGTTGGTGAATCAAAATTTAATCGACCTTAACGTATTAGCAAACCACGATTTAATTTCACCTGAATCAAAAAATGCGTCAGACCAACTCATTGCGCAGTTTAGATCTCAAAGTAAAACGTTAGATAGCCTGCGCTTAGAAATTGAGGCCATGAGTAATAGTGAATCACTATTAATTGCTAAAGACCGCGAAGCCATTACTGAAGAGCGTAAACGTAACGTAAAAATAACGCTAATTGCTGCTTTTGCGGGTATATTCGGCGCGCTGTTTGGTGTGTTACTTTTTTCGCGCACTATAGTTAAACGCGTGCAATTACTACGCGATAGTGCAGGCCATTTAGCACGTGGCGAAGCACTAGCCCTACCATCAAGTAGCCGTGATGAATTAGGCGAGCTAGCGGTAGAGCTCGATCATGCAGCACAATTAGTGGCAAAAAGTACCAACGAAGCACACCTTGCAAAACACGAAGCCGAAGAAGCAAGTGCCGCAAAGAGCTTATTTTTATCGCGTACAAGCCATGAGCTACGTACACCATTAAACGCTATTTTAGGCTTTGCACAACTGCTTGAGATGGAGCTGCCACAAGGCAAACATCAAGATAGCGCCATGATGATAAACGGTGCTGGTCAGCACTTATTAAAGCTGATTAACGAAGTATTAGATATTGCGCGTATTGAGTCTGGCAACATGACATTAGAGCTAGCACCCATAGCTCTGAGCCAGCTGCTAGATGAAGCAGTGCAGTTTATTCGCCCGCTTGGTACTATTCGCGATATTGACATAAAAACTAATTACGCAAGTGACATAGGCGTGCTGGCAGACCGGCAAAAGCTCATGCAAGTGGTGTTAAATTTGTTATCTAATGCGCTTAAATATGGGCCTGTGAACTCAACGGTATATTTATCAGCCAGGGTTTTAACAGGGTCATCATTAGCTGATGAATCTAGCAATAATACCGTAATCATTGAAGTGTTAGATGAAGGTGTAGGCATTCCTAAAGCCTTACAAGAACGCCTTTTTACCCCGTTTGATCGTTTAGGCGCTGAAAACACTAAAACTGAAGGCACAGGCCTAGGTTTAGCACTTTCAAAACAAATGATGCACGCCATGCAAGGCGATATTGATATTGCAGCTAACAAAAGTTTGTTTTGGTTAAGCTTACCAGCTGCGAAATTAAATACAGTTTCTCAAACACATTTTTCATTACAACAGCCCATTACACTCAGTAGCCATTACAAACAGAGCATTTTGCATATTGAAGATAACGCTAGCAACCGAGCGCTGATGGAGGCAATTATTGCCAGGCACCAAAGCTTGCGGCTTTATACCGTTAACTCTATTGCGCAAGCGCTGGCTTTTTTAAACCAGTCAATACCAACAATTATTTTGCTTGATTTACACCTACCAGACGGCAATGGTGAAGCGCTCGTTAAAAAACTACGCGCTAATCAACAGTTTTCAGCGATACCCATTATTATTTTAAGTGCTGACGCCCTACCAGACACTATACAAAGGCTAGCCGCATTAGGTGTAAACGACTACTTTACTAAGCCGCTAGATATTGCCGCTTTTAACCAACGCCTGCGCGCCCACCTTAACACGGCTATGCATAGTACCAATGACTAAACCTAGTAAAAAACTAACTCAAACGTATCAATAAAATATATACATTAAACATTCATTAAATATGCATTAAATATGCATTAAATATGAGTGAAACACATGAGCTAAACAATATGAATAAGATAACGTGAACAAAATAATATGAACGAAACAGCTATATTAAATGCAAAAATCTTAATTATTGACGACGCAGACGCAAACTTGCGTTTACTAGAAGAACTACTCGCGCGTGAAGGCTTTACCCAAGTAATTAGCACAGCAGACTCTACTCGCGCTGTGGATTTATTTGCAGCGTTTTTACCCGATTTAGTGCTACTCGATTTAATGATGCCAGAGTTAGATGGTTACGCAATACTTGAGCAATTATCGCGGCGTATCCCAAAAACTGAATACTTACCTATTTTAATTTTAACCGCCGACTCAACTATCGCCGCCAAACGCAAAGCGCTGGCCTTAGGTGCAAAAGACTTTTTAACCAAACCGTTTGACACTATTGAGGCCATGCTAAGAGTATGGAATTTATTAGAAACAAGATTGCTATATGCGGAGCTAAAAGCGGCTAATTTAAACGCAGAGGCGTTGAAGCGTAGCCATTAAGTTAATTAATTACCGTTTTAATCAAGTCATAATCACCGTCATAGTTTCGGTCAGCCAAATATAAAGCTCATAAAAAAACCCGC
>JANNBX010000198.1:0-4843 GCA_031385945.1 Methylophilaceae bacterium | reverse complement strand
GTAGGTTTTTAGCTTGTTTAATCGTGTTAGGCGGCAAAGCCATATCTGCGCTATATTTTGCATCTAACGGATGCGATGTTAGCCAATCTTGCCAAAGCCGCGCGCGCGCGTCGCTCAGCATCGCGTTTTCTGCATTCAATTTTAAGCGTTTATTCGGGTTTTGCGGAATCACCGCCAAAGTCACCGCCTCAGGCAAGTTGAGCGCTATCGCTTTCTTATTAAAATACAATAAACTCGCTGTGCCTATGCCCTTGATATTGCCCCCATAGGGCGCGATATTTAAGTAAGCCTCTAAAATATCCTGCTTGCTATAACGGCACTCCAGCCAAACCGCCGCCAAAATCTGCCCAAACTTCCCCTTGATTGACCGTGAATCAATGCCATACAACGCGCGGGCTAGCTGCATGGTAATGGTAGATGCACCCTGTGTGTTACCCCCAGTAAAGCTACGCCAAGCACCGCGCAATAAGGCCACTGGGTTTACCCCAATATGCCAAGAAAAATAGCGATCTTCGTAGGTTTTAACTAACTCAACCGCTTGTGGGTTGATGTTTTCTAAAGGCGTCCAAAGTTGATATTGGGCATCACTAGCCAGTGTTAAGCGCAGTAATGTGCCATCTTGCGCGTAGATAGCGGTGGAGTTTGCAATATAACTTTGTAAGTTGGGTTTGGGCGATAGGCGTAGTGCGATTAAAACGAGCAAAAGCATGCTAATAAAAATGAAGTTAAATTTTAAATAGGATTTAAGTTTTATCATCAATCGTCATTCCCGCGTAGGCGGGAATCTAGGCAGGCTTCAAGTTTAATCATATTAGGTACTATGCGCGGTGATAAAAGTTGACTGGATTCCCGCCTACGCGGGAATGACGGGGTGGGGTTATAGGCTGAAGATGTTGAGTGCACCGCCGCTGGGTGTGGCATTGTATTTTAAAATTTCTGCGAACTCACCGTTGAATCCTAATGCACCACAACCGTCTCCACAATAAGCTAAGTCTGCAGCAATTCTAGCCCAGCCTCCTAATGCAGAGTAAGTGCCAATATACTGGCGACCTTTTAAGCTATATGTAAATGGATTCGATACACTTCCTGAGCCTAGCTGATAGTCCCATAATTTTTTACCAGTTTTAGCATCCACGGCTTTGAACCATCTGTCTAAGGTTCCATAAAATACTATATTCGATGAAGTGCTTAAAACTCCGCTCCAAATTGTAAATTTCTCTTTAGTTTGCCAAATAGTATTTTTGGTCAATGGATTAACGGCAAGTATGCCACCAAATCCATCGTTACTAATTGCCTCTAAGTTATGTAATTTGCGGTCTAGTGAAAATAGACCAATAGTTGACCCAACCCACGCTTTCCCAGCTGTATACTTTTGTGAAACTGGCTCGATGGTCATACAGGTGATATTTAGCGGCACATAAACCAAACCAGTCTTAGGTGAATAAGCAGTTGGCGCTATACCTTTCGTTCCCATAACCGTTGGACATATCCCTTTCGTGTTGTAATCCTGATGCGTATTGAATCTAGCATCCTTACTCGGCACCCCCGTCTTTACATTCACATCCGTCGCCCAATTCACAAACGGATGCACCTTTTCAGCCGCAATCAATGTGCCATTATCAGCTTGCCAAGTATAAATAAAGCCGTTCTTGTTAATCTGCGTGGCGTAGGTTTTGGTTTTACCGTTCTGTTTATTCTCAAACAAAATCACTTCATTCGTCGCATCATAATCCCACTCATCATGCGGTGTGGTTTGCATCGCCCAGCGTGCATAACCAGTATCTACATCTCGGGCGAACACAGTACTTGCCCATTTATTATCCCCAGGCCGTACATCAGGGTTCCACACACCTGGGTTACCTGTGCCGTAATACACTAAATTGGTTTTAGCATCATAGCTAAAGTAGCCTGTTACCGCGCCACCACCATTTTGCCAGCCATCTTTTTCTTGTTGCGGTTTTAGCCAAGTTCTAATACCTAATTCAGGCGCATTGATTTTAAGCTGTTCATTGGGTAATGGCTTAAATGAGCCACCTTGTTTATTGCCACCGTTAATGTCTTCATACACACTCAAGGCGCTGTATTGTGGGTTAGCTTGGTTAAAGTCACTACCTATCATCACATCGGCATCACTACCTGTGCTGTAGGCTTTCCAAGCCAGTGCGCCATCTTTAAGGTAATAGGCGGCAATAAAGCAGCGCACGCCGAACTCACCACCTGCACAACCTGTAAGCACTTTGTCTTTAATAATCTGTGGGGCATTGGTGTTGCTTGCACCCGTCTTAGGGTCGTTCACTTGCACTTGCCACACTGTTTTGCCTGTTTTGGCATTGAGTGCGACTAATACGCCATTATTTTGCTGTAAAAATATTTTGCCATCCCCAAACCCTAAACCGCGGTTTACGTTATCGCAACACATCACCGCTTGCGTACTGGGGTCTTGCTTGGGAAAGTATGACCACAGTATTTTTTGGTCATTGTTTAGATCTAGTGCGTAGATATTATTGGGGAAGGCAGTATGCACATACATCACACCATCAATCACTAATGGCGCACCCTCGTGACCACGATTAACGCCTGTGCTAAAAGTCCAAGCGAGTTTTAAATCTTTAACATTCTTTTGGTTGATTTGGCTAAGCTGGCTGTAGCCTTGATTGTTGTATTGGCCTCTAGGGTGTGCCCAGTTGTTGGGGTTTTTGAGGGCGCGGTCTAGGTCGGGCGCGGCAAATGCAGGCAGACTCAAATAAGTGAGGCTTAAGCATAAAAAGATACTTTTGATAGGCATCATTTAGGTCTGCCCACATTCATCACACTCGGCAACGATCTAGCCTGCAACAAGCGGTTATACATGCTCTCAGCGTATGCAGGTGGCACAACAAATTGGCCGCTATTGGTGGCTTTAATTTTGTAGGTGAATTCAGTTACTGTGTCGCCCACTGCGCCATAAAACACTACGCGGTCTTCGCGAATATCAGCATAAGTAGGTTGCCAGCCATTGATACCTAGTGGGCTAGTCCAGCTGGTTGCTTGTTGCGCGTAACCCTCACCGTTATCAGTGATATTGCTTTGGGTTACCTCGGCCGCGGCTTGTAATACAGGCTCAAAGCCACCTGGTAGCAGGTCCACAATGGCTACATCGCTAATATTGCCAGTTTCAGCCCGGATTTTAATGCGCACAGTAATTTCATCACCCATCACCACGTTTTTAATCACCGCGCCTTTGGCGTCTGTATATTCGCGGATAATTTCTATGCCTTGCTTAAGCGCGGTTTGAGGGGCTTTAACGTCAAAGCCAGACTCAGTCACCGCATAAAACAACGGCAAGCTACTTGGCCCTGTGAGTTTTAGGCGGCTAGTGCCAGGTGCAAAGTTCACAGTCGGTGCAATGCTGTTTGCTGGCAATTTTAAGCTGAGCGCTTTGCCTTGCTTATCAACCGCGGTAATTGCCATCTGATTTAGCACTTTATTGCCTGCAACGGTTGCGTAAGCATCAAACGCTAACACGGCATAGCTTGAAGATAGCGTGTTGAAACGCCCCTCAGATATAGGTTGCATGATGTTTGTAAGCGCCGTTGCGTTGATGTCTTTAACGCGATTGGGGAAGTGTTTTGTCACTAAATACAACGTTTGGCTGTTGCGCACAACATCATCGTAATAATGCCCGTAAACAATTTGTGGTTTTGTGGTCACTAATAATTTAATGGGCTTGGCTATCAGCTCATTCGCGAGTTTTTGTTGTTGCAATAGCTGATAACTAGCCGCCAAATAACTGGCCGTTAGGTCTGATTGCCAATCTTTAAACTCAGGCGTTGTGAGTATTTTTGCGTCTAAAGTAGCGCGCAAACTCGCTAACATTGGCGTGGTGACAACACCCTCACGTGTGAGCAAATAGGCAGCGTAACTACGTACCCGCACTTGGTCTAAGGTTGTTGCAGGGCTAGCAGCTAGTGTTTGCAAGTAATTTACGCCGTTTCTGAGTAAATCATCAGGTACATGTTGTGAAAGATTAGCATCGCCGATATTGGCATGATCGCGTGCTTCAAGCAGCATATGCACTGCGTAAACGCTGGCGAATTCATCTGCTTCTACGCTCGCATCCCACAAGCCAAAGCCGCCTTGTGCGTTTTGGCGAGCGCGTAATACACTTAGCGCACCCTCAAAACCATGCTTGCTGGTGTCGATACTCGACAACATTTCAGGGCGCTTTTTCAGCACAATAATTGGCATTACTTGGCTAATCAATTGCTCGGTGCAGCTATGTTCATAATTGGCTAAATAATCAAGCAAACCACCCGCTGCCACTAATGGCAATGGTGAAACGCTTACTTGCTGTTTGCGATACTCTTTAAAGAGTTCGCGCTTAGTTGGCAGAATAATTTCACCTTTAAAGTTGCCAGTTTGCACCAGTGTTAAGTGTGGTGTAGCAGGGCGCACGCTGATTTCTGTGCCAAGCTTGGCTGATTTTGCACCAATATTAGCTACAAACTCTAAGCGTGCAGAGCCGAGTTTAGCCGCTACGCCTTCACGCACTTTTAGTTTGTAAAGCGCTACGCCTTCGCGTAACTCACTAATTTTAAGCGTTTGTTTAGCGCCGCCGACTAACTCAAAGGCCGGTGACGTATTTAAAGTCACGCTTACAGCAGCATCTTTACCAGAGCCTTTTAGGTTATTTGCAACACCCACGCTCACGTCAAAAATATCGCCTGGCGTCACAGTCAACGGCGCGTTTGGTGATAAGACAAAATCGCCGCGCACAGTGGCCTCATTTGCGGCCACACCGACACTCGCATCGTTCACTGCCACTGCTAATAAGCGCAATTTTCCGTTAAAAGTTTCTGGCACT
>JANNBX010000080.1:0-15658 GCA_031385945.1 Methylophilaceae bacterium | reverse complement strand
TAAATAATACCGCGCCGTAACCTTGAACAAAGGCTGCAAGTTGTAGCGCCTTCAGGGATTTTCTCTTTAACAATTGAGTATGTATCTGCTTCTACAATACGGTAATCCACGCCTAAGCTTTTGAGATATTCAGGCAAAATATGCGCAGGGAAATTGGGCTGCTTTTGGTCTAAATTCATCGCGATGATTTTAAAATCAATCGGCGCGCGTTCTTTCAATGCTAGCAACATCATCAGCATGGTGTAACTGTCTTTACCGCCACTCATACACACCAGCACGGTATCATTATCTTCCACCATGTTGTAGTCGCCTATGGCTTTGCCAGTAGCGCTAATCAAGCTGTTACGTAGTTTGATGAAGTTGTTAGATGGGTTTTCGGGTAAGTGTTTAATCATAACGACATTATAAGAGATAAGACCTTAAAGGTTTAAATTTTAGCTAGATTACAATTGTAATCTTTACTAATTATAGTAATGTAGTGCAAATGAATTACAAAATGAGCGAGTGATGAAAACGGCAATAATCCCCGCAATACGTGTAGAGCCAAAACTGCGCGAAGCCGCAGAAAGTGTACTGCTTAGTGGTGAGACTTTATCAAGTTTTGCCGAGGAATCTATACGTGCCAATATAGAGCGGCGCATTCACAAGCAAGCATTTATTGCGCGTGGGTTAGCCTCGCGTGATGAAGCAAAACGCACAGGCGAGTATTATTCGGCAGAAAGCGTGTTGGCAGAGATAGATGATATGCTCAACGGAAAAGTTGATTGACTTATCTCATCAGATTTACAAGTTACTCGAGAGAAGATCTTAAACGTCTTTATTTGTTTTTATATAAGCATGATAAAAGTAGCGCTAAACACGCGCGCGATAATATTTATAAAGCGATTGATACGCTGAGAATTTTTCCATTTACGTGCAGAAAAGCTCAAGCAGATAATCCTTTTTTACGTGAGTTGATTATTCCGTTTGGTACTAACGGCTATGTGGCTTTGTTTGAAATAGAAGAAAATAATATGGTCATAATTTTGGCAGTGCGCTACCAACGAGAAGACGATTATCATTAAGTTTAGAAATACAACTAGTGTAAGCTCTTATTGATAGGACTGAAAAATGGCGACCAGATTATGGACAGAGCAGCAAGTAAAGTTGGCGTTCCATTTATACTGTCAAATACCCTTCGGACAGATTCATAGTCGGAATAAAGAAGTTATTACTTAAGCAAAAGTAATTGAGCGTACTCCTAGTGCAGTAGCAATGAAAATACTTAATATGGCAAGTCTTGACCCTGCAATTACAAGTACGGGACGAGTTGGATGAGGCAATGCATCTGTGCTTGATCGTGAAGTCTGGGCTGAATTTCAATCTGATTGGGAAGGATTAACGGTTGAAAGTGAGTTGTTAAGTCAACAACTAGGTGAAAGTATTATTGAAGCCAATGAGCCTGATGATGTTGAATTGATGCAAAAGAATTTCACTGGTGAGATGCGACAAGTGATTACGACACAACGTATTAAACAGCAGTTTTTCCGCAGAGCAGTACTAAGTAGCTACAGCGGACGCTGTTGTATGTCGGGGTTGTCAGAGCCTAAATGACACATTGCCAGCCATATAGTCCATTGGAGTAGAGACAAAGAAAACCGCCTAAACCCCAGTAATGGCCTGTGTTTGTCGGCAATACATGATAGAGCTTTTGATAAAGGATTTATTTCTCTCACAAGTGATTTTACGATCATTATCTCTGATATTCTCAGGCGAAGTAACGATGCTTTTATTCGTGAGCAATTGTGAACACTGCGAGCGAGAAATTCTAATTATTGAAGATTGAAGGCTTAGTCTCAGTCATAATAAAAAACACTTAGTTTGCGAGGCTTTAACTTTGCGCGGAGCGTGATTGAAGATGCTACTGGCGCGGTAGAGTTGCTAACGGACGAAGGTGATTGCGCAGCTGCTTGGTTATTTGCAGATTTAATGATTAGTTGGAATGAAAAACATGCACAAGCTGCTTATATTCCTTATGAAAGTGAAAAGGTCAACGCACCAGCTACCGCTATTTCAGCCCCACATTGCTTGGCGAAGGTACTGATTTCAATCGCTATCTTACTTCACTTAATTTAGGATTGAATTTAGGATTGATAATATTTGACCCAGGCTCAAAAGTGATGAATGCAAGCAAAATGAATTTTTTTGGTTAAAGCGCGCAGCCAGTTTAGAACACTACTAAAAAACTCTCGACTCTACATCACAAATTCGAGACAACCGAGTTTTAACTATCAAAGGTACTTCACCAAATTACAAATGCAAACTACGCCCGCCATCAACAGCCAACACATGGCCAGTAATAAATGGTGCATCTAGCACTAAAAACTTAACGGCTTTGGCTACATCTTTGGCTTCGCCAGAGCGTTTAAGCAGCGTTTGTGAAATGACGCGTTGGCAGTAAACTTCGTCAAATTGTGGGTTGTTTTCAGGCCATAACACGGGGCCGGGTGCAACTGCATTGACGCGCACTTCTGGGCTTAACTCTTGGGCGAGTGATTTTGTCAGTGTGACTAAGCCTGCTTTGGCAATTGAATACACTACGTAGTTTTTCTTTGGTCGCTCAACGTGATTGTCAGTTATGTTAATAATGACACCTTGCGATTTTTTAAGCTCATGAGCGGCTGCTTGGGCTAAAAACAGTGGTGCTTTTAAGTTGGTACCAACTAAGTCTAGCCAATTGTCTTCATCAATTTTGCCAATTTCAGTTGGATAATAAGTTGAGGCGTTGTTAATCAATACATCAAGGCGGCCAAATTGTTTGATGGTTTCAGCCACTATGCTGGGTAGTATGGCTACGTTTAATAAATCTCCTTGAATAATAGCAACGCTATTGGGGCGTTGTAAATTTAACTCAGCTTGCAGAGCGCGTGCGTCGTGGCTTGCGCTACGATAATGCACCATTAAATTAAAGCCTTCATCATGCAGTAAGCGGCAAATTGCAGCACCTACGCGTTTAGCGCCACCGGTAATTAAAACGACTTTATTCATAACCATATTATAATCTATCCATGTCTTCATTACCCACATTAGGCGCAGCCGCAAACGCGCATAGCCACGCTTTGTTATCTATTATTTCAAAAGAAATATCAGCAAACGGCGATTGGCTGTCTTTTGAGCGGTTGATGCAATTAGCACTTTATCAACCGACCCTAGGGTATTACAGCGGGGGGGCGCAAAAGTTCGGTAAAGGTGGTGATTTTGTTACCGCGCCTGAAATATCGCCCTTGTTTGCAAAATGTTTAGCACGGCAGGCAGCGCAGGTTTTAATAGCAGTACAAAGCGATGTTTGTACGGGTGATATTTTAGAATTAGGTGCCGGAACAGGGCAACTAGCCGCCGATTTATTGATTGAATTACAAGCGTTGAATCAGCTACCCAATCAATATTATATTTTAGAAGTAAGTGAGTATTTACGTGTTGTACAGCAAGAAAAACTGAATCAGCTTGCCAGCCATTTGAGTGAAAAAGTCATTTGGTTAGACGCTCTACCAGAGGTGTTTAATGGCCTGATTTTAGCCAATGAGGTGTTAGATGCACTGCCCGTTAGCTTAGTCAACAATACTGAGCAAGGCCTAACAGAAGTTGGCGTGCGCGTTGAAAACGATCAGCTAATATGGGCTGCCAAGCCGTTAAATCAGGGCGCTTTATTTAATGCTGCAAAGACGCTTAACTTACCCACTAATTACCAAACAGAAGTATGCTTAAGCGCTACTGGCCTAGTGAATAGCCTAAGTGAATGCTTACATAGCGGTGCTATTTTGTTGATCGATTATGGTTTTGGTGCGCCTGAGTATTATCACCCGCAACGTAATGATGGCACGCTAATGTGCCACTTTCAGCATTTTGCGCATAGTGACCCGCTCATCAATTTAGGCTTGCAAGATATCACTAGCCATGTAAATTTTAGCCAAATTGCTGAGGCTGGAATAAACGCAGGCTGTGAGTTGGTCGGCTATACGAATCAAGCGCATTTTTTAATTAACTGTGGATTAACTACAATTTTAAGCCAAACCTCTGCAGACAATATTGCGCAATATTTACCACTCACTACTTCAGCAAATAAACTGATTTCGCCTGCCGAAATGGGTGATTTATTTAAAGTGATAGGCTTCACCAAAAACTTAGACGTAGATTTAATTGGCTTTGCCTCAGGTGATAAAACGCACATGCTTTGATTCGTTATGCTGTGTGCAACTAATAATCTGGTTTTAAATATCCACAGTAGGTAGATTCTTCGTTGCACTCAGAATGACGAGAAGCTTATAAAGTATAATTAACTTACTTAAACTTTTTTCAAAATCAATATGCAAGAAAATCTTGAAAATCAACATGAAAACTCAGTGCAAGCCACGGTGGATACTATTGCGGAGCAACATCGACCGATTCGCAGCTTTGTGCTACGCCAAGGTCGCTTAACCAAAGGCCAAGCCGCTGCGCTTGAAAATGTAATGCCTGTTTTTGGTATTCCGTATAACCCAAAATTGGTCGACTTAAATATCATTTTTAAACGAAGTGATAGTAAGAAAGTCTTAGAAATTGGCTTTGGTATGGGCGAAACCACTGCACATATTGCTAAAAATGCACCTGAAACAGATTTTATAGCTGTTGAAGTACATAGCCCTGGTGTGGGCTCGTTATTGAAACAAATTGATGAGTTGGGGCTGACTAACCTGCGTGTGATTCAGCATGATGTCGTTGAAGTATTACGCGATATGATTAGTGAAACCAGTTTAGACGGCGTGCATATTTTCTTCCCCGATCCGTGGCATAAAAAGCGCCATCATAAGCGTCGCTTAATTCAAGGTGAATTTATACAAAAACTCTGCGCTAAGCTTAAAACTGGCGGTTATATTCATGTGGCTACCGATTGGCAAGAATACGCAGAGTGGGTACTTGTGGTGTTAAAAGCAGAGCCGCAACTCACCAATACGGCGATTGATTATGCCGAAAAACCAGCCTATCGCCCACTCACTAAGTTTGAAAACCGCGGTATCAACTTAGGTCATGGTGTGTGGGATTTAATCTTTAAGAAAGACTAAGATGGCTTTTTTCGGCATTGGCATTCATGTGTTGATTGCACTTTTTTTCGCGATTCACGCGATTAGGCGCGGTGAGCAGCTTTATTGGCTGTTGGTTTTATTTTCGTTCCCTTTGCTTGGTAGCGTGGTGTATTTTTTCGCGATTTATTTGCCCAGCTCGCGTTTAGAGCGTGGCATGAATAAGGGCTTTAACTCCGCTAAAAAAGCGCTGATTAACACCATAGACCCAGGCAAAAATCTACGTGAAGCTGAAGCCGCATTTGACTTAACACCAACCGCGCAAAACCAAATGGCGCTGGCCAATGCGCATCTTGAACATGGTTATATTGAGGCTGCAGTTAAGCACTTTGATGCTTGTTTAAGCGGGCCGTTTAGTAATGACCCATTTGTATTATTGGGTGCGGCACAAGCAAAAATGTTGCACAATCAAGCACAGGCCACACTTGATTTAATCGCCAAGCTTAAAAATATCAACAAAGATTATCAAGCTGAAAAAGTGGCATTATTAGCCGCGCAGGCTTATGCTGCGCTCAATCGCCACCCAGAGGCGATGGACACCTTTGCACAAGCGCACCAACAATTTGGTAGTTTTGAGGTACAAGCGCGTTACGCGCTTTGGGCGCTGAGCCAAGATAATTTGGCCGTTGCAGAGCAATTAAAAGCTGATATTGAGCGCACCACTCAATATTGGAATAGCCATACGCGTGACTTAAATAAAGCGCTACTAAATGAGCTAAAACAGCGCTTTGATGCAAAAAATATCTCGCTAGTTATCAAGTAAAGCAAGCTTTTATTGGTAGAATGAATTTATGCAAAAATTTCACTCAAAACGGTCTTTAATCAATGGCGTATTTGGCTTGCTACTGTGGAGCAGCTTAAACATATGGGCTGCAGAGCCCCCACTGCCGCCCTCAAGCGAGCCGTTACCGCCACCTACGCTAAAAGATTGGGAAACCATTGATGAAAATGGCAAAGTAGTGCCAGAAGTGACTACCATCAAAAAAGGTGCCGAAACTATTGAAGAGTATCGTGTAAATGGCGAGCTTTATTTGATGAAAGTCACACCTGCACATGGTAAATCTTATTACTTATATAAAGAAGATCAAACAGGCGCTTGGAATCGTTTTGATGATGTAGCACGTAGTTTTGCGATTCCAAAATGGACGCTGTTTCGCTTTTAGCATGACGAGTCAACAAATGACAGGGGCATAACGCCCCTTTTTATTGCAGTCTGATTTTTATATCTGACGCATTTTTCATATTTAATCTGATTTTTTAATCTAACTTTAATATTTTATTTAATTCTCACTCTTCACATCAATCATGTCTGTTTTCACCACTATTACTACCCACGAATTAACCGCTTGGCTAAAGCAATATGCCATTGGTGAGTTGATTGCATTTGAAGGTATTAGTGCTGGCATTACCAATACTAATTACTTTGTAGTCACCACGCAGGCTAAATTTGTACTCACAATTTTTGAAGAAAACACAGCAAATGAGCTGCCATACTTTATTGATTTAATGACGCACCTAGCACGTGAAAAAATACCGTGCCCAGCACCTATACCTAATCAACTGGGTGTTGCCTTAAGTGAGCTGCAAGGCAAACCGGCTGTGCTAGTCAGCTGTTTGCAAGGCCGCGATACTGATACGCCTACAGTCAACCAATGTGCAGCAGTTGGCCAAGCACTCGCCAAAATGCACTTAGCAGGATTAAGTTTTAAAGCGGAAATGTGTAACCTTCGCGGGGCAGGTTGGCGGCAGTCAACGGCTGAAAAAGTCATGCCTGAATTGGCTGAAAATGACCAAATATTACTTAAAAATGAGTTACAGTTTACTGAGCATTTAGATTTATCTGCATTGCCTAAAGGCGTGATTCACGCCGATTTATTTCGCGATAACGTGCTGATGGATAACGATAAAGTAGGCGGTATTATTGACTTATATTACGCTTGTAACGATGTGCTAGCGTATGATGTTGCCATAGCAGTAAATGATTGGTGTGTGCTTGAAGATGGCCATTTTGATGATGCAAAATTAAATGCTTTTCTAACAGCTTACCAGCAAGTGAGACCCTTTGAAGCGTGTGAAAACAAGCATTGGGCAAACCTGCTCAGGCTTGCTGCACTGCGTTTTTGGTTATCACGTTTAAAAGATAAGTTTTTTCCGATGGCAGGTGCTTTAACGCACGCTAAAGATCCAGACCATTTTTACAACATTCTCAAATTAAGAATACAAGCCTAATCGGCTTAATTGAATGATCAATATGACAACTTCACCTGTATCAAACTGGCAAACCGCAATAAATTGGGTTAAAGAGTGCGTTCAAATTATTCGTGAGCAGCCTTCAAAATGGCTAATCGTCGCATTTATTTATTTACTAGTGTTTTTGTTATTACCCGCAGGCTTGCCATTGGTCATTAGCTACGCACTTGCCTTGCTATACCCCAGTTTTTTGGTGCTCGCTGTGAGCCTATATCGCGAGGCATACGCCAAACGTTCAACACCGTTAAGCGCTCTCATTTTAGCGATTAAGCCAACCATTATGCCGCTATTGTTACTAGGCGCGATTTGTGTGGCATATAGTTTTGTTGTGGCTTTTTTCACTGAAGCCGACTCTGCAGCGTTAAAGTTATTAGTTGATTCTAAGGCACCAACTGAGCAAATATTACAGACTGCTTTTCCATTGTTACTCAAAGCGTTTATGTGTTTGATACCACTCATGATGGCTACTTGGTTTGCGCCGATGCTCATTGCATTTCAAGGTTTAAAGGTTGGCCAAGCGATTAAATCGAGCATAGCTGGCACAATTCAAGGCATGTTACCCATGGCATTATCTTGGTTAATTATCACACTAGCCATGGTGGTTTTGATGATTTCAGCAGGTATTGTGTTCGGCTTAATTAGTACTGTGCTACCTAAAGTTGGTGTGCTACTTACTGCAGTTTTTCTTATTTTCAGCTTCTTATTTGCAACAGCGTTAATGTTAGCGTTTCAATATGTGACTTATCGCGATATTTGTAAAGACACTGCCACTGTTGAATAATATTTAGGGAGTTAATAATGAGTAAGTTTTCTTATCACATTCGTTGCCGCAATGGTGCACTGGTTGATAATTTGCTCATCAATGGCGATGCTGAAGAAGCTGCACGTAAAAAACTAGAGCAAATGTACCCGCATTGCGTTGTGCTTAGTTGGCAAGAAGTTGCTACCGCGTTTGGCCACAGCGCTAATTATGAAGACGTGCTTGATTTAATTAACAAAGAAACTTAAAGCGCTAAGGTTATTTTTCGGCGACTAATCTAGCACTAATTTCAGTATATAAATTTGCGTAATCTCTAGCGCCTTGACTACTAGCGCTGTATTGAAAAACGCTTTTTTTCACACTTGGGCTGGTGGCAATCGCCACATTCGTGCCAATCACCGTTTGGCAAACTTCATCAGAAAATTCTGCAGAAATTTTTTGTTGAATATCAAACGTCATATTGCGGCGTTTATCAAAATTAGTCAGCAAATAACAGCGTGAAATATGTCTTTTAACCACTGGTTCTAGGGCGTTAAGCGTTTTATTCACTTGTAATGCACCTTGTAGCGATAAATAATCTGAACCTACTGGAATAATGACTAAATCGGCTGCGAAAATAGCATTAAGCGCTAGCACGCCAATGTATGGACAACAATCAACAATCGTTAAAGTGCGCTCAGGTTGTGATTTTGACAGTTGCTCAAGCCCTAATTTAAGCCGATTTAAAATTGTTGGGCCTTTACCGAAAATACTATCGACTTTAATCAATTCTCGGTTTGATGCGATTAAACTACCAACACCAGGCCAGGGTTGAACAAGCTTATTGAGCGCGGTGTTTTCTTTGTAAAATTGAAATAGATGCTGGCCGCTCTTATTGGCTTCGCCACAAATGGCGGTAAGGTGACCTTGCGGGTCGAGATCAAGCAATAATGGTGTAGCACCTCGTAAATAGCCTGCTGAAGCTAAGTTAAGTGCGGTGGTGGTTTTGCCTACGCCGCCTTTTTGATTAAACACTGCTATAGTCTTCATGCGTATTATTAAAGCATAAAAAACAGTATCTTAGCCAGTTAGTCTAACATTTTGCTTGAATATTTTTCCGAGTTAAATTTCCGAGTTAAATTTCTGCGTTATATTTTTAATTTGTATTTTTTCGCAATATTTAACATTTATATGTAAAGTTTATATTTTTTCGAGCTTTGCGTATTCCATGGCGAGCGATTTAATACCATCGCGTCCGAAGTTAATTTTAATCACTAAGCTCGCTGCATTGCCTTCATAACCAATGACCACGCCCTCGCCAAACTTTGCGTGGCGTACACTTTGGCCAATTTTATGTGGGTAGCTACTATTTTGAATAGCGGCTACTCTTGGTGCGGTAAAGTTATTATTTGAGCCAGAACGTGCTACAGGCTTGGTGTTAAGTCGCTTTAATAAGCCTTCAGGAATCTCATCTAAAAAGCGTGACGGTATGCCATAGCGCACTTGTCCATGTAGCATGCGGCTCTGCGCATGGCTTAAATAAAGGCGTTGCCGCGCACGCGTTACCGCTACATACATGAGCCGCCGCTCTTCTTCTAGGCCGCTTTGTTCATTTAAGCTTTGCTCGTGCGGGCATAGACCTTCTTCTAAGCCACTAATAAATACCGCTCTAAACTCTAAGCCTTTTGCCGCGTGTACGGTCATTAACTGCAACGCTTCATTACCAGCCGCCGCTTGAAAATCACCTGCTTCTAGGCTAGCGTGGCTTAAAAACTGTGTCATTAAATCTTGTTCAGTTTCACCATCTACATTGTTATGGTTACCAAATGCTTGGTTGGTAAACGCCACTGCCGCTGTTACTAACTCCTCCAAGTTTTCAATTCGGTCTTCACCCTCTTTATCATTTTGATAATGCGCTTTTAAGCCTGAATGCGTCGTCGCTAATTCAGCAACTTCAGCCAGTGTGATGCCGTAAGCTTGGTCGGTCATTTCGCGAATTAAATGCACAAAACCATCTAAACCTTTAGCGTTCGCGCGGCCGTTACCCACTTTGTTCGTAGCCGCTTGCCATAAGCTACAATTGTCAGCGCGCGCTGCTTCTTGCAGCTGTTCAAGACTACGCGCGCCGATGCCACGGGCAGGAAAGTTAATCACGCGCAGTAAGGCGGTGTCGTCATTAGCGTTCGCCATTAAGCGCATATAAGCTAGCGCATGTTTAATTTCGGCACGCTCAAAAAAGCGCAAACCACCGTATACGCGGTAGGCAATATTAGCGGCAAATAGCGCTTGTTCTAAAATGCGCGATTGTGCGTTTGAACGATACAGTAGCGCCATTTCGCCTAAATCCATACCCTCCATGTGTAGCATTTTTACTTCGTCGACAATAAACTGCGCTTCGTCATTATCGTTATACGCTTCGTATACACGCACTGGCTCGCCAGCACCAGCTGACGTCCACAAATTTTTGCCTAAACGGTTTGAGTTATGCGAAATAATCGCGTTGGCGGCGTCTAAAATATTGCTGTGTGAGCGGTAATTTTCTTCTAATTTAATGATATTTTGCACGTTAAAATCAGACTCAAAATCACGCATATTGCCCACTCGCGCACCACGAAAGCCGTAGATTGATTGGTCATCGTCACCCACTGCAAACAGACAATTACTTTGGCCTGCGAGTAGTTTTAACCACAAATATTGCAGGCGGTTAGTGTCTTGAAACTCATCTACCAAAATATACTGAAAGCGGCTTTGGTAATGCTCGCGAATGCGTGAATCGCGCTCTAGTAGCTCATAACAGCGCAATAATAACTCTGAAAAATCTGCCACACCCTCGCGGTTACATTGTTTGTCGTATTCTTCATAAATCTCGCGTAGTTTTTGGCTGTGCGCGTCGTACGCATCCACTTTATTTGCGCGTAAGCCCTCCTCTTTGCAATTATTGATGTAATTTTGCACCTGCTTTGGTACGTATTTTTCATCGTCCACATTCATCAGCTTCATTAGCCGTTTAATACTGGATAACTGATCTGACGTGTCTAAAATTTGAAAGGTACTGGGCAAGCCAGCCTCACGGTGGTGCGCGCGCAAAAGCCGATTACACAAGCCATGAAACGTGCCAACCCACATGCCGCGCGTATTAATTGGTAACATACTGGTGAGCCGCGTGAGCATTTCTTTAGAGGCTTTATTGGTAAATGTGACCGCCATTAAACCTAGTGGTGAAATTTGGCCAGTTTGAATCAACCAAGCAATACGAGTGGTTAATACACGAGTTTTACCGCTGCCAGCACCCGCTAAAATAAGCGCGGATTGATGGGGTAGGGTCACAGCTTCAAGCTGTTTATTGTTAAGGCCAGTGAGTAGGGCGTCGTGATTTTGCATAACGCTATTATCGCAGATTTACCCGTATAAACAGCGCTGTAGATGCGCTAAGCGCATAAATCATCGAAACAACTTGATGATTAATTCAGGCGCTATTTTAATGATTTTCCAAACAAATCGCCGATCAATCACCATAAGCTATTTGCAGGAACTATTTACCGCCGTAAAGACTCTGAATGGAATGGCGATTACATCGCCCTCCGCTTCTCCTCCCTGAGCGGGGCGCCTTATCTTAATAAGGCATTTTCCCCGATTTTAACCCCTTTTAATCGGGGATTTTTTTGTCCGTAATATTCAAAGCACCTGTTTTATATTATTATTAGTACGTTAAAAATAACTATAAGATGTGATGAAAAAATCAGTCAGTTGCTTGTTTGCAGTATCAATAATCTTCCTATTTTCTAGCTGTGCCGTACCCTTTAAAGTGCAAGCGCCAGTGCATGCAGTTAAAGAAACACGTAACCAGGCTGTATTGCAAGCCATACAAACTGCCGGTAAAGATGGCGATTGGTTAGTGGTACGTAATTATCACCAAACAGATAATATGGTTTCAGCGTTACGAAACGCACCATTTAGCCACGCTGCAATTTTAGATCTAAGTAAACAAGTGGTTGTGGAATCTAACTCAAAAGGCGTGCATGTCACGCCACTTGCAGATTTTGTTGGCGGAGCGCACCGCTTAATGCTGGTAAGCCCAAAATGGGCAACAGAAGCCAGCCGAAAAACAGCGCTTGAAACCGCTTATGGTCATATTGGTAAAAAGTATGATTATTTAGGCTTGGTGGGCATTAACATGAGTGATCGTTATTACTGCTCTGAGCTAGCAGTTGCGGTTTATAAACCTTACATAGACAGAAATGAAGAGTTCTCACACCCAATTGCACCGGACCAATTATATTTTTACGGCAAAATTTTGTATGACTCAGGGGCGATTTAGCGAGAGAGCAATTTAGAAAGATAAAGACTAAATTTGCCAATCAATCGGTGCTTGATTATGCGTAGTTAAATATTGGTTAATTCGCGAAAATTGGTGATTACCAAAAAAACCACGATGCGCCGATAACGGCGATGGATGCACAGACTTTAAAACTAAATGCTTCGTTTCATCAATAAACGCGCCTTTTTTCTGCGCGTAACTACCCCACAAAACAAACACCAAGCCCTCGCGATGTACATTTAACGCAGCAATCGCCGCATCTGTAAACGCTTCCCAGCCTTTGCCCTGATGCGCACCTGCTTTAGCCTGCTCAACTGTTAGCGTAGCATTTAACAACAAAACACCTTGATCTGTCCAAGGCGTTAAATCACCATTGCGACTCATTTTGATATTTAAATCAGCCGAAATTTCTTTGAAGATATTCACTAATGATGGCGGTAGTGCAACGCCTCTAGGCACAGAAAAACTCAAACCATGCGCCTGAGGATTGCCCTGATTATCTTGCCCGTGATAAGGGTCTTGCCCAATAATCACCACACGCACTTGCTCAAAAGGAGTGTGATTAAACGCATTAAAAATGAGCGCGCTGGGTGGATAAATCACCTTGCCAGCCGCTTTTTCTTGCTTCAAAAAATCGCGTAAAGCCTGCATATAAGGCTTCTCAAGCTCATCACCAATGACAGCCTGCCAAGATAGGTGAAGTTGACCGGGTTTTTGTTGACTCATATTTTTTCTATAACGGTATTAGCAAAGTTTTTTTTAAGAGTTAAACACCGCTAAGTAAGAAATCAATCGCGGCAACAATATCATGCTGATACCCCGTTAATATTTCAACTTCTGCACCTAATTCACGTTTGTGAATACCTGCAAGCTGCGGCGTCATCATGCAATAGTTTTGCCCTTGCACCGCCATGGTTGGGGTGAGTTTACTCATAGGGCTATGCGCCATCGTTTCTACTTTGGTTAGCGGCACAACAACGCAGGTTTGCATGCTAGCGAGTAAGTCATTTTGAATATTGAGTAATAATGGATAACGCGCTTGAGTAGCTTTATTTTTATTTTGATACACACTATATTGCGCCATTAAAATACTCGCAAGCTATCGCCAAACGTTCCGTTTTCATCTACCTGTTGGTTGTAGGCATCAATTACCTGTTGATTTTCTGCCAACCATGCCTGTTGCTGTTTGGCTTTAACCATAGCGGCTAGCGTTTTTTCTAAAGTGGCCGATAAATTGATATTTAACGCGCGTGCTTGGTTAAGCAAGTCACCATTGATACTTAAGTTAGTAGCGCGTTTAGGTGCTTCTGTGTTGTAACTCGTTTGCATAATTGGCACCTCATGTAATGCGCAAACTATATGCGCATCTTAAATGCGTGTCAAATAAATCCTTATATAAGTAGGGCGTACTCGCTTGCAGTGCACCGCATGCATTTAATATTTTGGTAGGTCTAGAGTCAAATACGGCGCACCGCAAGCGGGTGCGCCCTACAAGCTAAATTATTTGAGTTTAGTCTTTTCCATAATTTTTCTTATTTTTTCCAATTCTTCAACTAGTGGGTTTCTTTCACCCTCGCTTCCCTTGAAGCTACGTAAGTCAACATCGTGTCTCTCCTCAACATTCTTATCAGAAAATTGATAATTAGCAGTAATCTTAAATTGAGTAGGGCAGATGGCTGACTTACCATTGCCTTCAAAAATCACCCAGCCCTGTGCTAATGCGAATATCAATTCAGAACCTGGAGCGAAGCTATCCATTGGTGTAGTGAATACAGTCATATTTTTAAGATTTTTTTCATCTTGAACTTCACCAAATTGAAAATAATCTTTATCGATTGAAAGCTTTAAATTTAGAGCGGCGTTTCGTCCTGTATTAGCTATACGAAGATAAAGAAATGGCGTGTGGGGACGAACAAATGGAGAAACTGTTATATAAGGGCGCATCATTGATTCAGACTGATTTCGCATTTCTTCAACAGTTGCTCTGCTAGACTCTGCCATGCGATGAGTAAGGTAAGCATAAATTCCTGTAATGACTACAAGTAATGCTGTTAAATATTCAATCACCATTTTCTAAATGCCTCTCGTAAAACAACAATCGTAATTGAGTGCTTGCATTGGGTCAAATAACAAATAGCAATAAAAAACCTCGCCGATGCGAGGTTTTTTATTTTTGATGCTATTGAAGCGTTAACTAATTCAAAGTCAATATGGAAAGCGTAGCGAGCGATGGCAGGTCGGGTGCAGACGGAGCGGAAAAACCGGAGCATACATTAAGTATGTGAGGATTTTGAGCACCGTATGCGCCCGAGATGCTGAGCGCAGTAGCTTTACATTTGACTTTTACATCATACCGCCCATGCCACCCATACCGCCCATATCACCACCCATTGCTGGGCCGTCATCTTTCGGTAATTCAGCAATCATGCAATCTGTTGTGAGCATTAAGCCAGCTACAGAAGCCGCATTTTGCAAGGCTGAACGGGTTACTTTAGTTGGGTCTAATACGCCCATTTCTACCATGTCGCCATAAGTTTCATTAGCTGCGTTGTAGCCATAATTGCCTTTACCAGCGGCAACCATGTTTACAACTACTGATGGCTCAGCGCCTGCGTTTTGTACGATTTGGCGTAGTGGCTCTTCAACAGCGCGTAGCACAATTTTAACGCCTGCGTCTTGGTCTGCATTGTCGCCTTTTACTTTAGCAATTGCGTCGCGTGCGCGAATTAACGCAACACCGCCACCAGCAACAATACCTTCTTCAACCGCTGCACGTGTTGCGTGTAGTGCATCTTCAACGCGGGCTTTTTTCTCTTTCATTTCAATTTCAGTGGTAGCACCTACTTTAATCACTGCAACGCCGCCAGCTAATTTAGCCATACGTTCTTGCAATTTTTCTTTGTCGTAATCGCTCGTTGAGTCTTCAACTTGTTTTTTGATTTGATCAATGCGTGATTTGATATTGCCTTCAACGCCAGCACCGTCAATGATGATGGTGTTTTCTTTGCCTACTTCAATACGTTTAGCTTGGCCTAAATCTTCCAATTTTACGTTTTCAAGTTTCAAGCCTAGCTCTTCAGCAATCACTGTACCGCCCGTTAAAATGGCGATATCTTCTAACATGGCTTTACGGCGATCGCCAAAACCAGGCGCTTTAACGGCTGTGGTTTTTAAAATGCCGCGAATATTGTTTACAACTAAAGTTGCCAGCGCTTCGCCATCAACATCTTCTGCAATAATCAATAATGGACGACC
>JANNBX010000125.1:0-4260 GCA_031385945.1 Methylophilaceae bacterium | reverse complement strand
GACCCGCACTATTACTAATGCCGGTGCTTGACATCGCGGCTGCGTTAAATAGGGTGGCGGGTGGGGCTTCCCAAATAGATATTTCGATTAAATCGCCTTTTCCAACAACTAGTCGGTAAGGTTTATCACTTGTTAAAACATCACTAAATTTAGATTTAATATCTTTTTTGCTGAGTTCAGCGACAACTTCTTGGGTAACATCTACGATTTCTATGCGGTTTTCAAGCTTTTTTTCACCATTTTTTTGGTTGTATTGATCAATTTCTTTGCTACTAGGGCCTGATGTTGGAAAGTAAGAGCAACCAGTTACAACAAGCGTTAGCAAGTAGAAGGAGAGTATATTTTTTGAAGTTTGCATAAGCTTTCAATATCAGCGGTTTATTAAATGACTAAAACATAACGCTTAAAACTACGTGTCTGGATACACTCAGTTTCTTATAGCTGCACGATTATAGAGTTATTTAGGGCTTTGCCGCATAGAATTTGTATTTCTCATGGTGTTTATATCATGGAGATATTTTATCCTGCTTTGATCAGCACGATTACCGCGCCGCTACCGCCATCTACTTTGCGCGCTTGGGCGTATGCAATTACCTCATCGCGTTGTATTAGCCAGTTGCGTAGTTTATGTTTTAGTACGGGCTCGCGGTTGCGCGAGCCTAAGCCTTTACCATGCACAATACGTACACAGCGAATATTATTTTTTTTACAGTGATTCAAAAATTCGGCTACATAAGCACGAGCTTCATCTGAAATAAGTCCATGCAAATCAATATAAGCTTGCACTACCCAGTGACCACGGCGTAGCTTGCCTAAAATATCGGGCGAGTGACCTGTGCGTAAATACAGCAACTCTTCGCCAGTTTCAAGCTCATGGGCGGGTATGTAATGGTCGCTGAGCGAGTCTTTTAGCGCTTGGCGCTCATCAGCTAAGAATTTTTTAGGGATCGGTTTAGGGCGCTCAAATACAAAGTGATATGGCTCATAATTAAGCGGTCGCGCATCTTTTACAGCATTTAAAAACAAATCGTTTTCAGTGATTAAATTAAGTTGATCGGCTTGAATATCTGCTAGCGATTGTATTTGAACCCTGTTATTTTTCACAAGCATGACATCTTGTGTATTGGCTGGTTTGGCTGCTGGCTGGCTTGCTAGCTCATTTTTAGCAACCTTACATTTAGCTGCCTCGCTCTTAGCTATATCTACCTTAGCTATTTCAGCCTTAGCTAGCTCACTTGCGGAAAGCAGCTTCTTAATACTCGCAAGTGAGTTGATTGCCATTGTTAGGTCACATTACTTTTTATTTTAAGCTATCAAGATACTTTTCAGCATCAAGTGCTGCCATACAGCCCGTGCCAGCGCTAGTAACCGCTTGGCGATAAACATGGTCTTGCACATCGCCTGCGGCAAACACACCAGGCACGCTGGTGGCAGTAAAATTACCTTTACGGCCTGCTTGGGTCACAATATAGCCACCCTCCATCTCAAGCTGACCTTCAAAAATACTGGTATTTGGCTGGTGACCAATCGCAATAAATACACCGTGCAATTTAATGTCTTTAGTGCTGCCATCGTTAGTATTTTTCAGGCGCATGCCTGTTACACCACTTTCATCGCCCAATATTTCATCTAGCGTTTGGTAGGTTTCAAGCACGACTTTACCTTCAGCAACGCGCTCCATTAACTTATCAACCAAAATCGCCTCGGCTTTAAATTTATCGCGACGATGCACCAATGTAACTTTGCTGGCGATATTGGCCAAATATAGCGTTTCTTCTACCGCTGTATTTCCACCACCTATTACTGCAACTTCTTGATTACGGTAGAAAAAACCATCACATGTTGCACAAGCTGAAACACCTTTACCACTAAATTTCTCTTCACTAGGAATACCTAAATATTTAGCTGAAGCACCAGTTGAAATAATCAACGCATCACAAGTGTATTCGCCACTGTCGCCCACTAGGCGAATCGGTTTTTCGTTTAGATGTGTGGTGTGAATATGATCAAAAATCATCTCAGTATTAAAGCGTTCAGCATGTTTTTGAAAACGCGCCATCAACTCGGGGCCTTGCACACCATCTGCATCCGCTGGCCAATTATCAACTTCCGTCGTTGTCATCAACTGGCCGCCCTGCGCGATACCAGTGATCAGTACAGGCTTTAGGTTAGCACGAGCTGCATAAACAGCGGCAGAGTAACCTGCAGGGCCTGAGCCTAAAATAAGAAGTTTTTGATGGCGGGTGGTCATAAAGCGGGCTTTCTGGTTTTAAAATTTGACACTTATTAAATAAGGTTTAAATATGAATTTTTCAAGGTACTAACAATGACTAAAACGACTAATCTCTCATCTCGTTATTCCCGCCTGCGCGGGTATTACGAGATGGATCAGGTTGTCTATAGAGCGAGTTTAAATTAGTTTTTCTCTAGCAAACTGCGCAACATCCAGCTGGTTTTCTCATGTAATTGTAAGCGTTGCGTTAGTAAGTCTTTTGTTGCTTCATCTGCGGCTGCGTCAGCAGCAGGGAATACGCTACGTGCAGTGCGACATACGGCTTCGTGGCCAGCAACTAACTCTTTGATCATGTCTTGTGCTTTTGGCACACCATCAGCTTCTTTAATTGAGCTTAATTTAGCAAATTGGCTATAAGTACCTGGCGCGTAAACATCAAGTGATCGAATACGCTCTGCCACTAAATCAACCGCTAAGGCTAGCTCTGTATATTGTGCTTCAAACATAATATGCAGCGTGTTAAACATTGGACCTGTCACGTTCCAGTGGAAATAATGCGTTTTTAAGTAGAGTGAATAAGTATCTGCTAATAATCGCGAAACGCCTTCAGCAATCGCTTTACGGTCTTTTTCTTTAATGCCTGTGTCCATGAATCGCTCCAAAAAGTAAAAAGTAATTTAGTGTATGTTAATGGGTTGTATGCCTGCTAATTTCGCATTTAAGATAGCGCGGCGAACTGCTTCAATCGCCTTCGGCCGTGGGAAGCTAGTACGCCAAGCAAGCGCGATTCTACGTGAAGGAACAGGCTCGCTAAAAGGCTTAAAGTTCAACATGCGGTTTTCTTCGCGGGTAGGTACACAGGCGGTGCTGGGCAATATGGTCATACCATATCCTGATGCTACCATGTAGCGTATGGTCTCTAGCGAGCTGCCTTCAAGCGTTTGTTGCATGTCACTATCAGTATTATTTTTGCTCAGTTGCGGGCACATTTTGAGCACTTGGTCGCGGAAACAATGACCTGCACCCAGTAACAAAACGGTTTCATCGCCTAATGCGTCTGCACTAATGCTCTCTTTATTCGCCCAATCGTGGTCGCTTGGTATTGCCAAATTAAAGGGCTCGTCATACAACGCTTGTGTAACAACGCCTGGCTCGTTGAATGGTAGTGAAACAATAATCACATCTAGCCTGCCTGTTTTGAGCTTTTCACGTAAATCGGCGGTAAAGCTCTCCTGAATAATTAACTGCAATTTTGGTGCTGATTTACGCAAAATCGGTAAAATTTTAGGCAATAAATACGGCCCTATTGTGTGAATGGCACCAATGCGCAAAGGGTGGCCAAGTGGGTCGCCACTTTGTACAGCTATTTCTTTTAGGTTGGCAGCCTCTTCAAGCAAACGTGAAGCTTGCGCCACTATTAACTCGCCAACAGAAGTTAAAGTAACTTCATTACTCGCACGCTCAAAAATCTCAATACCAAGTTCTTTTTCCAGCTTTTTAATACCCACGCTAAGGGTTGGTTGGCTCACAAAACAAGTTTCGGCTGCACGCCCAAAATGACGCTCTTTCGCAACAGCTACAATATATTTGAGTTCGGTTAAGGTCATGGTTAAATTTTAAAGGTTAAAACATATGATTAGTTCTGTAGCAATAGATTCATGCTGATATAATTTACGCGACTATTTAGTTTATTTTAGCTTAAAGCGCGAGGTTTTAATCATCTTGTTTTTCAATAAAGACAAAACAGCAAAAAGTACTGAAACCACCAAAAAAACCAACGAACCTGCCAGCAAAGTTCGTATTTCAGGTGCTGCTAAGCCGCATTTAGTGAGTGAAGCTTGGTGGTTAGTGCTCGCAGCACTGGGTAGTTTTTTAGCGCTCATTTTGTTCACATTTAATTTAGGCGATGCGTCTTGGAGCCACAGCGGTGGCGCAGATGCTACTACGCATAATGCAGGTGGTGTTGCTGGCGCTTGGATCTCCGATATTTTGCTCTCTGTTTTTGGTTTTTCAGCTTGGTGGTGGGT
>JANNBX010000096.1:0-2628 GCA_031385945.1 Methylophilaceae bacterium | reverse complement strand
AATGATTTCTTTAGCATGTGAAATCTCTGTAATTTTAGGCGTGTAAGCGTCATTGCTGTAAGCAATTTGCGCGGGGTGCACCAGCGATTTGCCATCAAAGCCCATATCGCGACCCATGCGGCAGGCGTATTCAAAACTCTGCATATTTTTAAGGTCACTATTGATACCATCTACCACGCCACGGCCGTAAGCACGCGCGGCTAAAATCACTAAGCTGAGCGATGTTAAAATCGCCACGCGTTCATGGGTTACATGCGCGTGTAATTGCGAAATCAAATCTGAAGTGGCCATGACGATACAGGCAATACGGTCAGAACTTGCTGCAATTTCTTTGGCGTTTAGCACAGCCAACGGGCTTTCTATCATGACCATAATCGGCAAATGCGCGCCGCCAGCGGCATCTAACCAGCTGAGTGCGGTATGTACGTGCTCGGCAGATTCAATATTCGGGAATAAAATCGCGTCTGCTTTTAAGCCTGCCACCGCTTTAATGTCGTCGTGACCCCAAATCGAGTCAAGGTCATTTACGCGTATCACGACTTCACGGTTGCCATAGCCGCCAGCATTCACGGCATTCACAATATTTTCGCGTGATTGTTCTTTAGCGGCTATTAAGATTGGGTCGCCCAAATCCAGTATCACACAATCGGCAGGTAATGTGCGGGCACGATCTAAGTAGTGCAGGTTGCAACCTGGCACATAGAGCATGGAGCGGCGTGGGCGAAAAAAATTATTCATTTTCAAATATGCGCTAAAAATAGTTATGCGAAAAAGCACGCAGAAATTAGTCAAACACATTGTAATGATAAAAATTCATAGCTGTCAATATAAATCTTATGTCTTATATAAGATATAAAATACTAGACATTAAAAAACGATAGTGGTATAAATGTTGTACTTATTCATTGAGTTGAACATTAAAATGACAAAGCAAGCCACAACCCCAAGCTACAAGCCGCTTTACGACCAAATTAAGGTTTTGCTCACGCAGAGCTTAATTGGTGGTGAGTGGCGTCCTGGTGAAATGATTCCGAGCGAAATCGATTTGGCAGTGCGCTATAAAGTGTCGCAAGGCACAGTGCGTAAGGCGATTGATTCGCTCGCTACGGAAAATATTTTGATTCGCCGCCAAGGCAAAGGTACATTTGTTGCCACGCATAACGAGGCTGAAATTAAGCTCAGATTTTTGCGTTTGACTACTGCAGATGGCCAAAAAGAAGTATTGCAAAACGAACTCATCTCTTGCGAAAAAGACAAAGCAGATAACCATATTTCAGCCGTATTAGAGATTAAAGCAGGCACGCCAATTATCAGCGTGAAGCGATTACTCACTTTCTCGGGCAGGCCGCTTATATATGACCACATTATTGTGCCAGCCGCACCATTTAAAGGCTTAAATGCGGCGCGAGTAGAAGAAGCAAATGGCTCTTTATACAGCTTGTATGAAACGCAATACGGCATACGCATGATACGCGCCGAAGAGCGCTTAACAGCCACTGGCGCTACGCCTGAAATTGCCCACGAATTAGGCTTGGAGGTGGGTTTTCCGCTATTACGTATTGAGCGCGTATCGTTCACTTATGGCGATAAGCCGATGGAATGGCGGCTAGGTTTTTGCTTAACTGATGATCACCACTATAGAAGCGAGCTGGAGTAGAGGTGTTTTTGAAAATCCGCCCCAGCGTCGTTGGATTTCGTTTGCCGTGCCATTTGCACCGCCTACACTCATCCGTCTAGCTGGAACAAATTTTGAAAAACACTAGAAAGCAAACATAAATGGATGACCTAAAAAAACGCGCGCTTGATTATCACCAGTTTCCAAAACCGGGGAAATTAAGCGTAGATTCAAGCAAGCCTTGCGCGACGCAAGATGACTTGTCTTTAGCCTACACACCCGGCGTAGCTGAGCCTGTGCGCGAAATCAACGCAGACCCGGCAAACGCTTACAAATATACCAATAAAGGTAATTTAGTTGCTGTTATTACAGACGGCACCGCAGTTTTGGGCTTGGGTAATATGGGCGCACTTGCCAGCAAGCCAGTGATGGAAGGCAAAGCGGTATTGTTTAAGCGCTTTGCAGGCATCGACGTATTTGATATTGAAATCAATGCAGCAAGTGCAGATGAGTTTATTCAAACCGTAGTCAATATTTCGCCCACATTTGGCGGCATTAACCTAGAAGATATTGCTGCGCCACACTGTTTTTATATCGAAAACGAGCTGAAAAAACGCTTAAATATTCCTGTTTTTCATGATGATCAACACGGTACAGCGGTGATCGTAGCGGCAGCCTTATTAAACGCGCTAGAGCTACAAGGTAAAACATTAGCAACTGCCAAAATTGTATTTTTAGGTGCAGGTGCAGCGGGTTGTTCATGTGCAAAACTACTTAAAAGTATGGGCGCTACTAATATCACGATGGTTGATAAAACGGGCGTGCTAGACACAAACCGCGCAGATTTACATGAGAATAATCGCGAGCTAGCTGTAGCGCCAAGTAATAACAAAGAGCTGGCAGACGTCATGCCAGGCGCTGATGTATTTATCGGCGTTTCAGCTAAAAATGCGTTGGACGCGAGCTTAATAATCGGCATGGCGAAAAACCCGATTATTTTCGCGCTAGCCAAC
>JANNBX010000067.1:0-1927 GCA_031385945.1 Methylophilaceae bacterium | reverse complement strand
ATTATGTTGGAGATGGTAGAAACGCCCGAAGCCAAGCGCCAACTTTCATATCCTTATGCGTTGACAGTCACGATCACAGTAGGCAGGCGTTTGCGTATTGATATGTCAACGACGAACCACGCAGACCACCCATTTGTGATTGGTGAGGCATTTCACACTTACTTAAATGTTAGCGATATTGCCAATGTTAAAGTAACAGGCTTAGAAGACTGTGTTTACGCCGATAAAGTACAAAAATACAGCCGTGAAGTTGAGCATAATGCACTCACGTTTGATGGTGAGTTTGATCGCGTATTTATCAACCACAGCTCAGATTGCACTGTACACGATACTGGCTTTAATCGCTTAATCAAGGTATCAAAATCAGGTAGTGACACAACAGTAGTGTGGAGCCCAGGCGCTGAAAAAGCAAATGCTATGGCTGATATGGGTACCCCTGACGAATGGCGCAAAACCATTTGCGTTGAAACGACCAATGCACTTGAAAACATGGTGGTGATTAACCCAGGCCGCACGCACACCATCAGCGCGGAGTACGCAGTCGAGACACTGTAATGGCTAACGCCCTAGCACTTGAAACCAGCCCTTATCTACTGCAACACGCAGAGAACCCTGTAGATTGGTACCCCTGGGCAGAGCAAGCACTCACACTCGCTCGTGAACAGAATAAGCCGATTTTGCTATCTATCGGCTATTCGGCTTGCCATTGGTGCCATGTCATGGCACATGAATCGTTTGAAGACCCGCACATTGCGGAGATTATGAACGAGCACTTTATCAATATTAAAGTAGATCGTGAAGAACGCCCAGATATTGACCAAATTTATCAAACTGCGCATAGCTTGATGAGCCAGCGTAGTGGCGGTTGGCCGCTGACGATTTTTTTAACGCCTAATCAAGAGCCTTATTACACGGGGACTTATTTTCCTAAAACGGCGCGTTACCAACTGCCAGGATTTGGTGATTTAATCCCGCGTGTAGCCGCGTTTTACCATGAGAAAAAAGTAGAGCTAGCAAACCAAAACGCGCAAGTGTTAGAAGCTTTGCAACGCACTATTCCGCAAGCTAGTAGCACTATTACTGTAACAGCCGAAACCTTGCAAACCGGTTTTGAGCAGCTAAAACAAAGCTTCGATTTTGAGCATGGCGGCTTTGGCTCAGCACCTAAATTCCCTAATCCATCTGATATTGCGTATTTAATGCGTGCAGGATTTGCTGGTAATAAAGAAGCGGAATCTATGGCTTTGCAAATGCTGGACAGCATGGCGGCTGGTGGTATTTATGACCAAATCGGTGGCGGGTTTTGCCGTTATTCGGTCGATGAACGCTGGGCGATTCCACATTTTGAAAAAATGTTGTATGACAATGGACAGTTGTTAAGTTTGTATGCAGATGGTTTTCAAATTAGCAAAAATCCGCGCTACAAAACGATTATTGAAGAAACAGTTACTTGGTTACAGCGCGAGATGCTTAGCCCTGAGGGTGCATTTTATTCGTCATTAGACGCCGATTCACTAGACGCTAATGGTCACAGCGAAGAGGGCGCGTTTTATGTGTGGCAAGTAGATGAAGTTAAAGCGCTACTAACTCCTCAAGAATTCGTAGTGGTATCACGCTGCTTTGGTCTAGACCGCGCGGCCAATTTTGAGGGTGTTGCTTGGCATGTGTTTGATGCCGCACAACCACAAGATGATGAAATTCTGTTATTCAACTTGGCTAAAAATAAGCTATTTCAAGTCCGTGAAAACCGCACTCGACCAGGGCGTGACGACAAGATATTAGTGTCTTGGAATGCCTTAATCATTAAAGGTTTGGCTAAAGTAGGGCGAGTTTTAAATGCACCTGAATACATAAAATTAGCACAAAACGCAGTAGATTTTATACGCAGTAATATGTTTAAAAGTGAGCGTTTACTAGCAACAGCAAA
>JANNBX010000040.1:0-2376 GCA_031385945.1 Methylophilaceae bacterium | reverse complement strand
TCCACGCAAAAATTAGTCTTGTTGTTCTGCATCGTCTAAAATAGTGTTTTTACGCATTTGGATTGTTATCATGCCAGTTTATCGCTCAAGAACCACCACTCACGGCCGCAATATGGCAGGCGCACGCGCACTTTGGCGTGCTACAGGCATGAAGGATGGCGATTTTGACAAGCCTATTATTGCGATTTCTAACTCGTTTACCCAATTTGTACCTGGCCATGTGCATTTAAAAGACTTGGGCCAAATGGTTGCCCGCGAAATTGAACGTGCAGGCGGCGTAGCTAAAGAATTCAACACGATTGCAGTAGATGACGGTATCGCCATGGGCCATAGCGGTATGTTATACAGCTTGCCTAGCCGCGATTTAATTGCTGACTCAGTCGAATATATGGTGAACGCGCACTGTGCCGATGCGCTGGTGTGCATCTCAAATTGTGACAAAATTACCCCCGGTATGTTGATGGCGGCGTTGCGCTTAAATATACCCGTAGTATTTGTTTCTGGCGGCCCAATGGAAGCTGGCAAAGTCAATTGGCAAGGTGAAGAGCTACGCCTAGACTTGGTTGACGCCATGGTTGCAGGGGCTGACGACAACGTGTCAGATGAAAAATCTGACGCAATCGAGCGTAGCGCTTGTCCAACTTGTGGCTCTTGCTCAGGTATGTTTACTGCTAACTCAATGAATTGTTTAACAGAGGCGCTAGGTTTAAGTTTGCCTGGCAACGGCTCAACATTGGCCACTCACGGCGCAAGAAAGCAATTATTTTTACAAGCTGGCCGCTTAATTGTTGACCTCGCAAAACGTCATTATGAACAAGATGATTACAGCGTTTTACCCAGAAATATTGCTAACTTTAAAGCCTTTGAAAACGCGATGGCGTTAGATGTTGCGATGGGTGGTTCAACAAATACAGTACTGCATTTGCTTGCCGCCGCGCATGAAGCCGAAATTGATTTCACCATGAGTGACATTGACCGTATTTCACGCAATGTGCCATGTGTGTGCAAAGTAGCGCCCGCAACCAGCAAATATCACATGGAAGACGTACACCGCGCAGGTGGCGTGATGGGAATTTTGAGTGAGCTAGACCGCGCTGGTGTCATTCACCGTGATACACCAACCGTGCATAGCGCCACATTAGGTGACGCACTCGACAAATGGGACGTGACCACTACGACGGATGAAGACGTGAAGAAATTCTACCGCTCAGCGCCTGGTGGCATTAAAACCACCATCGCGTTTTCACAATCGATGTTATGGCCTGAGTTGGATATTGACCGCTCTGAGGGCTGTATTCGTGACAAAGCCCATGCTTATTCACAAGATGGCGGTTTAGCAGTGTTGTACGGCAATATTGCACTAGATGGCTGTATTGTAAAAACAGCGGGCGTAGATGACTCTATACTTAAATTTAGTGGTCGTGCGCGCGTTTTTGAGTCGCAAGACGCCACCGTTGAGGCGATTTTGGCTGACCAAATCGTAGCAGGCGATGTAGTGGTTATTCGTTACGAAGGCCCACGTGGTGGCCCGGGCATGCAAGAAATGCTGTATCCAACTTCTTATTTGAAATCTAAAGGACTTGGTAAGCTTTGTGCTCTATTAACTGATGGCAGATTTTCAGGTGGCACGTCTGGCCTAAGTATTGGCCATGCTAGCCCAGAAGCAGCTGAAGGTGGCGCAATTGGTTTGGTTGAAGAGGGTGACCTTATTGAAATTGATATTCCAAACCGCTCTATTCATTTGGCGATTACTGATGCTGAAATGTCGCATAGACACACAAAAATGGTGGCTAAAGGTAAATCCGCTTGGAAGCCACTCAACCGTGAACGAGTTGTATCACCTGCACTCAGAGCATATGCGGCTATGAGTACCAGTGCGGCGTTTGGCGCAGTGCGCGACGTGTCGCAAATTGAGAAATAAGCACCATAATACAAAATTTAACCAGAGCAGAACATGACCACAGAAACAATCGCAAAAGCAGATGTAGCGCAACTTAAAACTACAAAACGTTTAAAGTTACATGCACATGTGAACCAAACGCATGATGAAAATGGACTTCAATATTTAGAAATTGACAATCCACTATGCACAGCTAAAATCGCCTTGCAAGGTGCACATGTGATTGGTTGGCAACCCAAGTTTTTGGCCGATCCAGTGTTATGGTTATCTAGCAATGCGCGTTTTATAAAAGGCCGCTCAATACGCGGTGGCGTGCCTATTTGCTGGCCATGGTTTGGTGCACATCCAACTGATAGTACCTTTTGTCCACATGGTTTTGCGCGGGTCATACCATGGCGTATAACTGATATTGATGCAACCCCAACAGGTGCAACGCGTATTATGTTGGAGATGGTAGAAACGCCCGAAGCCAAGCG
>JANNBX010000026.1:0-5607 GCA_031385945.1 Methylophilaceae bacterium | reverse complement strand
TTCCATGGTTTGCCAGCTATCTTTGGTTTTGGGTGGTAAATAATCTAAACGTGCAGAAATCACGCGCACAGTATTTGGTACTAAATCGGCAGGGCGCGTGCGTTTTGTGCCATGTTTTGCCATATAATCCATGTCACCATGCATGTCTTTTTTAATCCATTGTTCATGTTCAGTTTCAGCTTGGCTAAGGTCGGTATCGGTAATGCCTATTTCAGCGAAACCCAGCGCCAAGCCCCAAGATTTAATGTCGGCAGCAAGTTGATTAAGAGCGTTAGTAGATAACATGAACCCACATTTTACACCTGAAAGCACAACTCCAAAACGCCTTAACTCAGGCTTTAGTATCTATTGCCCCGATGAGGGGGCTACTTTAGCTTTTGCAACACAATTCGCAGAGATCTTGCAGCAAGGCCTCGTTATTTATTTACAAGGTGATTTGGGCGCAGGAAAAACAACTTTCGCGCGTGGTTTGATTCACTCGCTTGGCCATTTAGGTAAGGTAAAGAGCCCAACTTATACATTGGTAGAGCCTTATACGCTGGTTGATAAAAAATCACAGAACCAATTTATGTTATACCACTTTGATTTGTATCGGTTTATTGATGAAGATGAATGGGATGCGGCGGGTTTTAGAGATTACTTTAATACCACCACTATTTGCCTGATTGAATGGCCAGATAAAGCAGGACATTTGTGCCCAAACGCTGACATTAGCATAAATATTTTGCATGAAACACAAGGTCGCACCATAGTTTTAAAGGCAAATACACCTACAGGAGCAATATGCTTAGAGCAATTATCAGCGTTATCTGCTTAGTTTTTTCGCTACAGGCTAACGCAGCACCTATTGCAATTACTGCAGCGCGCGTATGGCCTGCAGACGATTACACGCGTATTACGATTGAATCAAGCAAGCCAATTGTTTATAAAGTGACTACGCTTAAAAATCCTGAAAGACTGGTGCTAGATTTAACTAACGTCACTTTAAATGATGTGTTAAAAACCTTAGGTAGCAAGATTTCAGCTGATGATCCCTACATTAACCAGCTGAGAGCCGCTAATTTTAAGGCTAATATGGTACGTGTGGTAATTGAGCTTAAAGCAGAAATAAAACCAAAAATACTCAAGCTAGCACCTGTGGGTGACTACAAAGACCGCTTAGTCATTGATATTTACCCAACCATAGACCCACTCATGGTAATAGCTGAAGCAAAATTGGCGGATAACACTGAGCAACTTGCAAAAGAAAGCGGCATAGATTTCTCGCCAGAGAATATGCCTGATATGTCAGCTGAGAGAGCCGCTGAAAAAGCAGCAGAAAATTTATCAGCTAAGCCTAAAACCATTATTACATTACCAGAAAATGTAATTGTAATGCCACCTAGTAAGCTTGAAAAAGCAGAAACGAGTAGCACTATAAGCCCAAAAAGTGAAGCTGCGCTAGACAAGCTGATTGTAGAGCAAGTAAAAGAACAAGAAAAAATAGATGCACAAAACAAGATTGCAGAAAAAATGCTAGAAAAAAATCTAGAAAAAAATCAGGAAAGAATTCAAGTAGAAAAAGCGCAAGCTGATAAAGCCTTGATTGAAGCGCTTAAATCAGCACCTGAAAAAACCTATTTCTCGCGCAAAATCACCATAGCAATTGATGCTGGCCACGGTGGTGAAGACCCTGGTGCGCGTGGGGCTAATGGCTCACGTGAAAAAGATATTACTTTGGCGATTGCAAAAAAACTTAAAGCAAAAATTGATGCCGAGCCCAATATGCAAGGCGTTTTGATTCGCGAAGGTGATTATTTTATACCCTTGCACGGCCGAGTTGTAAAAGCCCGCAAATTACAAGCTGATTTGTTTATTTCAATACACGCAGACGCTTTTACTAACCCAGCAGCGCGTGGTTCATCAGTATTTGCACTTTCTGAAAGAGGTGCAACTAGCGCTAGTGCTCGTTATCTGGCTAAAAAAGAAAATGAATCAGATTTAATAGGCGGCGTTAGTTTAGATGATAAAGATCCTAATTTGGCGCGTACTTTGCTTGATTTATCACAAACAGCGACGATTAACGATAGCCTGAAGTTGGCTAAAATTGTGTTAAACGCCGTAAGTGAAGTAAACAAATTACATAGTGGACACATTGAACAAGCTAGTTTCGCAGTGTTAAAATCACCAGATATTCCATCTATATTGGTTGAAACCGCGTTTATCAGCAACCCTGAAGAAGAACGAAAGCTCAATGATGATAACCATCAAGAGGCACTGGTAAAAGCGATATTAGATGGCGTTAAAAAGTATTTTTCAAGTAACCCTGCGCTCGCCAAGCCTAAAATGGCAGAAAAATAAGATTATAAAGTGCGATGTACTTTAGATCTTAAAAACGAGAATTTTAAAATGAATAATGCTAATAATATCAGCGCAACCGCTAAAGTGAATTACTCTGACACCCGCCAACATATAATCGATATCGCGCGTGACATTATATTAGGTAAAGGTTTTAGTGCTGTAGGGCTAAACGAAATTTTAATTACTGCTAGCGTGCCGAAAGGCTCCTTTTACCATTACTTTAAATCAAAAGAGCAGTTTGGTAATGCCATGCTGGAAGATTATTTTGATAGCTACATGCTCAAATTAGAATCAATTTTGGGTGATAAGTCGATGTCGTGCAAAACACGTTTACTCAATTATTTTGTATATTGGGTTGAAACTCAAACCAGCGATAAAGCGCATGATAAATGTTTGGTTGTAAAGTTGGCTGCTGAGGTAACTGACTTGTCTGAAACCATGCGGCTTACTCTTGAGCGTGGCACTGAGCGCGTGATTAAGCGTATCAACGATTGCTTCGATGAGGCGATTATGCAGCAAGAGTTTCAATCTTTTGATAGCCAAGCGCTTACGTTTGAGCTCTATCACATGTGGGTTGGCGCTACGTTACTCACCAAAGTGAACCGCAGTGATACTACTTTAAAGGCAGCAATGAAGATCACTCAAGCGCGTTTGTCTGCTTTGTGTTTGTAGCTTTTGGTTGCTTTGTGTTTGTAGCTTTCGGTTAGTACGGCTGTATTTACATAGCAAAATTTATTCAGATTGATTTTGTAAAAACTCAGCTGTAAAAATGAACAGTTGGTGAAAGTTAATTGTAAAAGCCAAATTTAAGTATTTGTTGGTGGCTAGTAATGTAGGCTTTTTCAGCTTCGTTGCTCGCTTATTTGCAGGTAAAATAGCGCCATGCAAATACGTCTTCTGCCTGACCAACTGATTAGCCAAATCGCTGCTGGCGAAGTCGTCGAGCGACCAGCTTCTGCACTTAAAGAGTTGCTTGAAAATAGCCTAGACGCAGGCAGTACCGACATTTCGGTAAATTTGCTACAGGGTGGTGTTAAGCAATTACGCGTGGCAGATAATGGCAGCGGTATTGCTAATCAAGATTTAAGTTTAGCGCTTACTCGCCACGCTACAAGCAAAATTGCCACGCTAGAAGACCTTGAGGCTGTTGGTAGTTTGGGTTTTCGCGGAGAAGCGTTAGCAAGTATTGCGTCAGTTTCTCGTACACAAATTACTAGCCGTGCAAAAGACACCAAACATGCATGGCGTATTACTTCAGACGGTAGCGTTATTTCAGCCATAGAGCCAGCAGCATTAGACGCAGGTACCGTAATTGAAGTGAATGATTTATATTTCAACACACCAGCCCGACGCAAATTTTTAAAAACTGAAGGCACGGAGTTTGGTCATTGTGAAGAGGCTTTTCACCGCATTGCACTTTCACGACCAGATGTGGCTTTTATGTTGCAACATAATGGCAGGGCGCTTAGCCGCTATGCTATTAGTCTGCCAGAAAAGCGTTTTCTCGAAGTTTTAGGTGCTGAATTTTCTGCTGAATCAATTGCAATAGATGAATTTGCAGCAGGTTTGCGTTTATGGGGCATTGCCGCCAAACCCACTTATAACCGCCACACGCGTGATACGCAATATGTGTACGTAAACGGCCGTTTCGTGCGCGATAAACTGATTTCGCACGCTATCCGTCAAGCCTATCAAGACGTGTTACATCACGACCGACACCCAGCTTTTGTGTTGTTTTTAGAGTGTGATCCAAGTTTGGTGGATGTGAATGTGCATCCTGCAAAAACAGAGGTACGCTTCAGAGAAAGTCAGGCCATTCATCGCTTTATATTTCACTCGCTACACAAAGCGCTGGCGACGCCTACTGGTATTTCTAATGCGGTAACGGCTAGTCAAGCTGCACATAATCCTTTTAATGTACAAGGTAATCAGCCTTACCCAAGCTACAAATCACAAATTAACTTAAGTGTTAACGAGCCAGCTAGCTTTTACCAAGCGCTTTATGGCAGTTTCAATCAACAAAATAATACGCTTAATAATTCGCCAGATTATGCTCTGCAGGCCAATAACGACGGGCATGCTACTGCGCATATTACACGCGGCTCACAGGCCGATCAACATCACAATAATGATTTTCCACTAGGCTTTGCAGTTGCTCAAATTCACGGCGTTTATATACTCGCTCAAAACGCCGCGGGTTTAGTGGTCATTGATATGCATGCCGCCCATGAGCGCATTATGTATGAACAACTCAAAAACGCACTCGACACTAAAGCAGTACCCATGCAGCCATTGCTTATTCCTGTGAGTTTTAATGCAGACAGATTAGAAGTAGAAGCTGTGCAAGAAGCTTTAGCCAACATTGACTCCAGCTTAAGCCAATTAGGCTTTGATATCGCTATTTTATCGCCCACAACACTTGCTGTGCGCGCTGTACCCACCATGCTGCAAAATGCAGATGTCGTGACACTCGCGCGTGATGTGCTAAAAGATTTAAGGGAATATGGCGCAACACGAGCACTGACAGAGCGCAGAAACGAACTATTAGGCACAATGGCCTGCCATGCAGCCGTGCGGGCAAATCGCAGCTTAACGATTACCGAGATGAACGCTTTACTGCGTGATATGGAAGCCACAGAACGCAGCGGCATGTGCAACCACGGCCGCCCGACTTGGTTTCAAGTGAGTATGGGTGACTTGGATAAGATGTTTATGCGGGGTAAATAAATTTGGCTAATTTTTCAATAACTATGAATTTAGATGAAATACCTTGCTATTCAAAGTTGGAACTAGCTGAGCATCAGCTTGAGCGTGCAATTATACTTTTTCTGGATGAGAAAGATTATATTTCCTCAATTACTCTTGCTGGTTCTAGTGAAGAAATTATTGGTAAGTTATTGAAAGAAAATGGTTTAAAAAATGAATTAGAGGAGTTAGTTGATGCGTTTGCATCAGCTTATGGAAAAGGATGGGAGCATCACAAAGATTGGTTTGTATATGAAGAGAATTATCATCGTAATAACATGAAACATCTTATCAACAAACCACCTAAAGGTAGCTTGGCTGAGGGAGAAGTTGGCGATTCAATCCTAATTTATCCACAAGCCGCAGTTAAAATGATTGACCGTGCGCTTGCAAATTATTGGAAAATAACCGGAAAGCAAAGCGAAAACATGAAACGTTATTATGAATTTAGAGGTTGAGAAGCTGCTAAAAGCAATTTTCCTAATGGGTCCAACCGCCAGCGGTAAAACGGGCGCCGCCGTT
>JANNBX010000006.1:0-33189 GCA_031385945.1 Methylophilaceae bacterium | reverse complement strand
GGTGTTGGTGCAATTGCGGGTAATGTGTGGTCTAAACGCCAGCAAGAGCAAAAACGCCAAATGGAAGAAGCAACAGCTGGTACGGGTGTTGAAGTCACACAAACTGCGGATAACCGTTTGAAATTGGATATTCCAAGTGATATTTCGTTTGAAGTTGGCCGTGCGGACATTAGCCCTAGCTTCAGAACGATATTAAATACGTTTGCAACTGGTGTTGCGAATAATCCAAATGCTAATGTGACGATTATTGGTCATACAGATAGTACAGGCAGCGATGCTGTGAATAATCCTTTATCACTTAGCCGTGCAATTAGCGTGCGTGATTATTTATCAGCCAGGGGTGTAGCCTCAACTCGTATAAATGTTGAAGGTCGCGGTTCTCGCGAGCCAGTGGCAGCCAATGATACGATTGCTAATAAAGCTAAAAATCGCCGTGTAGAGATCTTTGTAGCCGAGCCAGCGCCAGCTGCTTAATTGATTGATACGAACTTAAAAGGAGTTAAAAATGCATCAACTATTAAAAGTATTATTAGTAGGCCTGATTGTGACCGTGGGCTTTACGGCATGTAGTAAAAAAGCAGAAGATGCCGCTGCTGAAAGTGCTGCTAAAGCACAGGAAGCACTCACTGAAATGAAAGACACCACAGTGGAAGCAGCAAAAGAAGCGGCTGATCAAACTAAAGCTGCAGCTGAAAAAGCAGCCGATGCCACAGAATTGGCTGCAGATAAAGCGGCAGAAGCTACAGTTAAAGCGGCAGGTGAGGCTAAAGAGGCAACAAAAGAAGCGGTTGAAGAGGCAAAAGAAACCATCAACAATTAGTATTTAATTGTTGATTTAGCTAAGACTGCCTAAAAAGGTAGAAATAACATAGTCGCAAAGTTTTGAATCACTCTAGTGACCAATCTTTGCGACTTTTCTGCAAGGCTAATGGCGAATAAATCGGTTCTGCCAATCATTTTTCCAAATTCGCGCTCAAAACTTAAGTTAGGTTCTGTAGCATTAATCTCATTGGTGATTAAATAAAGTTTGCCGTTAACATCACGATTATTTGATAATTTCCATACGGCAATTTCAATATTTCTAGCGGCGTTGTAAATATTTTGTGCGTCTAAATTAGTGGTTGCGTAAAATTGGGTGTGACCACCATGCGCCTTAACTAGCATGGTGTATAGGCCCGTAATCAATGCCAGCACACGGTCTCCTGTGTATTCTGGCGCAAATGCAATATGTATGGCGGCAATATCTTTAGCGTGATTAAGCGCTGCAAAATCCCAAGTTTGCTCTGGCGTAAAAATCAAATTCACCATATCTTCAGCATTTTTAACACCATTTTTATGATGTTCGTCAGGGTTACGTTTGTATAACTTTAACATGAGTATTTTTAAGCTGAGTTCGTGTTCGCGCATTTCTATATCTGCCATGCGGTCTATATCGTTTTTGGCGAGCTGCTCAAATGAGCTCTGGTCTTGCTGAATTGGAACAGTTTTACCATTAATGGGTGCGTCACTAGTGCTGGCACAACCTGCTAGCAAAACAGTAACTACCAATAAAAAAGTGCTCATCAAACACATGAATAAGCGCTTTTTAATGATCATTTTTGTTGGAAGCTAACTAAAAGCTAGCTTTTAAACGTATTACAGGCATTTAAATCGCCTGTTGTTATGCCCGTATTAAACCATTGCATACGCGCTTTTGATGAGCCGTGGGTGAAATTTTCTGGGTTTACCGCACGTCCTGCAGATTGCAATAATCGATCGTCCCCCACAGCGGCCGCTGCATTGATTGCCTCTTCAATATCGCCACTTTCTAGCAATGCTTTTTGGCTATTAGCATTTTTTGCCCAAACGCCTGCATAACAATCAGCTTGCAACTCTAACTTAACGGAGAGTTGATTGCCTTCAGCTTCAGAAAGTTGCTGTTGTGCTTGATGCACTTTGGTTGAGGTGCCTAGTAAATTTTGCACATGGTGACCAATTTCATGGCCAATCACATAAGCACGTGCAAAGTCACCACCTGCGCCCATTTTGTTTTGCAAGTCTTCAAAAAATTCTAAATCTAAATACACTTTTTGGTCGGCTGGGCAATAAAAAGGGCCCATTGCCGCTTGGCCTGCACCACAGGCTGTTTCTGTTTGACCTGTGAATAGTTTTAGTTTTGGTTGTACGTATTCTTTGTTAAATGGCGCAAGAATTTTTGGCCAAGTGTCTTCAGTACTGGCTAAAATGACCGATACAAAATCTGCTTGTTCGTTGCTTTCGGCTGATTGCGGTACTTGTTCAGTTTGCTGAGTACCACCTGTGATGCCGCTATTTTGCAGCATACCCAGTAGTTGTAATGGATTTTGACCAGTGAAATAACTCACAGCTAACACGCCAATAATGGTGCCAATGCCCAGCTTGCCGCCGCCAATACGCATACCGCCGCCACTTGAGCCGCGTTCATCTTCCACGTTGTCGCTACGTCTGCCGTCTTTCCAAAGCATGGTGTTCTCCCCGATGATGTAAAGCAATGGTTTACAGCATTATTTTTATAACTAACCGCATTTAATACATTTTAATTAAGCGTTTCAGGTGGATACAATACAAGGCGCGTCAATTATTTTTAGCCGCAGACAGTACGCTAGTACGGCAAGGTTAAAAATAATTGACGCAACGCCGTAGTGTGCCGCATGAAATGCTTAATTTTAGTGGTGATGACCGCCGGCGCCATGTACATGACCATGACCAATTTCTTCTTGACCTGCTAAACGTACATCTTTAATCGTCGCTTTAAAAATCACACGCTCACCTGCCCATGGGTGGTTGCCATCAACCACCACTTTGCCATCAGCAATGCTAGTCACTGTGTACAAAATAATTTCGCCAGTTTCGTCTTCACCTTCAAAATTCATACCGACTTTTAAATCAGCCGCAGGAAACGCGCTAACAGGTTCAATTTGCACTAGCTCTTCGTCGTAATCACCAAATGCATCAGCAGGTTCCAGGCTAATTGTGACAGTGTCACCCACATTTTTGCCGTGAATTTCTTCTTCTACTTTTGGGAAAATATTGTCATAGCCACCGTGTAAATAACTTACTGGCTCTTGACTCGCTTCAAGCACTTCGCCATCAGAGTTTATTAATTCGTAGGTCATGGTAACCACTGTGTTCATGGCAATTTGCATAGCAACAATCTTTCAATTTAAGGTTTTAATAATTTCTAGTATTTCAGCAGCGTGGCCTTTAGGTATTACGCCATACTGCATGTGTTTCAGCACGCCTGCTTTATTGATAATAAAAGTAGAACGTTGCACGCATTTTACCATTTTGCCTTCTTTTTCGCGCATTTGGCATACACCATATTTTTCGCAGGCTTTATGGTCTTCGTCCGCAAGTAGTTGTACTGTTAAACCATGCTTATCTCTAAACGAGCCGTGGCTAATGCAATCGTCATGGCTAATACCAATTACCACAGCATTGAGTGCCGTGAATTCATTTTCTAAATCACTAAACTCTATGGCTTCAAGCGTGCAACCAGGTGTGTCATCTTTGGGGTAAAAATAGAGTACAACTATTCTCCCATGAAATTCAGATAGAGCAACTGGCTCCATATCAGCGTTAAAAAGGGTGAAAGCAGGTGCTGGGTGATTAACTTGCAACATAAATTTGCTCGTAAAAGTTTGATTTCATTCTAGCGTATTATTGGCTTAATAGCGTATTAAGCTATTATATTGACATGAAAAATAATCAAAAGTTAACAATATTAGGCGGTATTTCAGCTGAGCAATTTTTAAGCCAATATTGGCAAAAAAAACCCTTACTGATCAAACAAGCCATTCCAAATTTTGCCGGCTTACTCAGTGCTGATGAGCTTGCAGGCTTGAGTTGTGAGAGTGAAGTGCAATCGCGTTTGATTCGCCATGAAAATTCTGAGTGGCAAGTTGAAGACGGCCCGTTTGACGATGACGATTTTGCGCGATTACCCGATAAAAACTGGACATTATTGGTGCAAACGGTCAATCACCATGTTCCAGAGGCTTATGATTTATTGCGCCAGTTTAATTTTATCCCCACTGCAAGGCTAGACGACCTGATGGTGAGCTATGCGCCAGATGGCGGTGGCGTAGGTGCGCATGTCGATTCTTACGATGTATTTTTGTTACAAGGGCAGGGCAAGCGGCACTGGCAATGGAGTAATCAACAAGATTTAAGTTTGGTTGAGGGTGCGCCATTAAAGCTACTTAAACACTTTAAAATGGAAGAAGAATACGTACTTGAAGCGGGTGATATGCTCTATTTGCCGCCACAATACGCGCATTGGGGTGTGGCAGTGGGCGAGTGTATGACGTACTCAATTGGCTTTAGAGCGCCGTCAAATCAAGAGTTAGCCATTGAGTTTTTGAATTATATGCAAGATAAATGTGAGCTTGATGGCTTGTATCAAGATGCAGATTTAACCTTGCAGGTAGCGCCTGCTGAAATCAGCACGTTGATGGTAGATAAAGTGAGTAACACTCTAAATAAATTGGTTTGGCACTCAGAAAACGTTGCCGACTTTTTAGGCCGTTATTTAACCGAGCCTAAGCCGCAACTCTATTTTGAAGCGAATAAAAAGCTGTCGCTTAAAAAATTTGCTGAGCAGGCAGCCAAAGTAGGCTTAATGTTAGATTTAAAAAGTATGGCTTTATTTCAAGGCGCGTATTTTTATTTGAATGGCGAAATATTATTGATGTCAAAAAACCAACAGGCATTGATAGAGCTAGCTAATAGCAGGCACCTAGCGCCTGAAATGGTGGCTAAGTTTGACGATTTACAAGCGTTGCACGAATGGTATTTAGCTGGTTATTTACAATTTAACGATTAGGGGAATGTAAATTGAGTGAAGACTTCAATAAAACACACAACGCCAGCCACGGCTTGCTCGATACCTTGCAACCTAATGTGATTTTACAGGGCGAGCGCAGCTTTGAAGCGGCGACATTGTTATTAATTCAGCGTGCAGAAAAAGAGCTCTTGATATTTGACCCCAATTTATCGCGGGGGGATTATCAAAGTACGGCGGTCACTGATGCCTTGCGCAGCTTTTTAGCTAAAAGCCGCGCCAACAAGCTCACCATTGTGGTGCACGACAAATCATTTATTGCCGAGCGCTGCGCCAGGCTATTGAATCTGCTGAAAATTTATAGTCATTCCATCACGATTTATGAAACAGCAGATACCGCAAAAAATGCGCTAGACGCTTTTATTTTGGCAGATAAAAGTCATTATTTGCGGCGTTTTCATATTGACCAAGCACGCTTTAAATATGTGTTTGATGACGTGGCTGAAACCAATGCTTTGTTAGAGCGTTATGAAGAGTTAGTAGATGGCGCAACCATCTCAAGCTTGAGTACACATGTAGGGCTTTAATGGTTATTTTGAGAGTTATCCCGTGAACATAATCAAATACATTTTGTTAATCAGCTGGCTTTTATTTCATAGCCTTTTTGTTGGCTCAGTGAGCGCTGAAACTGAATTTAAAATTATCTCGTTAAAATATCGTAGCGCAAATGATGTGATTCCTACGTTAATGCCGCTGATACATGCTGATGAAATGGTCACAGGCTCAGATTACAATTTATTTGTCCGCGCGAGCCCCGACACATTAACCAACATAGAGCGCATGCTAGCAACGCTTGATGTTGCGCGTCAAAACTTGAGAATTACGATTAGCAATAGCGATATGAGTGAGAGTAATCAACGTAATGTTGGTATTTCGGGTCGCCAACGTGTGGGCGATGTGGAGATTAATGTACCACGCCAAAATAATACGGTGACACAATCTAATGGACAAACCCTCACGCGCCAGTCAACTGGTATACGTGTTGACAAACAGCATGGCTTGGGGGTTGATGCCAATGCGCGCAATACCCAACAAACAACACGCAGTCAGCAGTTTGTGAACGTGCAAGATGGTGCGCAATCGTTTATCAGAGTTGGGCAGATAATGCCGTTTACACAGCGCTGGATCACTATTACTCAGCGCTATATGGTTAGCCAAAATGTGACTGATTTTCGCGAAATTACCACGGGCTTTGCAGTAAGACCGCGCATAGTTGGTGAAAATACAACAAGTAATCAAATTGAATTAGAAGTTACACCAAGAATCGCCCAAATAAACACAAAACAAAATCAAGTGGACCATATTGATTTTCAAGAACTAAACACTACAGTACGCGTGAATAGAGGCGATTGGCTTGATTTAGGCCAGCTCATGCAAAATCGCGATGAAGTCAGTGGTGAAATATTGCGTCAATCACAAAATAGCAGCTATCAAAATACAAAAGTGATGATAAAAGTAGATTGATGTTGTATTTAAGTTCAATATTGATTTACAAATGACCGCTTAGCCACAAAAACACTGGTTTTTTTTTAATTTGCTGGTAAAATCCTGACCATTCACATAGCTAAACCTATTTGATAAGTTTTTTTTCGAAAAAAAGTTTTGTTATCTCACTAATGTTAAAAGGAATTAAAATGACACGTTCACTATTATTAGCTGCTTTATTGGCTTTAGCTCTAACTGCATGTAAAAAAGAAGAAGCTGTTGCTCCTGAAGCAGCTCCTGCTGCTGAAGCAATGCCAGCTGAAGCTCCAGCTGCTGAAGCTGCACCAGCTGCTGAATCTGCTCCTGCTGCTGAAGCAATGCCAGCTGAAGCTGCTCCTGCTGCTGAAGCACCAGCTGCTGAAGCTGCTCCTGCTGAAGCTGCAAAATAATTAGATTTTTAATAATCTAGTTTGAAGAAAAGCCGACTATATGTCGGCTTTTTTAATGTACTTTTTCTTTTGTAATTGAGTTGGCTTTCAACGTACTTTTAAATTAGCCATATATCTTAGTTTTTTTAATTGATAGAATTCTGATTTTAGTGCCATTAATTTTTTATTGTCATAAATAGTCTGAATCTATCAATCATTACAAATAATAATTTAACACTAGATCATCAATCATCAATACTCTCGCCAATCAAAACTCTCGCCAATTAAAACCCATTGCTTGGTCTGCAACACCGATCCAACTTTTTTCGCAATTAAGTACGCTTGCCAGCGCTTGTTGCGCTAAATCTGGGGTGTTATTTTTAGCACTTAGGTGTGCTGCAATCATGTGCTTGAGCTTATTATTATTTAAGTTGCTCAGTAGTTTAGCCGCGCTTTGATTATCTAAGTGACCTAAATCGCCGCCCACGCGTTGTTTGAGCGATCTAGCGTACGGACCTTTTTCGAGCATCTCTATATCGTGATTGCATTCTAAAACTAATGCATCACATCCGCTTAGGTGCTTGTTAATATGCGGGGTTGTCATGCCAACGTCTGTTAAAACGCCTAATTTATGCTGGCCATTACTCACGCTGTATTGCACGGGTTCGCGGGCGTCATGCGGCACAGTAAAGGGTTGAATACTCAGGTCGTTAATAGTAAATTCTGTTTGACTATCAATAATATGTACTAAGTTACTCACTTTACTGGGTAGGTAACGTGATGACATTTTAAATGTGCCGTGGGTGAGCCAAACTGGCGTGTTGTATTGCGCTGCTAGCTTAAAAACGCCACTTGCGTGGTCATCGTGTTCATGCGTAACAATAATGCCAGTGAGCTGGTCTGCGCTGATATTTAAGCGTTGTAGCCTAGTAATTGCTTCTTTTAAACCAAAGCCACAATCGAGTAAAACAGTAGTGTTTCCCTCTTGTACCAGTAGCGCATTACCGCTACTGCCACTACCTAACGATGCGAAGCGCAACGCTTTAACCTAGCCCAGTGTGCACAATTTATTTAAGTTGCTCGTATAGTAAACCTAGAATATTTTGTGCTGCTTTGGTTTGTATTGGCGCACCATCTTTGTCAACTACACTAATTGCAGTCGGACTAATTTCAGATTGATCTACTTTCACTAAATATTGTTTATTAGTTTTTTTGCTAAATAAGCCGCCAGTTTCTTCTTCTGCTTTTACGCCGGTTTCTTTAGTGTTTCTGCTTGCTGGTGTTTTATCGTCTTCGTCATCGTTACTCCAAAATTTAAGCGAGCTTAAAAAGCCTTTATCTTTCTTTTCAGCATTAAGCGATGCATCGTTATCGGCGTATCGCACATAAAATACGCCTTTATCACGATTTTTATCTTCAACCACAAAGCCGATTCGGTCTAGTGCTAAACCAACACGACGCCAAGCACGGTCAAATGGGTCGCTGACGCTTAAATTAACGGCACCTTCTTTACTGGCATCTAGGCTTGCTCGGGCAACGCTACTAGCTGTCATAATAGATTGTGATTTTTTCTCTTCAACACCAAGTTTAACCATTAAGCGGCGTAATAATTCTGCATCTAAATCTTCAGCGCTTGCACGCGCATCATCATTTTTATAATCATTTTTATTGAGTTTAAAGCCTGTTGAAACCACGCCTAAATTTGTACGCACACGGTTTAAACCGTCATCTGATTCAACATCGCTAATGCTGCGGTGCGTCATGTATATTTCAGTTGAGCCAGATTCAGTACCAACATCAATACGGGTTCTAAATTTTTGTTTATTGTTTAAACCATTGAGGCGGTCAAGCCATTTATCTGTTTTATCTAAAAAACTTAAATCACTTTTTGCTTTTAATTTATCTGCTTCTAACCATTCTGTTTCCATTACGCCAGTTTCTTGGTTTTCGACACGCACTGCAAAGCCTAAGTCATTCCAAAACTCACGTACTAACGGCCAAACTCTGTCAGGCGCAGCCTGCACAACTAGCCAGCGCTGCGCACCTGCACGCTCTAGGCGCACACCTTCTGGGCTGGTGAGCATTGCTTGCTTTGTAGCAGTAGGCGCAGCCTGACCTTGCGAGTATTCAGAGTAGGTTGTTGAGCCGCCTGGTACTGAATAAGTGTCTGAAGTAGATAGCGAAGTTAAGTCTGGTGGCACTTCAAGTGGGCGCGCACGACCTGCTGTTTTATAGTCAGACTCAGGGTCGAGCATGCTCCCAACAAAAGGAATAGAGTCGCAAGCGCTCAAGAATAAACTCAGCAAAATAGTGCTAGCTAGTGTGTATCTTTTTATAGTTAGTGTCATAAAATAGCCTCAGCTTAAGTCGGCGCTATGCATAGCGCTCTGTAATAACGGTTCATATTGTGCTGATAATTGAACCAATGGTAAACGAATACCGTGGTTAATCAAGCCCATTTTGGCTAATACCCATTTCACGGGTATTGGGTTTGCTTCTATAAATAATTTTTGATGCAAGCTCGCTAATTTAGCGTTTAACTGTCTGGTTTGGATGACATCATTCGCCAATGCCGCTTTGCACATTTGGTGCATCAGTAGCGGTGCTACGTTTGCTGTTACAGAGATAACGCCATTGCCACCCATGAGCATGAGTGCGGCAGCAGTGCCATCATCACCACTGTAAATATTAAAGCCTTGTGGGCGGCGGTTAATTAAATCAATACCGCGCTCAATATTACCTGTGGCGTCTTTAATACCAACAATATTGCTGATTTCAGCTAAACGTAAGGTAGTGTCATTTTGAATATCGCAACCTGTGCGGCCTGGCACGTTATATAAAATTTGTGGAATATCAACCGCTTCAGCCACTGATTTAAAGTGCTGATAAAGGCCTGTTTGTGTAGGTTTATTATAGTAAGGTGCGACTAAAAGACAAGCGTCAACGCCTAAATTTTTGGCCGCTGCCGTAAGTGTGATGGCCTCACGCGTTGAGTTGGCACCTGTACCCGCAATAACCGGTATACGTTTGTTGATGTGCTTAACTGTGGTTTCGATGAGCAAGCAATGCTCATCGAAATCGACCGTTGGCGACTCGCCCGTGGTGCCAACAATGACGATACCATCAGTGCCAGCACTCACATGAAAATCGAGCAAGGTTTTGAGTGTGTCAAGGTCAAGGCTACCATCAGCAAACATGGGGGTAACAATTGCGACCAAACTACCTTGCAACTTTGGACTTACTTGCAACATGTGCGAACTCTAAAAATAAATTAACGTCATATTTTAACTGAAAAAGTCGTTGGCCGCTTTAAAACCACTCATTATCCAATCACTTATACGTGATGAACCTATAGTAACTATAGTTATAAATATGTAACTACTAAGTATTTGTGATTTTATATACAGGCTTATATAGTGCGTGGCGTGGCGATTCAAGGTGCACCCAAACGCGGTATAATAGCCCTTCTTTATAACAATTAAATTACGTGAATATATGCAAGATTTAGCACAGGAATTTATTATTATCATGCTCGGCACAGTGCTTGTGAATAACATTGTGTTGGTGAAAATTTTAGGCTTATGCCCATTCATGGGTGTGTCTAAAAAGCTTGAAGCATCCATTGCAATGGGTGCGGCTACTGCTTTTGTGTTGACCTTAGGTTCAGGCACTAGTTATTTGATTAGTGAATATTTGCTTGGTCCTGAACTCTTTTATCTACGCACACTCACTTTCATTGTGGTGATTGCGGGCATGGTGCAGCTCACAGAAATGATCATGGAAAAATCGCAACCAGCGATGTACCAAATGTTAGGCATTTATTTACCGCTGATTACGACTAATTGTGCGGTGTTAGGTATTCCATTACTCAATGTGCAGCTTAAACATAATTTATGGCAATCACTACAGTACGGTTTTTGGGGGTCAATGGGTTTTTGGCTGGTGTTGGTGTTGTTTGCGAGCATGCGCGAGCGTATGGAGGCGGCTGACGTACCTGCTATTTTTAAAGGACCAGCTATTGCGTTTATCACCGCTGGATTAATGAGCCTAGCATTTATGGGCTTTAGCGGCCTAGTGCGCGTTTAGTTAGAGCAGGTTAATTGTGTTAATTGCAATATATGTGATGGTGGGATTAAGTGTAGTGCTTGGCTTAGGCTTGGGCTATGCGGCGCTCAAATTTAAAGTGGAAGGTGACCCTTTAGTTGCCCGTATTGATGCGATTTTACCGCAAACGCAATGTGGTCAATGCGGTTATCCAGGTTGTAAACCCTATGCCACTGCTATTGCGTCGGGTGAGGCAGACATTAATCAGTGCCCACCCGGTGGCGACGCAGGCGCTAGGGCGCTAGCTGATTTAATGGGCGTGGAATACAAGCCACTAAATGCTGAAAATGGTGCTGAAAAGCCAAAAGCCGTGGCGTTTATCGATGAGGCAACTTGTATAGGCTGCACATTGTGCATACAAGCCTGCCCAGTCGATGCAATATTAGGCGCTGCAAAACACATGCATACCATTATTGCTGACGAGTGCACGGGCTGCGAGCTTTGTTTGGCGCCTTGCCCAGTGGACTGCATTACCATGGAGCCGATTGGTGAAACACCTGATAATTGGAAATGGAAACACCCAGTGATACCGATTAAAGCAGTCGGTATGACTTTACATTAAACATTGAGAAACTGACAAAGAACTGAATGAACGCATTTGTAAATATCGCTAATTTGTTGAAATCTGCCAAGGAGTTTTTCCCGTTTCATGGCGGCGTACATCCGCCTGAAAACAAAGCACAATCAACACAACTGCCTATCGCGCAACTACCAATGCCTGAAAGGCTGATTCTGCCATTACGCCAACACGTGGGTAACATGCCTAAAGTTAGAGTGAATGTTGGTGAGCAAGTATTAAAAGGCCAGCTATTAGCCGAGGCTGATGGCAACGTTTCTGCGGCTATACATGCACCAACTTCAGGCGTAATAAGTGCAATTGAAGACAGTATTATTCCGCATCCGTCAGGCTTGCCTGATAGATGTATGATTTTAACGCCTGACAACCACGATGCTTGGATTGAAAAGTCAGCTACCGATTGGCGCAATACCGAACGCGCAGAGTTGGTGAAAAAGCTACGCACTTCAGGCATTGTCGGTTTGGGTGGCGCAACGTTCCCAACGCATATTAAGTTGAATGCACAAGGAAAATCAGGTGTGCATACGCTGGTGATTAACGCAGCTGAGTGCGAACCTTATATTACTTGTGACGATATGCTCATGCGTGAACGCGCTGATGAAATTATAAAAGGTATCGCAATCGCCCAACATTTATTGGGTGCTACACGCGTATTGATTGGCATTGAAGACAATAAGCCAGAAGCCGCAGCAAGTATGCGCGCTGCCATTATTGACGGAATGGAAGTTAAAACAGTACCAACGCTTTACCCTAGTGGCGATGCGCGTCGCTTGATTTACTTATTGTTAGGTTTAGAAATTCCATCAGACAAACGCTCAACTGATGTAGGCATACAGGTGTTTAACGTGGCGACTGTGTTAGCACTACACCGTTATTTTGATTTTGGTGAGCCATCACTGAGCCGTATTGTTTCAATGACGGGTGATGTGACGCAACCACAAAACTTTGAGATTTTATTTGGTACACCAGTGGGTGATTTAGTTAAAGCCGCAGGCGGCGCTAAACCAAGTGTTAATCGCTACATTATGGGCGGCCCAATGATGGGCTTTGATTTGCCTGCATTTAACCGTGAAAACATGGCCGTGCCGCTCACCAAAGCAGCTAACTGTATTATTGCGGCAAGCCCAGCTTTATTTGCAGAGCCGCCGCCAGCAATGCCTTGCATTCGTTGTGCACGTTGCGCAGATGCTTGCCCAGTGAGCTTGCAACCGCAAGAGCTCTACTGGTTTGCCAAAGGTAACGAGTTTGAAAAAGCTCGCGAATACAAGCTGTTTGATTGTATTGAGTGCGGTGCTTGCAGCTACGTGTGTCCGAGCAATATTCCTTTGGTGCAATATTATCGCTTTGGTAAAAGTGAAATTATTGCACTAGACCGCGCTAAAGAAGCGGCAGATATTGCGCGTGAACGTAATGATTTTAAATTGGAGCGCATTGAGCGCGAAAAAACAGAACGTGCTGAACGTAATGCGGCTAAAGGACTTGCTGCTAAAGAGGCAGCCGCTAAAAAAGAAGTTACAGTACTTAATACCATAGACGCTGCTCCATCAGATGTGGCTGCAGAGGCTAATTTAGCAGTAGCGCCTGCAATTGAGGACAAAAAGGCTGCGATTGCCGCCGCTATTGAGCGCGCAAAAGCATTAAAAGCTGCGCAAAGTGATGCGCCGAAAAACGTTGCAGAAGTTACAAGCGCAGTAGAAGCAGAAATAAAAGCGATAGATGCAAGACGTGAAGCGGCGGCTGAAAAAGTTGCAGCTATTGGTGGAACAGAGCCAGCTATCACAAAGTTAGCTGATGTAGCGCCGCAAATAACTACTCAATCAGACATTGACGCAGAAGCTAAGCAAGCCAAAATAGCCGCTGCAATTGCCAAGGCAAAAGCGGCTAAACAGGCGGCTAATCAGCAGTCTGAGTCTGCGTTAAATATGGATAAAGCCACTAAAGTTGATGATGAAAAGGCTGTTGAAGCCATTGCTGAAACAGCTATAAAAGTATCTGCGCCAGTTGTTTCGCAAGTGAGTTCGGTAGAACAAGAACAGCATGATAAGCAAATGAAAATAGCTGCCGCAATTGAGCGTGCTAAAGCTGCCAAAGCAGCTAAGTTAGCGGCTGATTCGTAATAATATCGCTCATCACTATTTGCTTGTATGCTGGCTAGATTGACGCCTTACGGTATTTCGAGATGGCAACATTGAGTAGCTTTAGCAATTTTGGAATGCTAACTTATTGTCAGAATCAAACAGTTTGAAATGACTTAAAACGAATTTATTAGTCGTTCAAAGAGGTAACAACCATGATTTTAAAAAGAAACCAAATAACATAATGTCACGCTCACCTTATTTATCAGCTGCACCCTCAGTTAGCGTCATCATGCTTAAAGTAGCACTGGCCTTGATTCCAGGCATTATTGCTTACGTTTATGTGTATGGCCCGGCTATATTGGTGACTATTTTGCTGGCAACCATTACCGCACTTGGCTCTGAGGCGCTGATGTTGAAGTTGCGTAATCGTCCAATAAAGCCATTTTTAATGGACGGTAGTGCGCTGGTAACAGGCTGGTTATTGGCGTTGGCTATTCCGCCGCTAGCACCTTGGTGGTTAATTGTAGTGGGTGTGAGTTTTTCGATTGTGATCGCTAAGCAACTATATGGCGGCTTGGGCTATAACCCATTTAACCCTGCTATGGTTGGCTATGCGGTTTTGTTGATTTCGTTTCCACTACTGATGAGTGGCTGGGCGGCACCGCTGGCTTTAATCAAAACACAATTGAGTTTTGCAGAGCAGCTCAATTATATGTTTGCAGGGCATTTGCCTATGGGTGTAGCCATTGATGCACTGACATCAGCCACGCCATTGGATTACTTAAAAACACAATTAACGCTGAATCACACTGCACAAGATGTGATGAACGCACCGATTTTTGGCGCAATTGGCGGCAAAGGCAATGAGTTTGTCACCTTTGCATATTTGCTAGGTGGCATATATTTATTGCAACAAAAAATTATCAGTTGGCATTTACCTGTGGCATTTTTAGCAGCAATCACGCTAGTATCTGGCGCGTTTTACTTGGCGGATGCTAATCATTATGTAAACCCGCTGTTCCATTTATTTAGTGGTGCAACCATGTTTGCAGCGTTTTTTATTATTACCGACCCTGTTTCTGGGCCAACTACACCTAACGGTAAATTATTTTTTGCAGCAGGCGTTGGTGTGCTCACTTATTTGATTCGCGTGCTAGGTGGCTACCCAGATGGCGTAGCTTTTGCTGTAATTATTTTTAATATTTGTGTACCGTTGATAGACACCTACACACAACCGCGAGTATTCGGCCATGCAAAATAATATGGTTAAACACGCATTAAAAACCGCGCTAGTGATGATTGTGTTTGGCGTAGCGGGCACGTTTATTTTGGCTATTACTAACGAAAACACCAAAGCGCCGATTGCGCAAAGTGAAGCATTAGCACGCATGGATCTTTTTCGCCAAATTTTGCCTGAAAACTTACACGATAACGACTTATTGAAAGACACGATTCAAATAGCGCCTACAGATTTATTAGGCGACATTGACTTAACCGTGCACCGTGCACGTATCAATAACCAGCCCGCTGCTGTCATTTTAGAGTCAGTTGCGCCTGACGGGTACAGCGGTAATATAAAGCTGTTAATTGCAGTGAAATATGACGGTAGCTTAAGTGGCGTGCGGGTATTAGCGCACAAAGAAACCCCTGGTTTGGGCGACTATATTGAGATAGCGCGAGACACTTGGATTAAGCAATTTGATCAACAGTCACTCCAAACCAAAAACGAAAAAGAATGGCAAGTTAAAAAAGATGGCGGCACATTTGACTACATGGCGGGCGCAACTATAACGCCTAGAGCGGTGGTCAAAGCGGTGCATAAAGCGCTGCAATATTATGCCGAAAATAAAGACGAGCTCTTTAGTGAACACTTAAAGGTAGGAAAAGGTGGAGTGAGCCATGAATAAGTATCAAGAAATTATCAATAACGGACTATGGAAGCAAAACCCGGGCGTGGTCCAGTTTTTGGGTTTGTGCCCCACACTGGCGGTGACTACCACGTTTGTAAACGGCTTTAGCTTAGGCTTACTAACAGCGTTTGTGATGATGGCGAGTAACGCAGCTGTTTCACCTGTGCGTAATTACGTGCCTGCCGAAATTCGTATTCCAGTGTTTATTTTAATTATTGCAGCACTAGTGACCTTTATTGATTTAGGCATGAATGCATACGCACACGATTTGCACAAAGTGCTCGGCATATTTATACCGTTAATAGTTACTAATTGTATAGTGCTTGCCCGTGTTGAAGCGTTTGCTGCTAAAAACCCAACACCAGCATCAGCACTTGATGGTTTGATGATGGGTTTAGGCTTAGCATTTGTGTTATCAATATTAGGCGGCATGCGCGAAATTATTGGCAAAGGCACTTTGTTTTCAGGCGTTGATTTAGCGCTTGGTGAGTCAGCTAAACAGTTTGTTCTAACGGTGATTCCTGATTATCATGGCTTTTTACTCGCGGTGTTGCCGCCAGGCGCGTTTATTGGCCTAGCATTGCTAATTGCAGGCCGTAATTATATTGAGCTACGCAAAGCTGAAAAATTAGCAAGTTTGCCAACTCCACAAGTGGCTTAGCACAACATGAACGCTGAAAAAAGGTTTGAAATTTTTCGGCGTTTAAGCCTTAGTATTCCAAATCCTACAACCGAATTACGTGCAGACTCAGTTTTTGAGCTGCTCATAGCTGTGATGTTATCGGCTCAATCAACTGATGTAGGTGTAAATAAAGCTACTGCGAGATTATTCCCCGTGGCCAACACGCCAGAGGCGATATTTGCGCTTGGCTTAAGCCAGCTTGAAAGTTACATTAAAACTATTGGGCTGTATCACGCCAAAGCTAAAAACGTATTAGCCACATGCGAGATACTGATTAACCAACACCAATCTATCGTTCCAAATACGCGTGAAGCACTAGAAGCCCTGCCAGGAGTAGGTAGAAAAACTGCGAATGTTATTCTAAATACAGCGTTTGGTCAGCCAGTCATTGCGGTAGATACACACTTGTTTCGCTTAGGTAATCGTATAAAACTAGCGACTGGCAAAACAGTTGTAGATGTTGAAAAAAAATACATGAAGACCATACCCACTGAGTTTATGAAAGACGCGCATCATTTGCTAATTTTGCATGGTCGCTACGTGTGCACAGCGCGTAGCCCTAAATGTGGCGAATGCGTGATTGCTGACTTATGTGAATATAAGGCAAAAACTGTATGAAAGTAGCTAGCAGCATCGGTATTAGCCATACTGCCACACCTGATTTGGTTAAAAAAACAATACAAGCAGCATTAGCGCGCGCTAATTTAGTCAGTGCAAACAGTGTTATTTTATTGTTAACACCTGACTTTGCAAAAGACCTACCAGCCACTATTCAAGCCGCTGCTGCTGCAGCACAAACTACACAAATTATTGGTTGTATGGCGCCTTGTATTTTTACTGAAGAAGATTGGGTAACTGACGCCGCAGGCGTTGCAGTATTGGTGATTGATGATAGCTTACAGTGGGCAATTCCTGCAGATAATCTGCCCAATCAACCTATATTAACCATTACCGCGCCACACGCGCTTAATACTTCTTGGATGACGCAACAAGGCATGCGTTTTGGAGCGGTGGCGGGCGATGCAACTGGTTTTGGTAGTTATACCGTTTGGAAAAACGGTAAAGGTGCGCCAGAATCATACTTACAAAAAGCCATGACTGGTGTTGAAGTGAGTTTGCAAAACATGCAATTACCCAGCTCAAATACTGATCTAAGTCCTGTATCTCATTTGAGTTCTGCAACTGACTCTAGTGCTGATTCAAAATCAAGCTTTGCTTTTGACTCGCACCCGGCAGAATATTCAAGTCATGCATCAGCTGACTTTGCACTACTCTTTTCACCACTTTCAGACTTATCTTTTTGCACGCAGACATCTGCCAAGTTAGCCAGACCCTTAATGGATGAAAAACTAAAGATGATTCACAGTATTTACGGTAATTTACCAATGTTAGGTTTTTTAGGTAACGGCCAAATTGTTCCATCGCTTGACAGCAATAAACCCTGCGTTATACGCAGTAATACTAGCGTATTAGCACTCTTTAAGGCGCATTGATATGGCATTATTTAACCCTAGCCGTGACGAAGTACGCGACTTTTTCTTTGACGCATGGGCTAAATTCAACGCACAAACCGACCTCACGCCGCTTGAGAAAATTGCAGTGGAAGTGATGATCATGCACGCGGAATATCACACAGTACTGAACCAGCCTGAAAAATATCGCGGCCAAGCTTATTACCCTGAGATGGGTGAAACCAATCCATTTTTGCACATGAGTCTACATTTATCTATTTTAGAGCAAGTACAAATTAACCAGCCTATTGGTATTGCAGGGCATTATCAAGCGCTGTTAATTAAGCATCAAGACGCCATGCTCGCGCAACATGACTTAATGGATTGTTTAGCAGAAACTATTTGGCAAGCGCAGCGCACAAATAACCAACCAGATGCAGTCGCTTACCTAGCTTGTATGCACAGTAAAGCGACCTGAGTGAACTGTCATGCCAATATAATAGGCGGGGTGCAATAACCTAATTTTTATGCTTCAATACGCCTATGAACACTACTAATAAAGCTGCAAATGCTAGCGCCCATGACTGGCTCAACGAGCACGGGGACTATCTATATCGCTTTGCCCTAGCGCGTTTACGCGACCCACATCAAGCAGAAGACGTGGTGCAAGAAACGTTCTTAGCCGCTATTAAAAGTCCCAGCTTTGCTGAGCAGTCTAGCCCACGCACCTGGCTGACTGGTATTTTGAAACATAAAATTATTGATGTGATGCGTGTGCAAGTGAAAACCACTGCTTTAGTATATGAAGAAAATATTCCAGATACAGCTGGTGCAGACGACTTTTTTGATGATGAAGGCCATTGGATAGACGCACCGATGGGCTGGAATGCGCCAGAAGGTGAGCTGGAACAAAAGCAATTTTTAGGTGTATTACAGAGTTGTATGGATAAACTACCTAAAAAATTAGCCGCTTTATTTATGCTGCGTGAAGTGATTGAAGAAGATAACGAAACTATTTGTAAGGAACTAGACATCACCACGACCAATGCTTGGGTGATGCTATATCGCGCTCGAATGGGGTTACGTAAATGTTTAGAAATTCATTGGCTGGAGGTTGAAAAATAGTATGTTAAGTTGCAAACAAGCCAGCCAGTTGCTATCTCACAATTTAGATCGTCGATTAACGTTTAGTGAAAAATGCTCACTTAAACTACATTTGATGATTTGTAAATTTTGTGCACGTTTTGCTAATCAACTTAAGTTGATACAAAAAAGTGTACGTAAAACGACTACAGCGATTGAATCAGATAATCAAATACGCCTACCGCAATCGGTACACGATAAAGTAACTCAAGCAATCAATCAGTCAAATACGGTTTAGTCTCAAAACGAAGCTAGTTGAATCTAACTCAATATTGAATGCGTATAACTGCAAGTAATGACGTTAACAGGCAACTGATTTTTGAGTTATCAAATCTAATATATCTTAAGGAGTTTCACATGAACACATCTAAAACAGCTATTGCATTGGCTATTGGCGGCGCTTTTGTTGCATCTATTGCCACTACGCAAGTTTCAGCAGCAACTAATCCATTTGCATTAAAAGCACTTACATCAGGCTATATGGTAGCAGACGCCAAAGATATGAAAGACGGCAAATGTGGCACTGGTAAATGTGGCGCAGCTAAATCTGAAAAAATGGAAAAAGGCGCCGAAGCATCATGCGGAAGTGAAAAAATGGGCGACAAAATGAAAGAAGGCTCATGCCATGGTGAAATGAAAGCCGACAAAATGAAAGAAGGCTCTTGCCATTCAGACAAAAAATAACTGAATTGCTAGATAATTGAATAGCCAATAAATGGTGCTAACTAATCAAACTCATTCGGCCTCAAAAAATGTGGCTCTGCTAAAAGGTGCAGGCTTTGGCTTAAAGCGCGAGTTAATTGCTCCGCTGCAAGCTGCATTTGAAAGTGATTTAATTGAGCATGTTAGTTTTTTAGAAATTGCACCAGAAAACTGGATAGAAGCGGGCGGTAAACAAGCAGTTCAAATTGCTTGGCTTGCCGAACGCTTCCCACTTACCTGTCACGGCTTATCATTATCTCTCGGTGGGCCAGACCCACTGAATACGTTTTTTTTACAGCAAGTAAAAAGCTTTTTAAACCAGCATAAAATCGTGCTCTACACTGAGCATCTGAGTTACTGCAGTGACTTAAACTTAGGTAAACCGAGCTATATGCATGATTTACTGCCCATACCGTTTACAGAAGAAGCCGTGTTTTATGTGGCTAACCGCATTAAGCAAGTACAAGACACGCTAGAGCGACGAATTGCTATTGAAAATACTTCTTACTATGCGGAAGCGCCTATTTCTAGCATGGATGAGCTAACTTTTTTAAATGCGGTATTGAGTGAGGCAGATTGTGACTTGCATTTAGATATCAATAATATTTATGTGAATAGTGTGAATTTTGGTTTTGACCCACACGTATTTTTGCGCGGTGTTCCTGGTGAGCGTATTGTTTATGCACATATTGCTGGGCATGATCGTGAGGCAGATAACTTAATTATTGATACGCACGCACAGGATGTTGTGCCCGAGGTTTGGGCATTGCTAGAAGAAGCCTATCAACTTTATGGTGTTTTCCCTACTTTATTAGAGCGTGATACTAATATTCCTGCTTTACCAATTTTAATGCATGAAATCAATCAAATAGCAGTGTTACAACGTCAATATCAAGCCATTCAACCATTACTCGCAAGCGCTTAATCATGGCATTAGAGCACCCTAGTTTTCAGGCATATCAACAAGCTTTTTGTGCGCATATACGTGATCCAAAACATCATAAAGCACCTGCTAAAGTTGATAAAAAACGTATGGCGGTTTATACAGAAATTGTTTTCAATAATATATTTTCTAGCGTCTCAGCCTGTTATCCAGTTTTACAATTGGTACTTGGCAAGCGCGCTTGGCGCAAGCTTGTACGCGATTTTTTTGCACATTATCCTAGCCAAAGCCCACTATTTAGAGATATTCCAAAAACCTTTTTTAATTATTTAACGACACAGCCAAATTTACCCGTTTACCTAACCAGTTTAGCGCACTACGAGTGGCTAGAGCTGGCTGTCAGCAGCATGCAAACAGCTCCTTTTGGTGGTGAAAATAGTCCTAAAAATCATGATTTAATGACACAAAAAATTGTTGTTAACCCAAGTATAGCGCTTGTGAAATACCACTTTGCGGTACATCAAATATCTGCAAAAAATAAGCCCACAGCACCATTAAGTCAGCCAATATTTTTGGTGGTATATCGTAACGCTGCATTTAAAGTGCAATTTGTTGAGCTAAATGAACTCACCGCTCAGCTACTCCATATTTTAAAAGATAAACCACACACAGGTGTTGAGGCGCTCACACAACTCAGCGTTAATTTAGCTACAACTGCCAACAAACAAGACCCAGCTAGCCAAGCAGTTATGGAAAGTCAGGCAGATACACAAGCCTTAATCACTTTTGGCGAAGGTATTTTACGACAGCTACAAGAGCAAGAAATAATCGCGTAATCCTGTATTTAACCGCCTTATCCTGCCTTTAAATACCTAGTCTCAGCTTCAATCGCTTAATTTCAGCTTCAATCACTAAATCCCTTTTTTAATTACTGAATGTTGGTACATCATCAACTGCTTTAAATGTGCTGGTTTTCCACAAGTTCTTATGTCTTTTTAAAAGTTTTCACCTGACCTTAAAAAATTACTGCTATCGTCTATAATCAATGTAGATACGATTAAATAATAATCACTTATAAAAATCATTAATTGGGGTCAACTATGTTTGGAGTTAGTGCAGTTTCTTTGGCGATTATCGCTTTTGTGGGTTTTGTTGTCATATTATTGCTGGTCGCTTTGTTTCTTCGGCGTGTCGTTCCCACTAATGAAGTGCATATTATTCAATCTGGTAAATCAACCGTTTCATACGGTAAAGAGCATGATGCAGGTAATTCGTATTACGAATGGCCATCTTGGATACCTAAAATTGGTATCGTCAAAATTGTATTGCCAGTATCTGTTTTTAGCGAAGATTTAGAAGCGTATGAAGCCTACGACAAGGGTCGTCTGCCGTTCATGGTGGATATAAAAGCGTTTTTTCGTATTACAGATTCTAATATTGCTGCGCAACGTGTGAGCTCATTTGATGAGTTGCGTAACCAGCTTAAGGCTATTTTGCAAGGCGCAGTACGAACTATTTTAGCCTCAGCAGATATTGAAGAAATTATGCAAGGCCGAGGTCAGTTTGGCGAGTCATTTACTCGTGAAGTTGAATTACAACTTAAAAACTGGGGCGTATCTACAGTTAAAAATATTGAGTTAATGGATATTAGAGATTCAAACTCATCATTTGTGATTAAAAATATTATGGAAAAAAAGAAGTCGCTCATTGAAATGGAAAGCCGCATAGAGGTGGCTGAAAATATGAAGCGTGCCAGTATTGCTGAAATTGAAGCTAAGCGTGAGCAAGATATTCAAGAACAAGATGCGTTACAAAAAGTGGGTGCGCGTACCGCTGAAAAAGAAAAAGAAGTGGGTATTGCTAACGAATTAGCTCAGCAATCTATTAAGTCGCAAGCTAAAATTACGATGGAAAAAGAACTGGAAATTACCAAAGTGACTGAGGTAACACAAGCTAGCATAGCGAAAGATGTACAAATTGTGCAAGCTAATCAAGATAAAGAAACCGCTGCCATTAACAAAGAAATGGCGATTATTAAAGCCGCCCAAGAAAAAGAAACCACTATTTTAGTTGCGGAAGGTACAAAAGCGACAACCATACTAGTAGCCGAAGGTAACCTGGAAAGTAAAAAGCGTGAGTCCGAGGGTGTGGCGATAGAAGGTAAAGCCCGCGCTGATGCTGAAATGGCTATGCAGCTAGCGCCTGTAGAAGCACAAATTGTGCTCGCAAAAGAAATTGGTAATAATGAGGGTTATCAACAATATTTAGTGACAATTGAGCAAGTAAAAGCGAATCAAGCCGTAGGTATTGAGCAGGCTAAAGCGCTCTCTCAAGCCGATTTAAAAATTATTGCCAATGCAGGCACAGTAAACAATGGCATGACAAATGTGATGGATATTTTATCGAGTGCAGGCGGCACAAATATTGCTGCCATGCTTGAAGGCTTAGCGCAAACAGATCAAGGCAAAGCTTTACTCGGCAAAATATCGATTAAAAATCAACCTGTGAAAGATTAAAAGAGTTATTTATGAGCATGACTACCATTCAAACTGCACCATTTTTAGATCAAAAACCCGGTACATCTGGTTTACGTAAACGCGTGACTGTGTTTCAGCAGCCGCATTACTTGGCTAACTTTGTGCAAAGTATTTTTAATGCGCTAAAAACTGAGCAAGGCGAGCTACCAGCTAATGCTGTTTTGACCTTGGGTGGTGATGGTCGATATTTTAATCGTGAAGCTGTGCAAATAATTCTTAAAATGGCTGCTGCAAATGGCTTTAGTAAAGTACTCGTGGGTAAGGGCGGTTTGCTTTCTACGCCTGCGGCGTCGCATATAATTCGCAAATACCAAACATTAGGTGGCATTATTTTGTCTGCCAGCCACAACCCAGCCGGTGTTGATGGCGATTTTGGCATTAAATACAACACGCCCAATGGTGGCCCAGCACCTGAGAAAATTACTGAAGCTATTTACGAAATCAGTAAAACTGTTAAAAAATATTTTATTTCAGAATCAATAGATATCGATATCGACACTCTTGGTGAGCACAAACTAGACGGCATGCTTGTGCAGGTGTTTGACCCAGTGGCTGATTACACCTTACTCATGCAGCAGCTATTTGATTTTGATGCGATTCGTACATTATTCAAAAGTGATTTCAAGTTTAAATTTGACGCTATGCATGCAATTACAGGGCCGTATGCTAAAGATTTATTAGTTGATGTGTTGTGCGCAAGTAAAGATAGTTTGATGAATTGTGAGCCACTCACTGACTTTGGCGGCGGTCACCCAGATCCTAATTTAACCTATGCCCATGAGCTTGTTGAAATTTTATATGGCGAAAATGCACCAAGCTTTGGCGCGGCGTCTGATGGCGATGGCGACCGTAATATGATTTTAGGTAATCACTTTTTTGTCACACCTTGCGATAGTTTGGCGATTATTGCTGCTAACGCACACTTGATACCTGCTTATAAAGCTGGCCTTGCAGGCGTTGCCCGCTCAATGCCAACCAGCGGCGCGGTCGATTTGGTAGCGCAAAAATTAGATATTCCATTTTACGAAACCCCAACAGGCTGGAAGTTTTTTGGCAATTTGATGGATGCTGAAAAAGTAACGCTCTGCGGTGAAGAGAGTTTTGGTACTGGTAGTAATCATATTCGCGAAAAAGACGGTCTTTGGGCTGTGTTGTGCTGGCTCAATATTATGGCGGTCCGTAAGCTAGATGTTGAAGGCATTGTTAGAGCGCACTGGGCAGAATATGGCCGTAATGTTTACTCACGCCACGATTATGAAGATATACCGCTTGAAGCGGCAAGCGATGTTATTAAGCATATTCATAGCAAATTTGAAACGTTGGCTGGCCGCGTATTTGGTAATTACACCGTTGATACTGCGGATGATTTTTTATACCAAGACCCAATTGATGGCTCGCTCAGTTTAAATCAAGGTATTCGCATTTTATTTACTTGTGGCTCACGCATTATTTTTAGAATGTCTGGTACGGGCACCTCAGGCGGCACTATTCGTATTTACTTAGAAAGCTACCAGCCAGACATCGCTAAACATCACTTAGATGCGCAAGTGGCACTAAAAGAGTTGATAGGTATAGCCATGGAGATTTCGCAATTAAAAGAAAAAACTGGCCGTGAAGCACCAACGGTGATTACTTAAGTATTGACTGGTGGGTTTATGTAGTGTCTTCGCGTGAAGCCCACCAAATCAGCCAAATCAGCAATCCCTGCACGGGGAAGCGAATGACCAACACCCAGTAAGGAATGCTTGGAAACAGCTCAGGATGCTGGAACATTTGTATATTGGCCAGTGTGACAATAGCGGTGAGCAGCATCAAACCATAACCCGCCAACTCTCTTATATAAAGCCCGCCTACCGGCTTAACCCATAAGCCAAGCGCACCCAGCAATTCAAAAAAACCACTGATATAAACACAAGCCAAATGAAATGGAACATACGGCGGCATAATCCGTAAAAATGGCTCAGGGTATGCGAAATGCGCGATGCCGCCGATAAAAAACCAAGTGAATACAAACCAGCGAGCTACTAATTTAAGCGTTTTATGGGTTGGCATTTTCGGCATATTTCACCATGAGTTGTAGCGTTTGCAAGCCTCTGAAGGTATTGGTTTGAAATTGATATACCAAACTGACGACATCGGGCAGAAACTCAGTTTGCTTAAAAAATATGGCATCAAATTGTGTTTGATTTTTTTGCAGGTCATCTTTTTTTAGCAGCAATTTTAAGTGCTTTTCGCCCAACAATTTTTGGCTTACCACCTTAAACGTGTCGTAAAACAAAGGCTCAGCAAAGCCTTGCCCCCACACTTGTGTTTCTAATATTTGTGCAGTTTCAAGTGTCATGTCTGTGCTAGAAATTGAGCCATCTGTCGCAATCACGGCTGTTAAATCAGCTTCGTTGAGCAGCTCCCTGGCAACTGATTCAAAAGCTGTTTGAAATTCAGCAAAGTCATTTTGGCTAATGGTTAAACCAGCCGCCATGGCATGGCCACCAAATTTTTGTATCAAATTAGACTTGCGTTTGGTCACTAAATCTAGCGCATCGCGCAGATGAAAGCCTGGTATTGAGCGGCCAGAGCCCTTTAAAACACCATTGTTCGCATCAGCAAACACAATCACAGGGCGGTGAAACTGCTCTTTAATGCGTGAGGCTAAAATGCCAATCACACCTTGATGCCAGTCAGCTTGATAAATGCTGATGGTGTATTGGTCTTTAATGTCTAAATTATCTAGCGCTAACATCGCGCCGTCTTGCATGTCGGCTTCAATATTGCGGCGCTCAGCGTTTAAGTCGTGTAATTCTTGGGCTAATGTGTTGGCTTCATGCTCTGTTTCAGCGAGCAAACATTGAATACCTAGCCGCATATCATCTAGTCTGCCAGCCGCGTTGAGCCTTGGCCCTACGTAAAAACCTAAGTCTTGAGCTGTCACATGTTGTGGGCTACGACCTGCAATATTTAGCAATGCGGTAATGCCTGCAGAGCATTTTCCTGCACGAATACGCTGCAACCCTTGCTCAACTAAGATGCGGTTATTATCGTCTAGGCGCACTAAATCTGCCACGGTGCCAAGGGCGACTAAATCTAACAGACTACTCAAGTTTGGCTCTGGCTTACTATCAAACGCACCGCGTGAGCGTAGCTCAATACGTAAGGCCAGCAAGCAGTAAAACATCACGCCTACGCCTGCTAGGTTTTTACTTTTAAAGTTACAGCCGTGTTGATTGGGGTTAATAATACAAGTGGCGGCAGGCGTAGTTTCCGCTGGTAAATGGTGGTCGGTAATCAGCACTTGAATACCCAATTGATTAGCGCGCAAAACGCCTTCAATACTGGCAATACCATTATCCACAGTGATGATTATATCGGGCTGTAGCGTAGCGGCTAAATCAACGATTTCAGGCGTTAAGCCATAGCCGTATTCAAAGCGATTTGGCACTAAAAAATCAACCTTGGCACCAAAAACCTTCAAGCCTTTCATCGCCACGGCAGTCGCTGTGGCGCCATCTGCATCGTAATCGCCAATAATCAAAATGCTTTTATTCGCCGCAATGGCATCAGCCAGTAACACCGCCATTTGCGCATTATTCGTAAGGCTGTCTGGCGTCAGTAGATTGCTTAAGTGGCTTTCAAGTTGCGATTTTTCAACAATACCACGTGCGCTTAATACTTTGGCAAGCACTGCATTTACACCATTTTCGACTAAGCTGGCGGCGGCTGTTGTATCATATTGCCTTTGTACAATTTCAGTCATCTTTTATACAACCTAAATCGTGAAACCACACACTATTCACCGTGAATTGTTTTTGGTTTTCACGCGTAATATTGACAGGGTGTTCAAACAATAACATTTGTATTTCGTTCGTCAGTTGCGCCCATTTAGCCGCACCAGCGCCGCTTGGCAGATACGCTTGAATGTCGCGATTCACCAGTGTTTGTGGCGCAACTGTACTAATTTCCGGGTCATATTTTAAGCGTAAAAACCAAGTAGATGCGTGCTCAAAAAACTGTAAGCTATCTTCTTTAAAATGCAAATTTAAAGTGGCTAACAAGCTTTCATGTTCAGCAGCCGTTAACACAAGTGGTTCTGCCATGCTAAAGCTATCGCGTTGCAAAACCAAATGTACGGGTGTTGCAAACAGCCAGTAATATTCACCCGCGTCGAAGCCACGTGTTTGCAAGCTTTCAGCAGCATTTAAGCTTTTCACGCGAATCAACTTTTTAAAACTTTTTAACAACTTATCAAGTAATTTCATGCTTGCAATTATACAATGTCAGCTACCGATTATTTTTGAATATTCATCATGAAAACGACCCCTGTAGCATTATTGATTTTAGACGGATTTGGCTGGAGTGAGACGAGCAAAGACAACGCCATGTTGCTCGCCAATAAGCCAAATTGGGACGCACTTTGGTCGAAATACCCGCATACTTTGATTAACGCCAGTGAAAATTTTGTTGGCTTGCCGCAAGGTCAAATGGGTAATTCAGAAGTAGGACATCTCAATATTGGCGCGGGTCGTGTGGTGTTTCAGGATTTTGAACGGATCAATAATGCGATTGCAACGCGTAGTTTTTTTAGCGACCCAAAATTACTTGAGGCCACTCAAAAAGCAAAGGCGAATAATGCCGCTTTGCATATTTTTGGCTTAATTTCAGATTGTGGCGTACATAGCCACCAAGACCATATTCACGCCATGATGCAATTGGCTATAGAGCAAAATGTAGCGCGGGTGTTTGTGCATGCATTTTTAGATGGCCGCGATACGCCGCCCATTAGTGCTAAGCCTTATTTGGCGGCCTTAGAAGCAGAGTGCGATGCGCTTAACGAATTAGGCAAGGGTAGTGTAAAAATTGCCACAATCTGTGGCCGATATTACGCAATGGACCGCGATAAACGCTGGCCACGCGTTGAAATTGCTTATGATTTAATTACCGAAGGCATTGCAGAATTTAACGCTGAATCTGCCCTGCAAGGTTTAGAGGCCGCTTATGCAAGAGAAGAAAACGATGAGTTTGTAAAACCAACGGTGCTATTAGAACATGGCAAACCAGTGGGTATTTTGCAAGATAACGATGTGGTGGTATATATGAATTTCCGTTCAGACCGCGCCCGTCAGCTCACACACTCTTTGCTTGCGCCACATTTTGATGGCTTTCACCGTCGTCATGTGCGCAAACTTGGGGGCTATTACACGCTCACCGAGCATGACAAAAATGAAATCGGCGTGACTACCGTTTTTGAGCAAGTTGATATTAGTAATACCTTTGGCGAATATGTATCTAACTTAGGTTTAACGCAGTTGCGCATTGCCGAAACTGAAAAATATCCGCATGTAACGTTCTTTTTTAATGGTGGCGAAGAAAAAGTATTCGCTGGTGAAGAACGCATTTTAGTGCCGTCACCTGATGTACCCACTTACGATTTAAAGCCCGAAATGAGCGCGTTTGAAGTCACTGAAAACTTAGAGGCCGTGATTGCGGCACAAAAGTATAACGCTATTATTTGTAACTTTGCCAATTGCGATATGGTTGGGCACACGGGTGATTTAAGTGCCGCTATTAAAGCGGTTGAGGCCATCGATGTATGCATTGGGCGGGTGGTTGCAGCGATGCAAAAGATTGGTGGCGAGGTGATTATTACTGCAGACCATGGCAATGTGGAGCTGATGTTTGATGAAATTAACCAGCAACCACATACCCAGCACACGCTCAATTTAGTGCCATGTTTATATATTGGCCGGCCAGCTACCATGAGCGAAACAGGTGCATTGTCAGATTTGTCGCCCACTTTGCTTTATATGATGGGTGTAGCAAAACCAGCACAAATGACAGGTAACAGCCTTGTTCAGTTTGCGTAATTTTTCGCTATTTTGCTCTGTGTTATTGTTAGTGTTTGGGGTATTTACCCAGCAGGCTAATAGCGCAGACAAAGCAAAAAGCCGTGAAGATTTAAGTGAAATTCAGCAAAAAATTGAAGCACTCACCAAAGAGCTTGATGAGTCGCAATCTGCCAGAAAAGACGCTGCAGATGAGCTTAAAGCCAGCGAGCAAGCCATTAGCCAGGCTAATAAAAAGCTGCATGATTTAGACAAAGAGGGTCGCGAGCACAAGTCTAAACTCAGCAATTTGGCGTCTGAAAAAGATGGCACACAAGCGGCTATTAACCAGCAACAGCAACGCTTGGGCGCACTGGTTTATGAGCAATATTTGCATGGCAAACAAAGCTACGCACAAACCTTATTGCAAAATCAAGACCCTAATGCGGTTTCTCGCGAGTTGCATTATTTCACCTACGTTTCAAAAGCGCGGGCAGATTTAATTGAAAGTTTGCGTGGTAGTTTAACTAAAATCACACAATTAAATAACCAAACCAACGCAACCTTGGCTGAGATCACTGCGTTAAAACTCGCGCAAGAAGAAGAGCGAAAAACCCTGCAAGCGCAAAAACAAGAAAAAAATCAGGTGTTGAGTGCGCTATCGACACAAATCAAAAGCCAACGTAATGAAATCAATAAGCTAAAGCGCGACCAGCAACGTTTATCTCAATTGATAGAGCGTTTAGCAAAAGTGATTCCGCCGAAAAAAGTCAAAAAAACGCGCACCAAAAAAACGAATCAATCTGCACCCGATACCACAGAGCCAAATAACCAAGTGGTTGCCAATAACGATACGTTGCCAAGTGCCGATGATGATGGTGTGCGTTTCGCAAGCCTGCGTGGCAAACTCAATTTACCAGTGCGCGGCAGTGTGACGAACCGCTTTGGCTCAGCCCGCGCAGAGAGCGGCGTTTCATGGCGCGGCTTATTTATTAAAGCCGCTGAGGGCAATGAAGTAAAAAGTATCGCCAGTGGCCAAGTGGTATTTGCTGATTGGTTGCGTGGTTTTGGCAATGTGCTGATTGTGGATCACGGCAGTGGCTACATGAGTATTTATGGCAATAATCAAGCCGTGTTAAAACAAGTTGGTGAGCGCGTAACTGCTGGTGATACGGTGGCTAATGTGGGCAACAGCGGGGGCAATGAGAGTAATGGCGTTTATTTTGAGCTACGCCATAACAGCAAACCATTTGACCCCATGAGTTGGTGCATAGCCAGGTAATTTACTCGCCAATTATATGCAATAAAACCCGCCGATGTTGCGCTTGTAAACGGTGTTCAAATACAAAAATACCCTGCCATTGCCCAAGCGCTAATTTTCCATCAATCACTGGTACGCCAATGCTAGTCTGCGTAAGCGCACTTCTTACGTGTGCGGGCATGTCATCAATACCTTCAACGGTATGGATAAATAGCTTGTCGCCATCTGGCACTAAACGTGCAAAAAACGCTTCTATATCAATCAACACATCTGCGTCATAATTTTCGTTAATCAATAAACTCGCTGAAGTATGTTGAATATAAAGCGTTAGTAAGCCATTTTTAAAGCCGCTATTTTTAACCCAAGTCAGCACCTCAGGCGTAATGTCATAAAGGCGTTTGCCATGGGTTTTAACAGTAATCTGAGTAGTCAGTTGGCGCATCGTACAGCAAGCTTTCTAAGAAGTGGCAGCGTTGAGATTTAAATACCAATTTAAGTAACTGTCATTCCGACGGAGGTCGGAATCCAGACAAATATGATGCACAGGAATGTTTAAATAAAGAATAATTCATTCACCAGAAACTTGTCTAGATATCAGCCTCCGCTGGTATGACGAATTTGTGAGATTAACTATCTAAAAATAATACCATAGAAAATTAAGCATAAAAAAGCCAGCAATCAAGCTGGCTTTTTAGTTTAAACAGTTATTTACCAACCAAATCCGTAGCCAAAATTACTGCCAAAGCCACGTCTATAGCCACCAAAGCCTTGGTTTAAATAAAGACTGCCGTAGTATGGGTCGTAACCCCAGCCACGGTTTACCCACCAATTTTCACTACGTTGGCGGTTTGATTTTTCATCTGCTAGCTTTTTCTCAGCCATTTGTTTTGCTTTCATTTGCTGGTTAACTGCTTCTGCGTGTTTATTTTGCACAATTTGTTCATGCGTTTTGTATATCTCGTCGAGCACTTTTACGTCAACACCTTGCTTAGCAAGCTCTAAACTTTGCGATGGCGTTAAATCAAAGCTGGTGTTACTGGCATTTAATTTAGCAATAATGGCATCCGCCGTTGCACCACTTTTTGACATGGTGACTACATCTTGCAAACTCATTTTAGGGATTGCTGGTACTGTCGTAGCGGCTAGCTGTTCAGCATTTAAGCGCTGAAGCTGTGGCTTGTTTTGCGTGCTTGCACAAGCCGTTACGCTTAACACCACTAACGCTAATAATAAGTTGTTCATTTAAAAACCCCGATCTTACTTCATCATCTAGAGTTAAACGTATCGATTAGGGTATCGTTTACAAAGCATTTAACCCTCACTGTATCACCGTTAATTTAAATTGTGCTTTGCGCAACAGTGCAATCACGCCGTTATCCCCTGGCAAGTGTGATGCTCCCATGGCAATAAACGTTGGCGCACTATTCGCCTGCTCTGCAGCACGTTTTGCCATGATCACGTTGCGCTCATCTAACAATTTTACGCGCATTTTTGCCCATAACGCCTTGGGTAGCATGCCGCCTGTAATTTTGTCATCTAACTTGTTAATTTCCGTAGCGTCACCCGTTAAATAAGCGTTTAACAGTAACTCATAATCACGCTCTTTATCCGCTTGTGTGCGCTTCAACACCGCACGTAGCATAGTGAGTTGCTCGTCAAGTGTGAGCGCATCAAGTGATGCAAAATGCTCTAGCGTATCTTCCAAACCCAACGCCTCTTTACCTTGCGATTCCGCTAAATGGTAAAGCAGCGCATCTTGCGAATACCCAGTATCTGGCTTAGGTAAATCAAACACCACCGCCAGCAGCCAAGGTTTCATGCGGTTCGCCGCTTCATCATGCATCACATGGTATTCAGTGAGTGTTTTGAATTTTTCGTACTCGGCATCAGTCAATAAGTTTTTAAGCAGCGTACCTTCTGGCATAAAGTAAATAGAAGGGTCACGCGCGGGTAGCGTTTCCATCATGTAGGTTTCACTGGCTTTCATCGCGTCTTGAATGGCTGGCGAAAAATCGTTAATGCGCGCGTCATCTGCATGCATGGTGCCAAATAAATAGCTGATTTTGCCGCTTGGCGCTTCCATTTTCCATAGCAAGCCTTTTTCAGCATAAGCGCTGCCAGCAAATAACAGTGCTGCAATAGCTAGTGCACTGAACAATTTTTTAGTTAAATTTAAAGCCATTATTTTCTCCACAAGATGCTGTTAAGAGCATTAAACACAAACGATAGTTCAGCGTTAGTTATTTTGGCTTCGGTGCTGATTTTTGATGCTGGTTTTGATATTGAGTGGGCGCATGCGGCGCAGCTTTAGTGTAAGCCTCAACCTCAAATGGATTATGCCAATACGGGTGACGATGATGGATGAATTGCCACAAGCTCGCTAACGGATAAGCCAGCAAAAACAGCACTCCCCAACGGCAATATTGCTGCACATGAATATGCTCATGCTCACGCCAAACGCTTAAAATTTTGGTGTCTTTAGCAATAATGACATGGCCAAACGTGATGGCATCAAAATGTAGCAATGATGGATAAAACTTTGAAGTAAATAGCCAAAAACCACCAGTGATTTCTAGCACGCCACTGATACGTTGCGTTTTAGCGCCTGAAATAAGACTGGGTAGGGCAATCATTAAGCCTATTAGGCTAGTGGGAGCTGCCCAAAAATAAGCGAAAATATAATTCATTTGACTAACATTATATATTTCGCGTCATTCTGAGTGAAACGAAGAATCCATTACGCAGCTAATAAAATCTAGATTCTTCGTTTCACTCAGAATGACAGTACTAAAAATGAGATGTTGCGGCGAGGGATTTTATAGTTTGATATCGTAAGTAACCCATTTAGTTTGAGTTGCTAATTTTTCGTATGTGCTACGTGCACGGTAATTGCTGTCTGCAGTAATCCAACGAATAACCGACCAATTTTTTTCTTTACCTACCATAACGACAGCTTCGATGAGCTTTTTGCTTATTCTGCCACCACGAGCTGATGGTGTTACAAACAAGTCGTCAAGGAATCCGCCAATAGACGCAGAAAGTGGGCGAGAAAACGAGCGGTAATGTGCTAAACCGACAGCCACGCTTTGGTTATTTATTGCAATAAAACCACTTGCCTCATGGCTTGAGTCATGTAGCCAAGACCAAACTTGGTCACGCATTTGGATTGTTTGAGTGACTTGATAAAACTCGGCGTAGGCTGCGTATAAAATACACCAATCTGCATAGTCTGATTGAGCTATTGGGCGTACAGAAATCATATGTTTTATCGTGGTTTAAATGTTTTAGACGTAGCAGGCTTCACAAACCGTGCCCCATTTTTCATATCATT